>DCXE01000058.1 GCA_002328295.1 Candidatus Peribacter sp. UBA2144 | reverse complement strand
CTCAATTATTCATTTCTAAGCCACCTTAGCTCAGGGAAAGAAGACAGGCTCGGTTGAGAATCAATTGTTTACATCACAGTAAGAATCACGCCACCTTAGCTCAGGGGTAGAGCAACTCACTCGTAATGAGTAGGTCCCGGGTTCAAATCCCGGAGGTGGCTCCAATATTTACATATAGATCAATTTATGCTAAAATACACTCATGAAAACAAACAGCTCTGATAGCCTGTATCATGCATTGGATTTATGTGCATCAAATAATTTTGAGAGGGCACTTGCCATTGCCGATCAAAGCCTTGCATCTGTTTCCACAGGTGAACTTGCAACATTAGCTCATCGTGTTAGAGGACTTGCGTTGTCGGGGATGGGACAATCAGATGAGGCTATTGACGAAATTAATTTGGCATTACAAGCAAATCCCAGAGATGCCGAATCACTTGCCTTTAGAGCACTTATTAATAGAAGACAAGGGGATATAGATGCTGCTGAAAGAGATTGCAGAAGAGCTCTTGAAATTGATCCTGATAGTATTCAGGTACATGGTGAACTGGCACTTGTCGCTCTCGAAAATCAGGATTACGACACAGTGACAAGTGAAAGCACTATTGTTATAGATTCTGATGAAGATGATAATGAATCGATGCGTGCAGACGCATATAGTTGGAGAGCCCAAGCACACCTAAGACTTGGAAATGCTAGCCAGGCAATGTCTGATATAAACATGGCAATAAAAACATGGCCCAACAATTCATCTGTATATTGTGGAATTAGATCAGATATACATATGGCGAATGGCGATCCAAGCGATGCTATTGATGATGTTGATTTGGCTTTGAGTTCACAACCAGAGAATCCCGACTTGCTTTTTCGCAAAGGAAGATGTCTTGGAGCTCTTGGAAATTTTGATGAAGCAGTACGATTTCTTTCAGATGCTATTAAGGCAAGATCTAACTTTGAGGAAGCCATTCTAACAAGAGCAGCTGCATTTATGAACTTAGATCGAAACGATAAAGCAATGGAGGATGTTGAAGCTGTATTGAGTTTCAATCCCAGAAGCGACATGGCCCTAGCTATGAAGCAACAACTAGAATCTGGGGAATAATGGTATCTTCTAGCATATGAGTGTAGTCCTAACTTCCTCCAAGAGGGAGCTCCAAAAAAATACTCAATTCTTTTATCAAGATATGGTAGTCTGATCTGCCCATGAAAAGAAACACCACTCTCACCTGGTCCTGGCTAAATATTCTTACAATGAAGAGGCACGAAGCTCTTAAAGAGAAATTTGGGGATTTAGATGAGGCTCTTGAGCATATTGACCGCGATTTCCTCAAAGAGCTCGGATGCCATGGTGATACGATTGAGTGGAGCCTCCAAAGACTCAAGGAATTCAACTCAGAGAGTTATGAAAAGGAGATTACTAAGCTCGGCCTCAAGTTGATTACTATTGAAGATGACGATTATCCGAATCTTCTAAAACAAATTCCTGATGCTCCGGTTTTCCTTTATTACAAGGGCTCTTTGGGAATTCTGAATAATCCTTGTATTGCATGTGTGGGCACAAGGGAGATGAGTGGATATGGGAAAAGAGCGGTCGAAGAGTTCATTCCGGTATTTGCAAGGTCAGGAATGACGACAATAAGCGGACTTGCGATGGGAATAGATGCAAAAGTAGCGAGGGAAACTCTGTTACAGCGTGGTAATACAGTTGCAGTTTTGGGTCATGGGCTCAAAGAAATATATCCCTCGTGCAATAGACGTCTTGCAGACGAGATAGTCGAAAGTGGTGGATTGATTTTAAGTGAATTCCCATTAGATCAGGCTCCGGAAAAATTCACCTTCCCGGCGCGTAACAGAATAATTGCAGGACTTTCTTTGGGGACAATAGTATTTGAGGCAGGCAAAGGAAGTGGTGCTCTAATTACATCTGACCTCGCATTAGACTACGATCGTGAAGTATTTATAGTACCGGGACAAATATTTGATAAAAACTACTTTGGATGTAATGAGGCAATCTCGGGAGGTAAAGGAAAGTCAGTATCTTCTGCAAAGGAAGTGCTGGAGGAATTGGGCATGATTGCATCAGAAAAATCTCAAGTTAGTTTTAAGCCGGAAGATGAGTCTCAGGGAGTGATCTTCGAGGCCCTGACAGGAATGCCGCAATCAGTTGATGATCTAATGGAAAAGAGTGCTCTTAAATCAGCAATTATAAACTCAACTCTGACTGTTCTTGAGCTCAAAGGTATTGTAAAAAATGTGGGAGGAGGGAATTGGGTAAAAGTATAGAAGAAACAGAAGAAGCAGAAGAAACAGAAGAAGCAGAGGATTCTTTCTGATTGACTTGCCATTCTTCTGTTTCCTCTGTTTCCTCTGAAACCTCTGTTTCTTTCATTACTCCAATTGCCTAAACAGACGCATCAGTTGTATAATGACGCGCAATTCCCCCCTTTATATGAATTTATTTATTGCGAGGCTAAAGGAAGCATTTGGCTTCTGTGTTAAGTTTAAGGTTCCGGTATTAATCGGTGCTGTTGTTTTTGCTTTGCTAACCACAGCAGTGCAAATTGGAGTTAAATCGAATGTGGGTCTTCCAGCTGGAAGCTTGGAAGATGTGGGTACAAGATTAGAAGACCTTTCAGGAAAAATAGAGGAAGGAGATCCTGCTGCTATAGATGAAGCAATGGGAGAGTTGGGGATGATCGCAAAGGATGGTCAGGCAAGCCCCACAGCAACGATGTTCACGCTTCAGGTTGCGGTAACCTTGGGAGTAGCAGCCTTGGTTATGGTCCTGCTGTTTTTAATTATGAATGCTTATTTCTTAATTCTTCCAATAGAAAAAATCTCAAGCGCAGCTACTGCTTTCAAAAGAGCTCTTAGGGTTTTCCTTCCACTATTGGGCGTTGGAATATGGGTGATGCTCAGATCATTTATATGGATTCCGGTAATTGGATTATGGGTGATGCCCATATCATTTGTATTGATTCCTGTGATTGGAATTTTCTTTTGTTTTTGCTATGCACTAAGAATGATATTTGCAGGCGTAATTTACCTTAAGGAAAAGAAGGGGATAAGTGAAAGCGTGCGTGTGAGCATAGAGAGAACGAAAGGAAAATGGCTTGTTATTGTTCTAAACTTTGTGGGGTTGGCTGTGGTGACTTTCGTTTCGATGGCAATTATTTCTTCTGTTCTAGTTCTAACGGGACCTGCTTCGTTGTTCCTAGACAACGTCGTAAGCAATCTGTTTATTGCGTTCTGGTCTGCATTTACTGTAATTTATGCCGGTCAAATTGGGACTCCTGCGCCTGTGGTATCACACGAGACTCCTCAGGTTTAAAATATTCTTATGTTGGATTTCATAAATTTGCTAAAAAGGTCAGGCAAAATCTGGACGGGAATTCTGATTCCTTTGGTGCTTGGGACTATAGTTTTTGTTCCATTATATCTTTTAGTAGATGGAGCACATAAACAACAGTCTAGTAGAATCATTCGGGAATCTTTGCTGACCATTGGAATATCCGATGATCGATATAAAGCTTTGGATGAACGTATGCGCAAAGGTGATGAGGAGGCATTCACAGATTTTTTGACGGAAACGCAAAGAGCTACTGATGCAATAGATCAGATGCAGGAGACAGATAGGGAAGAATTCTTTAGATCGCAAAGCATTGCTATTGGACTAAAGCTAATCCCTGCTCTATTTATATTTTCCTTTTTGGGTTTCGTTGTATTTGTATTAAGTAAAACGTATTTCTTAATTTTGGCTTTGGGATTGGAAAAAGATGCATTCGAGGCTTTCCGGCTTTCTTTAATAAGATTGGTACAAATGCTGGGCGTTTCGCTATGGGTGATTATCAGATCATTTATATGGATCCCGGTAGTAGGAGTTATACCAGCCGTAATACTACTTCCCAGACTTGTATTCTCATGGATCATATTCCTTTCTCAAAAGAAAGGAGTCATAAAAAGTGTTAGTGAAAGTTACGAAAAAACCAAAGGCAAATGGACTGTTGTATTTAAAAATTACTTATTGCTTTTTGTATGCATAGTGCTTGCAGTTACAATTCTCGAAACAGTAATTGATTCAAGCAGAGCCTTGGGTCACATACTTATGTTGATTGTATGGCAGGGAGTGGCGTCGTTCGTGGTAGTGTTTACTGTGACCTTGTCGAGGGAAGTCCTGAAAAACTAACAACTAACAACACGCTTTGCTTACAATTAACAACAAGTTGTAGGTTGTTAGTTGTTAGTTGTTAGTTTAATTGCTGTTTCAACAATTTTCCTAAAATCATCAGGTTTCAAAGAGGCGCCGCCCACAAGCCCTCCATCAATATCAGGCTGAGTAAGAAGCTCCTGGGCATTCTCGGATTTCATGGAACCTCCATAAAGGATTCTGGTCGATTCACGTTTATCTTCCGGAAGTTGGGACCTGATGAATGCATGCATTTCCTGAGCATCCTCAGATGTCGCTGCAGGCTTATTTGGATCACCTCTGGATATTGCCCAGATTGGTTCATAAGCTAGGATGATATCCGACTCAGTCGGCAATGGCTTAAGTTGAGCTTTAATAACATTCTCAGCTTTGCCGCTGTCGCGTTCCTCTTCAGTTTCCCCAAAGCAAACTATTGGATGCAACTCTGCTTCCAGAGCTGCAATTGCTTGTGCTGCAACATCCTCATTAGATTCACCGTGAAATGCTCTTCTGTCCGAATGGCCGCATAGGACTGCGATACATCCCGCTTCCTTTATCATTTGCATACTAACATCTCCTGTAAAAGCGCCTGTCTCCTCAGCTCGTCCGAATTGTGCTCCAGTTATTATTTTAGACTCTATTGACGCAGGCAGATCCAAGAAAGTTGGAAATACATATACATCAACGGCGCTGTGTGTTTTATAAGGAGAATCCTGCTCAAATGCTCCATCAGGAACGGGATTCATTTTCCAGTTTGCGGCTATTAATAGTTTGCGATCCATATGGCTTGGATTGTATCAGTTCTTTGTTGTAATATCATCACATGGATCTTCCACAAAAAATCGTTTTAGCAACAGACCATGCTGGTTTCAAACTCAAAGAAGCCATTAAAGCTCATTTGGCAAAAAAGGGAGTTGATGTAATCGATGTTGGAACATTTTCGGATGAGTCTTGCGATTATCCAGCAATTATCAGAAAAGGCTGTGGAGCTGTTTTGGATGAAGGAGTTCCAGGAGTCGTTTTCGGCGGAAGTGGGATCGGAGAGTCCATTGCTGCAAATAAAGTTAAAGGCATTCGCTCAGCTCGCTGTTGCACAGTCAAAGATGCCCAGATGTGCAGAAAACATAATAATGCTAATGTGATGAGTCTGGGGGGCAGGATGGTTCCTGCTAGAAGATCTAAAAAGATGGTCGATGTGTTTTTGGCAACTGATTTTGAAGGAGGAAGACATCAGAGGAGGGTGGATGACTTGGAAACTAATTTATGAGTGATTTAAAAGTTATCATCGCGCCATCAATCCTCGCAGCTGACTTCAATAATCTTCAGGAGGAGATAAAGAGCATTGAACCTTTTGCAGACTGGATTCAGATAGATGTAATGGATGGACACTTTGTTGATAACCTAAGTTTTGGAGCACCTGTTGTAGATGACATTGATACTAGCCTCAAGATTGATGTGCATTTGATGGTCGAAAATCCTGCAAACAGAGTGGAAGAATTTTTGAAAGCAGGAGCTAAACACATTACATTCCATGCAGAAGCGGTTAAAAAAAGTGATCAAAGAAAGGCCCTAATAGAAGCCATTAAATCAGGAGGAGCAACTGCAGGAATAGCAATAAATCCAGAGACAGAGCTTAGCGAAGTTGATGATGTTATCGATCAGGTTGATCTTCTTTTGGTGATGTCTGTTCATCCGGGATTCGGTGGACAAGCTTTTATTGATGATGTGCTGGATAAAGTCAGACAAGCTCGCGCAGCTCATCCGGATCTTATGATTCAAATGGATGGAGGGGTGGATGATAAGACAGCACCTAAGTGTATTGAGGCAGGAGCTAACAACTTAGTATCAGGTAGTTTTATATTTGGTGCGAATAATCGTGAGTCTGCGATTGCTTCACTTAGAGGAAGTGAATAATGCAATTAAATTATTGGCACCGTTGATTCTTATTGGAATTCTTCTGATTGGATGTGAGGAAAGAATTTACAGTCCTGATGGATTTAGATTGCAGGAAATAACGCTCAAATCTCCTCAGGGGGAGAAAGTAGAAGTAGTAGCTGAGATTGCCCAAACAAAGGAAGAGAAAAGAAAAGGGCTGATGGGTAGGAGGGAACTCAAAGATGGTCACGGAATGTTGTTTACTTTCGAGACACCTTTCAAACAGTCTTTCTGGATGAAAGGCACTTTGATCCCTCTTGATATTCTTTTCTTTGATGGAAACGGCAAGTTTGTATCAGCCGAGACAATGCTTCCATGCGAAAAAGATCCATGCAGATTTTATGGGTCTGAGGGGCCTGCTATGTTTGCACTCGAAGTGCCCTCAGGTTTTGTAAATGAATATGGTGTGGATCGTGGGTGGGTGATGCTTAAATAAAAGTCTAAGCTGC
>DCXE01000012.1 GCA_002328295.1 Candidatus Peribacter sp. UBA2144 | reverse complement strand
AATACAAAAGAAAGAAGCAAAGAAAAAATCAAGGCAAACACAGCTCACTCGTCGCGTAAATGCACAATCAGATGTTGGCTCGCAGAGATGAGTCGTCCGCCTGGGCGGACGCTCAACATCTGCTCGCGTTATTGGACAAATTAGCATTGGCTCCTCGCTCGGGTGTGTGTTTGCCGGTTTGTGGCTAGTAGTTAGTGTGGTGGGTGGGAACCGCTCCCTTGATTGTGAGCGGTTTCAGCCCCCAAATGTGGAGCATGGCAAAAATGTCGTAGGAGATTAGGAGGGGGATCATTTTTGCTGCGGAGCATTTGGTTTGGGCTGTTCCGCGAGCAATCACAGGAGCGGAACTTTTTTTTGGTTCATTTTTTTTGGTTACAAAAAAAAGAACAATAAAAAATAATATTTATCCTCTTTAAAAATTATTAAGCTTTCCTTGTCTTCATCATCAGCCCAGCAACACTAAGTACAAACATTACAACCACAACCCAAGTACCTGCTCCTGTCTGAGGTTGTGATATAGGCCTGTGACCTGTTACAACCGGAGGTGCTCCGGTGTGAGCATTTGGTTGAACAGCGCTTGTGGTAGGCATTGCGAAACTCTTTCCACTGTTTGGATTTGTTGGGATTCCTCCTGAAATTACCGGAGTTGTTTCAAATGTTGGAGGAGGAGCGATATTCTTTGGCTTGTTTGGTACAAATCCAAAGTCACTGGGGAATGCAGGTGCTGGATCTTTGATCTCACGCTTTTGTTCAACAATTGGAGGAATTGGTTCAGTGTTAACTCCTTCTGTAGTAATGGCTGCTGCTGCGGATATATTGATTTCACCTTTAACGTCAGAATCAATGACGGAATGGTATGCGTATATGCCTGGAGTGATGTCCATAGGGATCACGAAGGTAGCCTCATCACCGGGGAATATTGTTGGAGTTGAAAGACATTCACGATTGTCATTGCACAGTGTATCGGATGTAAGAATGTGAGGAGTAGTGTCCTCGTTAGTCCATTTGATATTATCTCCGAGTGCAGCGTTCAATAACTTGGGCTTCATTCCTTTTTCTGTAATTACAACAATAGGAGATCCATCGGCCACCTGCCAGGTAAGTGATGAAGCGCTGTGAAAGTATGTGAGCGAAAAAGCGGAGACAAGTACTATTCCCATGATTGCTGCTGGCTTTCGGGAAATTACAGAAGTGCTGGCGCGGGAAGGAGTACTTTCTTGAGATACTGACCTGACTGGCACAGGCTGCTCATCTTCAGTTGATTGCCAATGAGGATGGAGTGAGTTCATTATTTAGGTTTAGAAGCAGAAGCTGCTAATTGTCTTCGCGAAGCGAATACAGTTCCAATAATTGCGGACGAGAATACTAATAGAACCAAAGGAGATGGGATTCCGGTATCTCCTTGAACTGTTCCACTGGTTTGTAAGGAAGCTGATACTGGCGATGCAGGTCCAATAACTAGCGGAGCGGTTGAGCTGGTGGGACTTCCAATAGTTACGGATACCTCGTTGGAAAAAGCGCTTTCTTCGTTTGTAGTACTCACAGCGCGGATAGCGAAGTAGTATGTTGCGCCCTCCGGCAGATTATGTATTGCAAGGCTCTGCATATTTCCATCGATCGTTTTTCTTTGAATGTATTGTCCGGGAGTAGTTCCGTAGTAAATGTTGTATGCCTTTAGCTGAGACGAATTCAGAGGATCCCACCCTAGGAATGCTGATGTGTCCTTGGTAGTCACGCGGAGGTTTTGCACTTGCAGCAAAGCAAACGCAGTTGTCGGAGGAATAATATACTTAGGCTCTTCTTCCTGGTTAATACAAAAGCCTCCTAAGCATTTTTGGGATGCGCACTCAAAATCGTTTGAGCAGTTGCTGCCTTCTGGAAGATTGCTCTTGGATTTGCAAATTTCATTTTCGCAATTATTGCTTTGGCATTCAGAATTTTCTGCACACCTGCTGCCATTGGCAAGTTGTAATGGGGGTTGATTGGCAACACACATTCCATTTTCGCATTTACCGCTTTCACATTCGTTGTTATTTGTACACGGGCTTCCATTTGGAAGAAGGTCCGTTGTACCTGTACTGAGCCCTGTCGAAGTATCATCTTCTTCCTCTGGTCCGCAGAGTCCGTCATTACAGTGCCCGCTGGCGCATTGGCTATTTATTTGACATGCCGCACCATCTTCAAGTCCATCGGGAGTAGAGCACACTCCTGCAACGCAGGTGCCTGTAGTACAATCTTCGTCTTTTGCACAGGCCTCGGCACTTCCAACTCGGAAGATAACATGAAGAGATCCGGGATCGGTTTTTAGAGCCGATTTTCCTTCTGTATCTCCATCATCTAATGTCCATACATCCGTGTGCCCATCTGTTTGAATGTCGTAGAAACTAATTATCGTTCCTGCGTCAGGTGTATCGATAACTTCAAATTTAACGTTAGCAACCAATACGCGCTTACCATTAGGCTGTTTTTTCTCATTAGCGGTCATATCTATCATTACATAACCTTTTTTAGTATCAAAGTCTTCTTCTCCTGGTGCTGCTTGCGGGAAATCTTTATCGTTAACTTCCAGATCTTCACCTCTGAGTACTGTTGGGTCGTATGCAAGCCACGCGCGAACCCTTTTAATTTTTGCACCATTTGGATTTTTTACTACGACATCAATGTCGATAGTGTCTCCTTTTCTGTGTACAGATGTTTTTAATGTTTGCGGATCTTCCACCTGATAGTCGTAACAGTTCCCTGAGCCAAGATTGATCATTCCTTCGATTTTCGGAACATTACCCAAAGGCCAATCTGTATTATGTTCCTCTAATACACAATGAGGCTGAATTACCAGAGAAATATCCCCGGAAGCCGCATGAACAGTTTGTGCCCAAAAGCATGCAAGAAGTCCCATACATACTAGAATGTATGTACGTATAGTGTGCCTACAATGAATGTAGCGGAGTGACATTGGACCTTGGAATTAGAGATTAGGAAGCTCGGAGAGTATGCGCATCGCATCATCAACGGTGAGTTGGCCGTCCCTGTTGGGATCTGCCATAAGTTCCCTTGGAGATGCAACTGCATATCCTTGGGATATTTCCAGGATGCGTATTGCATCCTTTACCGTTACGCTTCCATCCCCGTTTAGGTCGCCTGAGTGGTCAATCGAACCGGCTTCTATTAGAGTCACCGGCTGGACTTCTCCTACAGACTGAATGCCAATCGCGAATGAGCTTGCGATACATGTAACTCCGAGAGCTAACACGCGTCGATTCTTTCGCGAGAAAAGGGAAAGGATTTTTTTGTGCATTTCCTTATATTATAGCTTAAATCTGTGTTTAGCTCTATTGTGAGAGGTTGACAACTTTATAGTAAAGTTGAATTGATAGCAATTTGACGTAACTTAAGTATTCCTAGACTATACTGCCGAAATGTCTCAATTTTTTCTCTTCTCTGGTCCTAATCAATTTGCCCTAAGGGAAGAAAAAATGAGGTGGATAGCTAATTTTAGAGAAAAGCACGGCGAGGAAAACTTGCTTAGATTTGATGCTAAAAAAACGACAATTCGAAGTATTTTGGATGAAATAGCTGTAGCTCCCTTTATAGCCGAGAATCGACTGGTTATTGTAGATGGGGCCATTAAATGCAGTAAAGATGAGGCCAAGAGCATTATTGCTCAAATTCATCCTCAGGTCGTTTTACTTTTTATTGTGTTTATCGATCCTTCCAAAAAATCCAAATTTCCGGCGGGAATGAAAGAAATAGAAAAAATCTCTCAGCATAAAATCTTTGGTCTTGTGAACAGAAATCAACTTCTGATGTGGATGGACTCGGTATGCAAAGAGTTTGATAGTTCCATTACACCGGAGGCCAAAAATTTACTTATAGAGATTTCGGGAGATGATCAAGATATGTTGACTCAGGAATTAAATAAACTTTCATTGTACTCATGCAACAAGCCGATTACTTCACAGCATGTTTTGGATTTGGCAGTTACAGCAGGGGAAAGAGAAGTGTGGCATCTGTTGGATCTGCTTGGTTCAGGAAAAGTTGAGGAAGGAATTATGTTTGCAGAATCTCTTATAGCTCGCGGTGATGATCCTGCCGGTATGTGGGGAATATTTGTATGGTCTATAACCCGGCTCACACTTATTTGGACTGCAGTACAGGATGGAATTGTGCATCCTGCTGCTGTTTGCAGGGAAGCAGGAGTTCCTTTTCCGACTGCTCGGGCACTTCTTCCTTGCGCAAGGAGTCTTTCGCAGGAATCTCTCACGCGCATAGTTGATCTGGTTGCGCGGATGGATAAAGATTTAAAGACGGGTAGTTTCAGAGGCACAGCAGATAACTCAGACGAACAAAAGGCTGTGATTGATAGGTGCCTGATGGCGTTTTCTGACAATTGACAGTTAACAATTGACACATCCGCCTTCGGCGGACTTTTGACATTTTAATAATACTTAGTTGTCAATTGTCAAAAGGGCGCGAAGCGCCTGTGTCAACTGTCAATTGTTGCTTATATATCTTCCAACAATTTCTCAGCCTTTTCCATTTCTTTCGACTGTTCAGCTTGTTCTTTATTGAGCCTCTTTTCTCTGCGTTTCCTTCTTTCTTCATCAGTTTTCTTTACTAGTTTATCTTTTCCAACCGTCTCGATTTCTTTTGAGTACTTCTTATCAATTTCAGCCAATTGCTTCTTCTCTGTTTCCAATATATCTCTTAAAGAACTTATCTGATCCGGAGTCATCACAGGTAAAATATTTACCCAGTATTGCCTCTCCTCATCATTCATACTTTCCGAAGCCAGAATCAACTTAATAAGATCCGGAAACTTTTTCTTCGTTTCATCGGGAATTACCAATGATGCGGATTGGGCTGATGGCATATCAGAGTGATTTTACATTCTGTAGTAATTAATGCAATTTTCAATTTAGAATTTTCAATTTTTATTCAATTTTCAATAGTCAAGATCCAATATTTCAATCGATTACGTTTGATAATTGATAATTGGGTCTTGAATGAAAATTCCGAATTGATAATTGAAAATTGCTCCGTTCAAGTACATATATTGATAGTACACGATTGCCAATTAAGACACTTTTAGAACCTCGTACCTAATCATTCCCGAAGGCGTTAGAATTTCCAAATTGTCTCCCTTTTTTGAATCAAGAAGAGCTTTTCCGATGGGAGATTCATTGCTAATTCTATGTTCCATAGGGTCTGCTTCGGTAGATCCAACAATTGTAAAATGCTCAGGCTCATCCCTATCAGTTTTATTTCTTACAGTAACTGTTGAACCTATAGAGACAGCTTTGCCGAGTCTTGCGCTGGCTTTTTTGTCAGAGATAATTTTTGCATTCTTGATTTTTTGCTCAAGCTCCAAAACTCGTCCTTCTATGAAGGCCTGTTCATTTTTTGCTTCCTCATATTCAGCGTTTTCGGACAGGTCTCCATAAGATATGGCTTCCTTCAAGCGTATGGCTACTTCCTGTCTTCTTACCTTTTTAAGGTGTAAAAGTTCATCTTTGAGCTTCTTTAAGCCTTCTTTTGTTACTAGTATTTCTTCACCTGTATCATCATCATCTGTTTTTTTGGCAGTTGGGGACATAGAAAATTTGGGGTAACGGGCAAATTGTAGTGAGGATACAGTTATTCTGCAATATAAAAGAGAAAGAATATTAAGTCCTAGAGTCGCAGGTCCCAAGTCACAGGGCTTGTCGCAGGTCTCAAGTCCCAGGATTTTGGATCTGTGACTTTCGATTATACTTGCGACCTGTGACTTGGGACAGTATTTTGATCCATAAGCTTCCTCAAATAAGATGTCTATTTTTCTTCAAGCAACTCCGGCCACTTCATTAGTGGCAATTTGTCTATTTCCTCTATTTGGCCCAAGGATTCACAAACTCGCTTGGCAAGCTGTACATTTGTAATAAGAGGAATTCCCTGATCTGTAGCAATTCTTCTGATGTAATAACCATCAGTTTGTTCGTCGCCACTAGAGTGGGTTGGAATGTTGACTACCAGATCGAGGCGTTTCTTTTCTAGATACTCCTTTATATTGGGGCTTCTCTGTTCAGAAATTTTATGTAGCAAAACAGACGGAATCCCGCGAGATTCCAAGAATGCGTGTGTGTTCTTGGTTGCGTAAAATGCGTAACCTCTTTTTACTAGCTCCTTTACAGCGCTGAACATATCCACTTTGTCCTCTACGTTTCCAATAGTTAGTAGAATGTTTTTTCTTGGGATCTTGAAGCCAACTGCAATTAGTGCAGTCATCAGTGCTTCTTCCACATCGTTTCCAAAGCATGCTACTTCGCCAGTACTTGCCATCTCTACTCCCAATCTTGGATCAGCACCTTTTAATCTGCTGAAACTGAACTGGGCAGCCTTTACTCCCACATGATCCAGATCGACTGTCTGGTATCTTTTATCAAGTGGGGCTTTACCCAGCAATGCTTTTGTTGCAAGGGTTATGAAGTTTTCACCGGTAACTTTACTGGCAAACGGGAAACTGCGGCTAGCTCTCAAGTTGCATTCAATAACTTTCAATCTGTTGCTTCGGGCAAGGAATTGTATGTTGAACGGGCCCGAAATAGAGAGCCCCTTTGCGATCTTTTTAGCAATTCCTTTTACTCTTCTTAATGTTTCCAGATTAACACGTTGAGGAGGCAATACTATTGTTGCGTCTCCTGAGTGCACGCCAGCATTCTCGATGTGTTCAGAGATTGCATAAAGCAGAACTTTCCCACCCTGGGCAACTCCGTCGAACTCAATTTCTTTTGCTCCAAGTTCAAATTTAGAGACTACTATTGGAGATTCTTTATTAATAAAAGCAGCTTCGGATACATAGGATTCCAGATTTTGATCTGAGTGAACTACTGCCATGGAAGCTCCGGATAATACATAACTGGGTCTGACAATTACAGGGTACCCCACTTGTTCCGCAAAATCTTTGGCTGCATTTAGGTCAGAGAATTCTTTCCACTCAGGTTGATCCACTTTCAGTTCATCAAGAAGAGAACTGAACTTGTGTCTGTCTTCAGCCTTATCAATGTTCTCCGGTGCAGTTCCCATTATCGGAAGTCCAGCCTCAGAAAGCCTGAATGCGAGGGAGTTAGGAATTTGTCCTCCCATAGATACAACTATTCCTTCGGGTTTAAACATTTCGACAATGTCTCTTACTCTTTCGTCACTCAGTTCCTCGAAGAATAATTGATCGCATTCATCATAATCAGTACTTACAGTTTCCGGATTTGAATTGATCATTGCAACTTCATATCCCTGCCTTTGAAGTTCATGTGCTGCCTGAACACAGCACCAGTCGAATTCAACCGATGAGCCGATTGAATATGGACCTCCACCTATTACAATAGCGCGTTTAGAGTCTTTCGAATTGGAAGCAAAATCAACGTCGTGTTCTGTCCCGTGATATGTCATATAAAGATAATTTGTTTGTGCAGGGAATTCACCGGCGAGAGTGTCCACCTGTTTTATAACCGGCGATATCCCATTCTCGATTCTCTTGGATCTGATTTTTTCGGGATCATTAGCATTTAATTTCGCGATTGCCCGATCAGAGAATCCGGCCTTTTTTGCTTCCAATAGAAGTTCAGGATCTACCACTTTTACTTTACTGAGCTTGTCGGCAATTTTTGCGCAGGCGTTAATACTCTTCAGGAACCACATATCCATTCCGGTTCTTTTGTGAATATCTTCGGGTTTCATTCCCCTCTTTAATGCCTCCGCTATAGCAAAAATTCTTCTTGGGGTCGGCCTGGTAGATTCCTCTTCTAAATCTTTGAATTCAAATTGAGAGGAAAACAAACCTTCGGCACCGATGTTAAGCATTCGAATTGCTTTTTGAAGCGCCTCTTCAAAAGTTCTGCCAAGAGCCATTACTTCACCTACAGATTTCATTTCACTTGTTACCTGATCTGATACAAGACGAAACTTCTGCAGATCCCATCTTGGTATTTTGATAGCGACATAGTCGAGTGAAGGTTCAAAGTCTGCGCAGGTTACCTTTGTGATAGCATTAGTAAGCTCAGGCAACGTGTAATCCAGAGCCAGCTTTGCAGCTATAAAAGCAAGGGGGTAACCGGTTGCCTTCGAAGCAAGTGCAGAACTTCGGCTTAGGCGAGCATTGACTTCAATCACTCTGTATTCACGCGACTTGGTATCATACGCAAATTGAATATTGCATTCTCCAATAATTTCCAGATATCTGATTACCTTAAGAGAGATAGATCTAAGTTTTTGATAGTCCGTGTTGTCGAGTGTTTGGCTTGGCGCTATTACAATCGATTCGCCGGTATGGATGCCGAGCGGATCGACATTCTCCATATTACAAACTGTAATGCAGTTATCTGCTCTGTCCCTTACAACTTCGTACTCGATCTCTTTCCATCCTGTCAGATCTTCTTCAACCAGAATTTGCGGGGATTCTACAAATGCTACTTTCAACAAATCAATAAGCTCACTTTCGTTCTTGGCGCGTCCGCTCCCTTTCCCTCCAAGTGCAAACGCTCCACGAACAATCACCGGGAATCCAATTTTAGCTGCTGCCGAGACTGCCTCTTTCTCATCTTCACATGCAAACGAAGCCGGCATATGTATATCAATATCAGTAAGTTGCTTATTGAACTTAGCTCTATCCTCGGTATTTTTTATGCTTTCAACAGAAGTTCCAAGAACTTGTAGTTTATGCTTCTTCAGTACTCCGGAATCTTCCAGAGCTACTCCGCAATTAAGAGCCGTTTGTCCTCCGAAACTAAGCGATATTGCATCGGGTTTTTCCTTTTCAATAATCCTTTCCACAAACTCCGGAGTCACAGGCAAAAAGTAAACGCAATCGGCCAATCCCCAGCTAGTCTGATTTGTTGCAATATTCGGATTAACTAAAATCACCTTAGCTCCTTCCTCCTTAAAAGCCTTTATAGCTTGGCTCCCAGAATAATCGAATTCGCCTGCCTCTCCTATCTTCAGGGCTCCAGAGCCAAGAAGGAGTATTGTCTTTCCATTAAAAAAATGACCCCCTTGGCCCTGTTGGGCCTTAGAGGTACCCTGCGGAGTCGGTGGAGTCATGTCCGGGGTAGCCTAATGTAAACTTAAATGCAGTGCAAGGTAAAAAACTAACAACTAACAACACGTACGCTTCGCGGTACTAACAACTTACAACAGACAACCTACAACTTGTTGTTAGTTGTTGGTTGTTAGTTAAATCATGGTATCATGAATGCAATGAGACGCCTTAGAGTGATATTAGTTCTGGCAGTAATATTAGTTCCCTCCATCACAATTGCTGGTGTTCTAGAGGATTTACTTGAACTTAAGTACTTAAAGCCAGATCTAGATTATATATCAAACCAGAATGCAATTTTGAAAGAGGAAAGTGAGATGGAGGAAAATGATGAGATGTTTCCGGTAAGCGAAGAGGATGTATTAAAAGCATCTGCTCCGAAAGAGGGATTAGTAGTGTTCATGGATGGCAAGAATAAAATTGAGCTGAAGGACGTTCCTTGGTCAGCTTGGTTTGCCGAGGCGGTTGAAGAGGTTGCAGGGAAGGGGATTATCTCCGGTTACAAAGATGCAGATGGAACTCCTAAAGGAGAATTCGGTCCTTCAGATCCTGTCACAATCGAGCAGCTGGCAAAGATCACTTTTAGCGCATCGGGTGACTTTGGCAAGCTTAAGTGCAGTGATACATTGAAGAACAATTCTGTTAAAGGTAGTTGGTCGGAGCCTTACATAAAATGTGCGGAGAGTGAAGGGTGGGCGATATACTCAGATGGAACTATAGACCTCAGGCGACCGGCAACTAGAACAGAGGTGGTTGTTACTTTGCTCCAAGCATTTGATGTCAGGTTCAAAGAATCTTCGGGTACCAAATTCACAGACGTACCGGCAACGATGGAATTTGCATCAGCCGTCGAGACTGCAGCAAAAGACGGAGTCGTTTCCGGTTACTCAGATTCAGAAGGAAATCCTAAGGCCAAGTTTGGCCCTTGGGATCCTGTGAACAGAGCAAGTATGGCAAAGATGGTGTCGGTTGCGCTTAAGGTTTACTAGCTTCTTAGATATGATGCCTATGATGCGACTTCAAATGATGCTCCATATGCTTTTCTTTGTGATGCAATCCATTCAAGTGGACAAAAACAGCACCAAGAATTATCAGAGCCGCACCGACCAATTGATACCAATGAAGGATTTCGCCTAAGTAAATGTATGCAAAGAATGCAGAGCCCGCAGTCGTTAGGGTCGCCATTGTGGAGAATGTCGCAATGGGTAAGCGTTCGATAGCTTCGTAGAAAGAGAACATAGTAAGGAATCGTGCAATAAGACCGAATCCTATTAGCGCAGGAATTAGTTCAAATGGAAATTCACGCGCTTCCAAAATAAATGGATGTTCTATGAATGGTGACAATGCAAAGAAGAAAGCAATGGCACAAAGCGATCTGACCAAAATCAGAACCTCAGGATCCATGTGGTGAAGTTTTATTCTAACCATCATTCCGCCTGATGCGTAAAGAAGGGCTGCAGACAAGATAATCGCGTCTCCCATTTGAAAAGTGAATCCATCCGAAAAGCCTTTCATAGTTACAATCAAAAGACCAAGCAAGATTATGCTTCCGCCGACAAGATGTTCACTCCTAAATTTTTGATGCAGAAATATTCCGGAAAGAAGAATTAAGAAAAGCATTTCAGATTTTCCAAATATTTCTGCGTTAACAGCATTGGTGTACTGAAGCCCGAAGAACCACAAGAATGGGGAGGCTATACCGTTCATAACTCCAATACACAAAAGCGGCAAAATAAATTTTGATTTAAGAGAGAATATTTTCTTGAGCGACGGTATTAATCCAAATGAAATGATTGCAAATACAAACATCAGTCCCTCGCTTACGAATATCATTGAAAGCGGAGAGAATACGGTTGTTAGCTGTTTTCCAAATGATGTGAAGGTGGATCCTGCCAGGATCATTACAGCCAGTGCTAACCAACCGATAGCCCTCGATCTCGCCTTCGAGCGTCTCGTGGAAAAGGGGTGGAGTACAATTTGGGCTATTGTGTTCATTTGCGTTGATATTATAGCATAATTGACGATTTGAAGCAAATTGTGTATAATATAAGTATGGGATTTATAGGAACGGTTGGTGAATGGTGGAAAGGCACCGACGACCAGCCTAAAAAAACAAACAAACAAACTCCGGAACGACCGGTTGATGAAAAGGCATTAGTTGAATCACTTAATGGAGATTCCGAGCTCAAGATTTCAAAAAACCCAGAAGATGCAATGAAATGGCTTAAAAATGTATATGGTATAAGTGTAGCAAGCCTAATGGAGAAATTTGGTATAGAAGGGACTCCTGATGTAAATGATTCAGACTTACTCAAGCAAGATGGAGATGCAGATTCGGGGATGATAAGAATAGTAATCCCAGCAGGCGAATTAACAGGTAGAGCAGTGGATTATCCTTTAGTAAGTTATCAGAGGACCGGAAGTTATCAGAGGACCGGAGAGAGTAGATATCAGTGGAGTGTTCCAATCGGAGGATCAGAAGTCTTGTTTGCGGGACCGGAAGAGCAAGATTTGGCTTGCTTGCGATTGAGTGATATTCAAAAAAATCAGGCTAGGATATTAAGAAATGCAGCATACGGAGGCCACACAGCTGTTTAAGAATTCGGGGTTTACCAATATCATTTCTAGTTTTATCATTGGTAGTGTCTATTACCCCCTTTTTCCATGGGAAAATCTATTCGATCCACAGGAGTATTTCTCGCAGGACTTCTTTTTGGAGTTGTTACTACCGGAGCAGTCGCCACAACGCTCGGGTCCAGTATTTTCTCTGATGTGGAGTACGGATCGTATTATGATGAGGCCGTTGGAGAGTTAAACGCAGCGGGAATAATAAATGGATATGGAAACGGAAACTTTGGTCCAAATGATAACGTGACAAGAGGACAAGTTGCAGTTATTATGAAAAGACTCAGAGATGAGTTGATGCTTTATGTGTCGCCGGAGTCTGCATCAAACAGTTCAAACTCGCTTGCGGCATCTACTTCAAGCACATCAGATACCTCTTCTACATCAACGACTGATTCAAGCACTACTTCCACTTCATCCACAACTTCAACAACAACTTCTTTCAGAACAGGCAATGCGGCAGGCTTAGTTCGTTTCACAATAGACAAGTTTACGGCTGATGAAGATGAAGGGTCTGCGACTGTGACTGTTGTTAGGACGGGGGGTAAGACAGGCGTTGTAACAGTTGATTATACGTTAACCGGTGGAACTGCAAAAGCAGGGGAGGACTATGAACTTGTGACCGGATCGATTCGATTCTCCGAAAATGAGACCAGTTCTACATTTTTGATTCGGATAAAGGATGATGAAATCGCAGAAGGTGATGAGACAATAAATATGACAATTACCAATCCAACCGGAGGAGCACAGCTTACTACTCCCAACACAGCAACTTTGACAATCAAGGACGATGAGGAATCTGCAGATGTTGAAGCAAAAGCTGTTGCATTTTCTGCGTTGGCCTATTCTGCTCCGGATAATGGAGGCTCATTGATTGTGAAGGTCGTGCGAGCCGGCGACCCGGCGGGAGAGGTCAAGATCGATTACGCAACAAATCACGGTACCGCTAATACCACTAACTACACTCCTGCTAATGGCACTCTTACATTTGCCGACGGTGAGACAGAGAAAACATTCAGTATTGAATTAAGGAACAATACGAATATTAACGGTAACAAGACTTTCAATTTGGATCTGAGCAATCCTGTAGGAACCACGACTCCTGACGTATCCTCAGTGGTTACAATAATTGACGATGAAGTCGGAACATTTGGATCAGGTTCAATTAAGTTCTACAGATCTACATTTACAGCCAGTGAAAGATCCGGAATAGCCACCGTTGAAATAAGCAGAGTAGGAGGTACAAGCGGTACGGTCTCTACCGATTACAAAACAGATGGAGGCACTGCAGTTGTGAATGCAGATTATGAGGCTGTATCCGGTACCATTACCTTCGGCCCAGGAGAATCCAGGAAGTCATTTACGATTCCTCTAATTGTTGATGATATCAATGATTCAGGAGAAAGGATTAACCTGAAACTGGAAAATCCTGTTGGGACTGTGCTTACTTCTCCGACATCTTCGGCTGTGATTATTGAGTGATAGGTACTGTATGTACCTGCCTGCCGGCAGGCAGGCATTGTACATACAGATGTTTCCACTCATTCTGACTATATTCTTCATGACTGAGGGCTAAAAAGTTAGAATACCTATTAAAGTAGACATTTGTAGCTATATAGAGGATCTTATAAATTCCAAAATTGGGAAATATGTGCTATAATGCCAGGATGGCAAAAAATATAAACACATCACATTCAGTTCGGCGCTACCTCTCCGGAGAATGGCTTTATGAACATATTATGAAAAATATTGACCCTAAACTTTGCCAGGAATCTATCGAGAAAACAGAAAAGAAACTTAGTAAAGCTTCGGCCAGAAAGCAACAAAAAATTCGTTCAAAACATGCAGGGTCGTTTGCAAAATGCCAGCAAGTGTTTCGTTCACTTGTACTCTGGCTGGAAAAAAATGCAAAGCGCATTAAGAGACAGAAGCAAGAACACAATGAGAAAAAAAAATCCACTAAAAAAATTGATGATATCGAATTTCAGATGGATATATCTGTGGACCCATTTACAGAATAAATGAAAAAATATTTACATCAAAATCGGCGCAGGCTTATCTATAAAAGAAGTTCACCGGAGATGCGGGCAAATGATGCAGAATCAAATGAAGTCAAAAATGAAAATGAAGCTCTTGATAGTCTTATCTCTCAGATAGAAGAGGGTGGTGTGCAGGGAGTGTACGAGAATATGACTGACGAATTCACTATTGCTCTGGATAATCTATCTAAACAAGAAGACATTATGGAGTATTTAGATGCAATGCTGGGAGAAGAGCCCGAGCAAGCAGTCAAGGATGCCATTGAATCATTAATAGATAATTCCAGACCCCAAAAAGCGCCCGCATCAGAAATTAAAAATGAGAAAAGCATTGAATCGGTGCAAGGTGATCCAACTGATTTCGAAAGTACGTTTGGAGTACCAAAAACAATTAAAGCTCAAGAAAGAACAAACAATGCACTGCAACATGCGAAGAAAATTCTAAAAGAGAAAAATAATCCCGAAGTCTATCAGCAAGTAGTAGATGATGCTCTCTCTGCAGCCACGTATGAACTTGCAGTCTATGAGATTCTAGATAGTACTGAACGCAGAGAGTGTACAGGAGAATATATAGGTAGAAGAACAGCTCGCCTTCGTCAACTTGCGAGCCACGCCATAAGGCGCATGAAAGAAGTTAGTTCAGATCATCCAGATGCACCTTCGATGGATACTTCTAAATATGGCTGGGTTCGCCAAGAACTTCATAAAGCTTTGGATGTTGGCGAGGTGAATCCAAAAATAAATCAAGAGAAACTGAAAGAGATAGAGCGTTTTATTGCGAACACTCCTAATCCGGCAGATCGCACACAAGGGAATTTTGACAAACATATTGAAGAGGACACCAGGGCAATGGAGCAGCTCGATTGGGTACAAAATGCGGAAGGAGTCTGGAGCAAAAAGCCGTTCAAAATTCCAGAAAATGCCTGGGCCAGAAACTCAGAAACAGGAGAGTTTGAACTCTCGGAAGGGGCACAAAAGAATGAAGAGTTTATGAGACTGAAAGAAGATCCGGAGTATGCGGTGGAACTGCGTTTAAATAGAGTAGATTATGTCAAAAATAATTTTTCAAAGCTCCCAGAGGTTGAAGGGCTAAATGCACAGGTGCAGAAAATGGTGGAGAGCTTTAGGCAAAAATATCCTCAATACGCCGGTGATCTTCTAATCGCTGCCAGCCCGGAACCTCTTGGAGGGGATGAATACGAACCTCCGGATAGGGCCAGATGGAGAATCAGAGTGAATCGTTTTAAGCCGGCATCTCAATTTGAACAAGATCAGCGGACGCGCATTATTGCTTCAGAAATTGCAGATTATGCAAAAATTGCTTCTAATGGCGAGCGTAATGTGGATTCTAGAAAAAGATTAATCGATCTTCGTATTAATGGCACAAAAAAAATGATTAAAATTATGAAGGAAAATGGAACTGCGGTTTCAAATGCAAAACGATTTCAAAACGAGCAACAAAAACTTGCCGGACTCTTAAAAGAACGAGCGGCGCTAGACTCAGGGGAAAATCTGCATCCTCCAGAAGGTGCCGAGAAAATGTCTTCGCTTATAAAAGAGTATGGCCAAATTGATGGAAATTTGCTGTATTTTTCCAGACCCTTCAGTTCTGTTGGAACGGAGGAATTTCGACAAAAATATAAACAGAAAGAACTTGAGTACAAACAAGGTGCAAACGCAGAAGCGGGCAAAACCGAGTGGCTGAAGAAGGAACTTGGTATTGTAGAAATGAAACGTCGTGCACAAGAAATAAATGCTGAATTGGGAGAACTAGTTGCAACGATGCGTGATGGTCGTAATGTAGATCCTGCGCTTGCTGCAAGAATTGAAGCAGTTGGAGGATTCGAGGCAAAGGGGGAAATAGAGGTGGTAGATGCGGGCGATATAATTTCATACATAAACCCCAAAGATCCGCGTTTCGGACAATATGCTGCGTTTGCTAATGATCAATACGGCATACCACGCAGAATACTGGGAAGAGGTAATTTGGACAATGTAGAAGAAGCAATCATTGAAAATATCATTTATGGGGGACCTGAGCGCGCAGAGGAGCTGGCAAAACAAGAGCGACATCAATCATTCCAGAGTTTTAAGCTTGCGCGGTCGGAGCATGCAGACAGACGCTTACAAATGCTCCATATAGAAAAAGAAGCTCTTGCACGTGAACTTATTTCCGAAAGAGAAGGACGGGAAGTAACTCGACCACTTTCGCAGGATGAAATCGACAGGGAAGTCCGCGTACTTCGCGATGCACAAAAAATGCCATGGGATAAAGAAGAGTTCGAAGCAGTAAAAGCCCGTATTGGCATAAAAGTAAGAACATATGAAGCATCACTTGAGTTGCATCGTGAGCTAATGGAGCGAGAAGCCAAAGGAGAAACACTGAATCCGGAATTAACGAAATCAGAAGTTGCAAGGGTGATTGCTGAGCAGGGATTACCAGAAACCGCAGCAGAAGAAATGATGAAAAATATGCGTATTATTCATGCAAGACCTCCTGAAGAATCGCACGTTGATTTAAGCGAAGGATTAAAAGTTAATCATCCAACACACCAGCTAACCATCAATGTAAAAAATGCACTTGCTAAGCGCGAAACAAGAGGAGAAGAAATTACAAAGGAGATGGTAGACGAAGAAATGGATAAACTAGATGTGCCGGAAGAATTGCGAGGGGATATAAGATATCTTTTGTATGCTCTGCGAGATATAGAGGATTTAGATGAACAACATAAAGAGCATGTGAAAAATAAAATTCGCCAGGAGACGTACAGTATAGACAGTGAACTAAGCCTCCGATGGGGTGCGGCACCTACTGCTAAAACGATGTTCAGCAATGAATTTGGTGAGGCGGGCGTGCCAATTTGCAGCCCCTTACAGGTTGGAGGAATGAAAGAACTTAATCCGTTTAGAGATGCAGATCTTCTGAGTGATAGCGAAACAGCTTTTGCACTTCCTATTAGCATGCCTTCCATGGAGGTTGGTATCCTGATTGTTTCTGGTGACACCGAACCACAAAAGGTTGCCCTCTACACAATGCAGAATAATCCTCTTGATAATCCTGTTAATCATAAAAAGTTCCTAGAAAAGGATGAGGACTTTTCTATAGTAGAAATGTTCGAGGAACAGGCAACTCCAGTTGCACAAAGTACTAGCGGAGATATGACAGAAATTTTACAAGCAGCTACTGCACTCTGGGAAAAGAGCCCATACAGCGATATGCCACCTGCGCATCTGGATTTCTATTAGATTGATGCTCAGGCGTGCATTAGAGGAGTGTATGTACGTTGTACATACAGTATCTATTTTGAGTTTGGTGCCCAGGAGAAGACTTGAACTTCCACGGGATTGCTCCCACTAGCCCCTCAAGCTAGCG
>DCXE01000019.1 GCA_002328295.1 Candidatus Peribacter sp. UBA2144 | reverse complement strand
GTTAATAGTGAATAGTGAAAAGTGGTTATCAATTAAGCTGGTGAGGGGGGGTAGGTTGTCGGAGCAATTGAATCAACAGGTTTGTAGTTATGATTAAACTCAGGAGGGGCACTATTCACTATTAACTTTTCACTATTCACTTCTTCTTTGAATTCATCTGCAGCTCTCAGCTTTAGAGCTTCCACTGCCATCCCAACAACTTCAGTCATAGAAAGCTCAGCTCCATATGTTACACAAAAGATTCCCAGTTCATTACAAGCGGCCTGAAGTGCCTTAAGTCCTTCCTCATCATTTGGCCCTGCGCGTCTGACGAATATCTTCAGATTCTTTATATTAGACTGATGCTTCTTGAGAGCTTTGATCACTCCTGCGAAAGTCTTCTTGATATCAGTAAAGTTTGCAATTCCTCCTCCAATTATCATCACTTGTTCTTTGTCTGCATTTCTTTCCACAAGAGTAAGTATTTCACTTGTATAAGCTTCCATCTCGTCAGTAGTTGGATTGCCGGACCATTCGCCGTAGTTAGCTAGCTCCTTGGGATCAGCTTGAGATGTAATTGCATCGGCATAAATTATTGAAGCTCCGCCTCCTGCAACCATCGTCCAAATTCTTCCATTAGGATTTAGCAAAACGAACTTAAGTGAACTTCCGCTTTTTTCATCCATTTCTTTTATTCGAAGTTCTTCCGGAGTTATCTCTGTTCCAAATCCTAAAGGTACTTCCATATTTCCCCAATTTTTAGTTTGCCGGAAACTTGCAGCTGTATCAGCTCTAGATACGGTATCGAGCAGATAAACTTTGCCGCCTACTTCAGTAATTGGATTAAATTCAAGATAGGGGAGATCAAGGTCACGAAATAGTTGGAATAGACCTTGTATTGTTGGCTGAAGAGAAAGAGGAATCGTATTAATTAGTTCAGGCGAACTACCGAGTGGAACTCGAATAGTTTTTATTGCATCTCCTTGGGTCTCAATATCCATACCTCCTTTTACTGAGAAGTGAATAACATCGAACTCCCGTTCACAGGTAAATGCCAGATAGTACTCAGATGTATGTTCAACAAAAGGCTCAATCAAAAAATTATTGAGTTTGCCCACCTTCTCTCCAATCATCACATCTTTACCGCGATAATCAGAGATCCAACTGGCAGCCTCTTCCCAATTCTCAGCTATTTTCACGTATCCCAGCTTCCCGCGCTTGCCAAACATCTCGTCGGCTTTAACCACGATTTTCCCGTTTCTTAGCCAAGGTTGGGAGTTTGGAAGCTCATTCAGATCAGTCCCGGAATCAACAGCTGCAAAGCGAATCTCGGGTCTTCCCGGTTGGTCAGAAGGCCAATTGGCGGCAATAAGGGCTTTTGCCTGTGCTTCCCTGATCGGTTTTTGAGCCATAAAATGGGGGGCAAGTTTGTCATAAAAACAGCCCTAAAGCTACGAAAAAGGCTAGTATTAAAGGAATCAATTTATTTCCTTATTGCCTGAAAAATAAACAATATTCCTATTAAAAACAGTGGTCCAATTATCAGTAATAATGCCAGTTTAATATTGAATTGACCCCATCCAGCGACGGCATAAGCAGCACCTAGTCCTATGAATAAATGACCTCCGATAACCGGCAAAAACCATGAAATGATCGTAGTTACCATCACTACATAACTAGGAAACAGATTCATAAACAGATCGCTTATTGATTTGGCATCAATTGCAAATAAGGATACGAATGCGATAAAAAGAACGGATAGATAGATCGGAATCCATTTAACAAGATCGCGCTTCCTTTTACGGATGGGAGTCATTTAGATTCTATTATACTCTTTTTCTAGGCTAAATTCATTATGGTTGTATCAAGTGGTTATATCGTTTTTATCTCATTAACCCACCCCCCTCGGGGAGGGTATATATGGGTGGGCGGGAAAGCAGTAGTTCTTTATTAGGGTGGCTTTGTCACCATATAAGATCAATACCATATTTCGTAAAAACTATTTATACAACCCACTTTTCAGCTTAAAATAGGGCTCTTTACGGTTACACCCCCAAGCGGAACACAAACTAAACTTGCTGGAAAAAAACACTCAAAAAAAGTATAATATTAACGATCAATACCAATATCATTTATGAAATCAAAAAACCGCCTAAGGTCTCTAAGCATGATTGCCTTCGGTTTGCTGGCAGTAGAGGGAGCAGTTCTCATTCATGCGACGGGCCAGTTGGATGCATACCTAAGAACTTTCAATATGTATGGTGAAGAAATTTCTGATCCGCTTATCTACGTAGAGATCACTCCAAGAAATAAGCGCGCGGGTATTGGTGAATCCTTAAAGCTTAGCGTCGAAGGTATTTACACATCAAAAACAGTTCCTATCAGCGGTGACTGGTTCAAGGTAGAGGGTAATCAGGAAAACCGAATCGATGATTGTCGAAATACAGAAACTTGCGAGGTCGAATACGAAACTCCAGGCTTGAAGCTTGTAAAAACGAGTGTACTGGCTGACAAGGAGTTGACTGACTTCGTTAGAATCAGAGTTGAGAAATAACAGATCCGTTATAAGTTTTAATAGTATTTGAATCCAGATCGAATATGTAAAGAACTGGACGATGGTCAGTACTATTTTCAACGTCTGCATTTATTCCGGTTACAAAGAAAATATCATCAGAAATCCATCCGCCTTCGCTCCATTCGCAAGGGGTTCCGCAAAAAAGCACTCTCCTGTAGTTATTATCTCTATCAATAATAAAAACTTCTTTATCCGGTGAATCCGAGGCGGAAATTAATAATGTATTCCATCCGTTTGGCGAAATGTATCTGGTTTCGAGAGTATTTAAAAGATTATATATATGAGAGCCGACTTCGATCTCGTCCGATTGATCTTCTGGTATTGTTGAGGTTTCAGATATATTCATATCGCTTAATTCAAGCTTTTCGGATAACTTCTTAACCATTCTAGACCAAGTATCAAGTTTCGAATCAAACATCAGTGGAACTCTAAGCTCATCATTATTCTCTGGAAGATCAGATGGATTGTCTTTTTTGAGTACCAAGAAGCCTGAGGTTGCATCGCCGAAATCAACTTCCAATTCTGCTTTAAACTGAACAAATTTTTCTGTCATCCAGCCTTCGCCATTCGGGCTATGGCCGGCAGGCCATTCTGCTTGAGCAGTCGCGAAATGCTTGGCTAGGACATTGCCTTCGGAATCTTCCAAAACAATGGGGAAACTTCCTTCAAAGAACCAATATCCGCGAGCAGAGCCTTCTATTTCAAATGAAGACTCAATTAAACTGTTTGGTCTTGGTTTATCAATCCTGATAAGTTCGGATTTATCGAGCTCATTGCCAATATTTTCGACGAATGTTTTGCCGTCGGGGGTTCTGCATTGTCGCGGATAACTTTCCATTACAGGATTTCCTGCATCAGCGCATTCTTTGAAATTTGTAATCTGAGTTTCTTTGGTGCACGCCGATATCGTCAGAATTGCTAAGGTGATTGGCAGTATTTTTCTCATGTGATAATCATAACAACGATTCTATAAACTTCCATATAGTTCTTCTTGAAACGTACCAAACTATTAGGGCAATGGAGAAAGCAGCAAAGAGAATTTTTGTTAAACGCATAGTTGGATAATAGCGCAGTAGCGCAGTAGCGCAGTAGGTATTTTGTACTGCGCTAGTTGCAATTTTATATCTACTGCTTATTGGGTTGTTTTAGCAATTATATGTGGTTTGATCATCTTTTCTTCTTGCGAGATATTTGCAAATAAGGTGGTAAGTGCTTGGCAGAGATGCTTGATTGTATCTGCCTTATTCGGAAACCATGCTTCCATCCATTCGCCCCTATCGCAGTAACTCAAATCGCCTGAGGGAGTTCTAATCGCTCCTTCCGTAATCAGATTCATGATTGATATAGTGCTCGAATCAACTTCTATCTTTCCAGGAAGCGAGACGCCAAAATGCACTTTGCATCCCATTTTTTCGAATTCTTTCTTTGTTTCATCAATCCCTCGCGTGAAGAAAAGATGGCAATTCTTTCCATCAATAGGAAGAAGCTCCATCACGTTGCGCATCGTGAAGCCGGTGAACAAGACGTCATCAATCAAGGCTATGGAATTAAAACCATCAGCTTTTGCAATCTGATCTTCAATGGATTCGTCCGTCTTGCTCACGAGAACATGCTCGGAGCCATTCTCCTTTTCGATTCTTGTGATGTCCAATCGTTGAATATTTGGAAACGCACTCCATCGTCCATGCAAAAGTTGAGCAATCTCTTCGCCTTTGTGCCCGAATCCAAAAGTAATATCGAATGGTTCCGGGTTTGATTTCGAGATTAGTCCTGCAAGTTCGTCCTCCAAAGTTCCTACCTTGGTATGCGGTTGAACTGCAATATGTTTGATGAAGAGCTGTGCGGTTTCATATTCCAATGAATTTTTGCCAAAACGTGTTTTGACGAAGGGTGTTAAGTTGTCATGTACGTAGAGTAGCTTTGGAGTGGGAAGTTTCATTATTGGAATAGTATCAGTTTATTCTCTCAAATATTGTAATATTAATTACTAGCGGTCACTTTATATTCTCTCAATTTGTTAGGAGGAATGCTTTCCTGCGGTTTCTGGTAAGTGAATACCAAAACTGATTCTCCTTCCTTAATAGATTTGAGCGTGAAAGCATATTCACCTCCAATCCCCACAATGTGAGGCTTTTCGTATGCAATGTACTTGTCCTCCACTAATTCCAAATAATCCGTGTCGTGCTGCACTGCCCACTGGAAACCCGTAGTAGGATTCCCTTTCAAATTAATTGTAAAAACCTCCCCGACTTTTATGGATATGTTCGAAGCTTCTGTGTCGGCACAACTAACCTCGATATTTGTTGAGGCATCTTCTTCGCGTTTATATTTTTGAATATTGCATATTAAGCTATCTCTTCGGGCTCGATAAACTTCGCGTTCAATAGAATCGGAGGTGGAGTTGTGAGGATCAGTGACAAAACCATTTTCTTTTAGGAAGTTTTTGGCAGACCAATGAAACTCGCTTGCGTCTTCCGCATTCATGTTAGATCCGTATCCAAATTCTTTTCCTACATATCTTTCTTCTGCATCAGCCGTATTCCAAATTACACTTACTTCATTAAAAGTTGGGGAGCCAATGTCTAGGTACTGAGCATATTCACTCATAAAAGCAAAAAGATTAATATCTCTTGAATCCACAAAATCAAAATCATCACGCATAACCTCCCAGTTTTCCAGAGAAATGCTAACAATACCCTTGCCTAATGACGCTTCAAATTCGTACGTAACAAACCAGCATCCCGGGCAGGCAGATGGGGAACTCTTAATCAGTTTCAGATTTGAGCCGCTTTGGCTAATGAATTCATCTGCGGATTCTATGTATTCTTTGGCCAAAGATTCAGCCTTAAGGTTATTTTCCACTCTTTCTTGAGGGGCCTGGGCGCAGGAAATAAGCAATAGAAAGGGGATTATCAGGGCAATATTTTTCATAGGATTAGGATAACAGAGGCGTACAGTCTAGCGGATAAAATTTTAACTTAAACCTTAATTGTTATATAATATTCATAAGGTCATCAGATCTTTCACACTCCTCGGTAGCTCAATGGTAGAGCAATCGGCTGTTAACCGATTGGTTGCTGGTTCGAATCCAGCCCGAGGAGCCAAGCATCAGATTTGGCACATTGTACCACCAGTTGGAAGCCGTTTTGGTAGGTGGGAACTAGCTTTCCGCCCTTTAGCGAAAGGTTTGAAAATACAATATGGAGTAGTGAACGCTTCTGTTCCTTTGAGGCAGCTGTTTCGTAGAGTTTTGCGCCAGCCTGAGCCAGTTCGAAAATGTACGACACTAGCTCCAGATAGTTCACATTAGCCTTCCGGTGTCGCTCTAGTTGCATGTTGATGTCTTCCTGCTGCTTCTGGTACTCCTGTGCCTTTCTTTCGTACAGTTCTTTGGTGATCACTTCATCCAGTTTGTCCTCGTACAACCTGTCCAAACGACCCTGGAGTTTCCGGTACTCCACTTCCAACTTCTCACACGCGGTGATCTATTACAATCTACAGGCACAGATGGATCCACTTCCGTATACGGACCTTCTTGATGCAGACCCTCAGTGGAAACTTACATACTTAGATGATTGGGCAGTGGTCTACAGAAAAATATCCGAAGGAAGAGCAATAAGCACAGTTACTCCAAAGAGTTTAGAAAACCAAGACATTCCACCTGAAATGCATCAGCAGTATTTCCAGAAGATGCAATCGGAGCTTAATGATTTAATTCGTATACGACCGGATGCAGTGAAGGCCAGAATATATCTCGCAAAACTCTACACAGCAGTAGGAGCCTACAGCGAAGCAGAAGTTCTGTTAAACGATGCACTCTCTGTGCAGCCGAATAACTTCAAGATCTATCTGGGACTCATGAAGCTCCGGATGGAGCAGGGGAGATGGGACGAAGCATTGGCATATGTAAAAAGTACGAAACGCAAAGCAGGGTTCTCGGGACTCTCTATAAACGAAGACCTTATCGAGCAGATACGAGAGAAGGCAAAATCAGGCATATAAATAAAACCGCCTAGGGACGAACCCTTGGACGATTTTATTTATAGCCAACGGATAAATTAAGTAAACCTAATCAACCGATGACAGGACTAAGTATAGCAAATTTTACAACTTTCTTCAGCAGCTAATATAGTACAATATCTAGATTAGCCCTTTAATAAGCCAAAAAGATTGAATACAAAATTTATTCAATAAACTCTATATATTCATCAATAAATAGGTGCATATTGTCCTTCTTGTTACTTTTCATCTGAAAAGTGGCAAAGAGAATGCTACTTCTCCAAAGCAAGCAGCGCAGCACCTCTGGTGGCCGCATCATCCAATGTCGCAATCGAAAGCTCTGGTAGGGGGATATCTGGCAGAGACCACTTTTGCATCTCTTTTTGAATCTCACCTAAATGTGGTTTGAGCGCTTTGCCTGCACTTCCCCCGAAAATGATCAACGAAGGATCCAGCAATGAGTTGAGGCTCACACACATCCACGCAACTTCACGGAATACTTCCGGTCGCATAAACGCGCAAACTTCTCCCTCCATGTACTCCTCCGGTTGACTTGCTTCTTCACAACGTTTGCCGAATGCAGTTCCCGAGAGAAACTGTTCGACGTCTCCGCGCTTATCATCCGTTTCAAACGGAGGTTGACCAGGTTGCAAAAGCATATGACCGATCTCTGATGCAAAACCATGTGCACCACGGAAGAGTTTTCCATCCACGACCACGCCTCCACCCACACCTGTTCCCATTGCAATTCCAACAACAACACCTTTGGTTCCATATTTTGAGTGCAACCCTTCTGCGAGAACAAAAGCATTGGCATCATTATCGACTGTCACTGGTAGTCCAATGTTTGCAGTGAGCTTTGTTTTGAGTAGCGCTTCGTTGGATCCCGGAATATTGGGCATAGTCACCACGATTCCTTCAGGCTGACGCACGAGGCCCGGGACACCGATACCAATCGCAATAGTGTCATCCGTACGTATTCTCCCTATTGCTTCAACGAGATCTGCGTAGACATGTGACCACTCTTTTGTAGAGTGCGTATCTATCTTCGAGCGCTCTTGGAGTTCTAGTGTAGATACATCGTATCGTGCGAGGTCGATTTTTGTCCCCCCCATATCTACGCCGATGACGGATTGTTTTGTAGTCATTATGCATTGAGTTGCTCTTCTTTTTCGGCGAATTGAATGACGGTTTCCACGTACGTTGCATGACTCCAGGTGAGAGGCCCCACAGAGACAGGTTCACCGGTTATCGGATGCATCTGCTCTGCCAAAATGCCCGATGTTGAGGCATGATCAGCTGTCCATTCCAGAATAGAACGGGCCTCAGAGAGATCATCTTTCGTCTTTGCTATAGCAATGAGCCACTGTGCATACCAGAGTGTAGTAATAAACCATGGGTTTCCGGGTATCTCTTTTGTCGGGCTCACCTTGGAGTGATAATAATCATTGGTATAACGAGCCCATCCACCGATATCAGTTTGCACTGTCAGCATATCCCGCAATTGTTCCATAGTAGAAACGACACGTGGGTCACTGGGGTCGAGTACACCAAGTTTCCAGATAGCAGCTATGCTCGCATCCGGTGTGAGGTCACGCTCGGTCGTTTGACCGTTCTCCCGTTTAATCATCTTGACGAATCTTCCTGCCTCTTGATCGAAGAGATGAAAGAGGAAGGACTGTTTCATGGTGTCTGCTGCACTGTGATATTGCTCTGAGTGATTATGATGCCCCAGCATGTGTGCTATTTGTGCAGAGGCTTGCAGCCCTGCAATGGCACTGGCTGTTGTATAGGTAAATATACCTTGGTGCTCTTCCCATGGGTCATAGCTCGGTAGAGGTAGCCCGCTTTCAGGTTCCACAAACTCCATCAAGAATATTGTAGCCTTCTTCACGAATGTCTCGAACATCGTCTGCAAGAATTCAAAGTCCTGAACTTTTTGGAAATGCTTCCAAATGGCATAGATAACAAGTGCAGTCTCGTCTTCCTGGATAGGAAGCTGTGCTTTTCCATCACGGAACCACGGATGCCATGTCGACCCCACGCTTCCATCGGGATTGTATTTGTGGAGCATGTACCCATCATCTGTTTGATGCTTGCAACAGAATTCATAGAAACGGCGGGTGACTTCCAGATATCCTGCTTTATCAAGAGCCAAGGAAACAAATGCACCATCTCGTGGCCATACATAGGTGTATGTGTCGCGGTTGAATTCCATAATATCTGCATCTGCTGCTGCTATTAAGCCTCCGCCATTATCAGCGTGCAGCCGAATAAGCAGTAGGCTTCGTTTATAGAGATCTATAAGGCGCGGTGATAGAGATCCAAACTTCTGACGATCTTTATTTACCCAGCTCTTCCAGTAGTTATGACAGTTGCGCTGCATGCGATCTTGCCCTTCTGTGAGGACAAACTGCTGTAATTCAACAACTTCCTGTATGTTTTTTCCAAGACACATCCACATTGTCACCTCAGTATTCACTTCAGGTTTTACGTAGCAGTGAATACCGATTGTGGAATCCACTGATCCTTGATCCACTGTCGTATTACTCAAATTTCCATCCTCTGCATCTTTCCATGTCCCTTCTTTTCCTTGATATTCGGCTTTTCCAATACTGTAACTGGTAATTCCGCATGCCTTTATCTTTTCTTTACTATGCAGAATCGACTGATACGCATCCACGTCGCGATCGGTAATACATTCAACGGGATCTGTAGTATTTCCACCGATGAGGAAGTATCTGCTTTGGCGATAGTGAATTACAGAATTGGTGTAAGGCTCGTAGAATGCGGTATCTTTTTGTTTATCACCGTAAATATGTAAATCATGATTGAAGAACACGCGTACCTGCTTTTCGTTGCCATCAATACTGGTCACAAGGAAGTTTCGTACAAGAATATTGTGTACGGGGTGTACGTAGTCGTTAGCGATAATTTCTATACCCAGTTCCTCGTTCCTTAGCAACGAGTGACCGACGAGCGTTTCGGGTTTGTAGTTTGGAGTGATGTTCCAGCTGGGATCCGAAAACCATCGTATGCCAATGCCTTCCACCCATACACCGGTCTTATGAACATCACCATATGCAGTATGATCTTCCATTCCTACGTGCGGGTAGTAGAGATCTCGCATTTGGAGATCATTATCGAATGTCGCAAGCATGGAGCCGTTACCAAAGATGAGAGATCGTGGCATTACGCAGAGAGTCGGGAACGTAAATCAGCAAGCGCATGACTGTAACGTCGGTACGCTTCGTAGGGGGATTCGTAGGGGCTAAAGTATTTGTGCACATCACCATCACTCCAGTATTTCGTACACATGTAGTAGAAGTGATCTGAAGTCAGTAGCCTTCGCCACGCTTCAATCAGTTGAACGTTACCAGTCATCTTTACCTGATCTTCCAGTGCGTAGATCGATTGGAGTGCGGCATCCTGAATATGATTACCGGTCCATGCAGAGAGATCGCGTTCCATATCTGCCCAGGAGATAGTGTCGTGTACGTCATATTCGTGGGCGTGATCTTTGTTCCAATCCGCAATAACCTGTGAAGGGGTAACTGCTTTTATGCCTCTATCTTGCCAAATAGCAGGAAGTGATCGGAGGAAATCGAAGATACCGGTGTCTTCCCATTGATGCTCTCCAAACGTTTCGTAATCCATAAAGAGATTAATACTCTGTCCACCACTACTCATGAGCCAGTCGGTAAACATGTTGGCATCAAGAGGGTATCCCACCCAAGATTTATCAGAAAATCGGAAGGCCACATCGTCACTCAGTTTATAGTTCTTGAGAAGCACTGCTATATCGCGTGCCCTTTTTGGCAGAGGACGATTTTCACGGACAATTTTTTCTCTGTGTGCCGGAAGACGAAATGTCGGTGGCCGAAAAGGATCATTGGGGTTTCTTCCTTGTAGATTCGCATCTGTGCCCTCTGCAATAATTCCATTGAAGCCCATAAGGCGGGCGATCTGTGCTATTTTGTTGTTGTAAATCAGCTCGGTATTGCGGAATACCTTCGGTGTTATTCCAAACAATTCTTCGATAGTACGCACATGCTTTGTTACTTGCTCACAGTATTCTTCCAGCGATACGACACTCGCGAGTGAGTGGTAGTACGTCTCTGCAAGAAACTCTACTTTTCCGGTCGCTGCAAGGCGTTGAAACGATTCCAAAACGTCTTGGCCGTACTCTTTACATTGATCGAGAAATACACCGGAGAGACTATAGCTGATATGAAAGTCCGGGTGTTGCTCTAGCATTTCTAGCATCAGAGCGTTCGCAGGCAGATAGCATTTCTCTGCTACCTTACGAAAAATCTGATGGTTCTTGCTCTCATCAAAGTAGTCCACGTCACCGTGTCCGACCTCCGTGATGCGTAGGTCGCGCAGCCGGTAGGGCTGATGCACTTGGAAATAGAAACAGATTCGAGGGTTCATGATTAACAGTGAATGAGGTCTGTATAGACTGATTGAACGTGTGACGCCTGGCGTTGCCAGGTGAGTTTATTGAGTATGCGCGGTGCGTACGATCGTAGCTGATGTGCGAGTGGCTCTTCTCTGAGTATAGTCAGTACACAGTCGGCCATTTTTGCCGTATCCCAAAAATCAACTTGGAAACAATCATCAACGACTTCTGAAGCGCCTGATTGGCGTGAGAGAATTACCGGAGTTCCATGAGATATTGCTTCGAGAGCTACGAGACCGAATGGTTCTGAAATAGAAGGCATTACAAAGCAGTCTGCTTGTGTATACAGTTGCTTTGCCTCCATAGATCCCACCTTGCCGGCAAAGATTACAGAGTCCTGCAAACCAAACTTACAGCTTAAGTCTACGAGTTCTTCAAACATGTGCCCGTCTCCGGCCATCACAAAGTTTACTTCCGGTTTTGTCTGATGCACGATGGAAGCCATCTCCAAAAATTGCACGGCTCCTTTTTGTGTGACAAGTCTTCCAAGAAAGAGGACGAGTGGGTGCTGCTTCTTTTGTGTTCGCTTAAATTCCAAAAGCTCATGCGATGGTGGCATATCCGCAGAGCCATTGTGGACGACTGATATTTTCTCCAGTGCAATACCGTAGTGTTCTACTAGGACATTTTTTGTGTAATTACTGACGGCGATAATTCTATCCGCTGCTTCAAAGCCCATGCGTTCTTTCTGGTAGATATACTCATTGGGAGCGTTGTTTGTGCGGTCGAGCTCTGTCGCATGAATGTGGGCAACCATAGGCACATTGTGATGTTCAGCAGATCTCCTTCCTGCCTCATACGTCATCCAGTCATGGCAGTGGACAACGTCTGGATTCAGATCCTCTGTCATCTTTACACTCATCTCTGTGTAGTTGGAAATCGCTTCACCCAAATCGTTCCCGTAGACATCCTTCTTATTTTTGGGAACCTTGCGGATGTTTGCTTCAAAAGATTCAAACGTGTTGTACGGTTGCAGCATGCTGCAGACCCTCAGCTTCTGTATAAACTCATCAGTAGGAAACCGCACTTCCGCATCGTCGGTTTCTGATTCATGAGGAAGGATCAGTGTCACCTTTACACCGTTTCCGAGTAGTCCTCGCACAAGACCCTGACATGCAACACCCAATCCTCCAAGATGAAGTGGGGGATACTCCCAGCCGAACATGAGGCTGTGCATTGACATATATATATATATTGGTTTTTTACAGTGAATCCCATGCAAAGGGATCAGATAAGTATAGCGGAACAACACATCTCCAGATAGATGCGCATATGTAAAACTGTGGTCTCGTTTACATTCTATTTTTGCCTCAGCAGAGATTTCCGCTATTCAAGGACAATGACAGCATTCATGCCTCCGTGGTCATTTGGACAATACTTCTCTGCATTTTTATCACTCTCCCATATTTCTCCATTTATGACAAATTGATACTCGTGTCGTCCGATTGGAAGTGAAGTCTCTTTGGTCCAGTTTCCGTCCTTCTTTTGCTTCATTGGGTGCTTGTCGATCTGCCACCCATTAAAAGAACCGGCTACAGAAACTGAAGTAGCCTCTGGTGCGAACAAAGAGAAGGTGACAGACTTCTTTCCAGACATCTCTTTAAGTAAAAAGGATCAGATCATTCCGAGCAATGCACACGGGGGCTATACGGTGATATAGATCACTACCTGAATCCTTATTTCACAATCACCTTTCCAACCATCCATGGATGAGGAATGCAGTAATAATCAAATTCTCCTGGCTTCGTAAATGTATAACTCCACTTCTTGCCCTTACGCATATTCCCCGAGTTAAAGAGGCGATTTCGTGCAGTGACAGTATGTACAGATCGATCTTTATTGACCCACGTGACAGTTGTTCCCACGGGGATAGTAAGAATATTTGGACTGTAGTCATTTGTTGGGTCATCATCTTTCTTCATAGATCCTTTCATTATTTCTACAATCACTTCATTCTCAGCTGCTTCCAGTGACTCCTCTTCTTCGGGTTCTTCTTCTACTACTTCTGGTTCGGGTTCTGGTTCTTCACCATTATGTGTATGACCATCTGCCCATTCTTTCGTGGCAAATGATTCATATATTTCCAGATTGTCCAAACCTTCTGCAATGATTGTTCCAATAGCACCTTTATGAATAGCGCGCGCAATAGCGTGGTCTACCAAGATGTAGGTTCCGGGTACATCAACAAGGAAGTCAACGATTGCTGCCCCTCCTGCCGGGATCAGTGTTGATTGAATACCTTTGCCCGGTGGAGAGTACAAGTCTGCCTCTCGATAGACACGATCGAAAATTTCTCCAATAACATGGAACGAAGAAATCAGTTGAGGACCTGCATTCAGAACATAAAGCCTCACAGTATCACCAACATTCACGTATGGCATCTAATGCAACTCAAATTATTAAAAGCTACATTGCGAGACAGATCCAATTTCATCTTAAAGGAACTAACTCCTTCCCGTGACTCGCGAGAATCTTCGTATTGTCTACCACTACTAAATTCTGGGTTAGGCATTTTGTTTTTGCGAACTAAATTCTGGATTATCGGAAACACTTTTTGCGTGTGGAGCTAAGCTTAAATTGATTTCCTGCAATGCTTCAAAATCCTGCGACTCGGTAGCCTGCTCTATGATTTCTTCCATTTCTTTAATCAAGAGCTCATCTTGCGATTCCATGATTTTGGTAAGCTTCTTCTCTTGCTCTTCATTCAAAGCAGGTAACATCATGACAAGAGATGCTTTTTGCTTCTCGCTAAGCAGAGGACTGGTTTGAATTAAGTAATTGAGGTTCATATTGGTATAACTACGATTATACCATATTTTTTATATATGCTCAATCACACCATTTCGCCGAGTATATCCAAATATTTGCCTCATTGGCGCATCTTATGGCAGGCTATGCCTGCTTATGACTATTCACAAAGCCATTTCGGACAAAAAGCTATTAGACACAAATATTACTGTAAAGGGGTGGGTACGAACTAGAAGGGATTCCAAGGCGGGTCTTTCTTTTATACATCTTTCGGATGGGTCTTGTTTCGACCAGCTCCAGATAGTAGCTAAGAATGATTTGCCAAATTACGAAGAGGAAATAATGCATTTGACCGCGGGGTGTTCAATAATTGCTACCGGCAAATTGGTTCCATCGAAAGGCAAAGGTCAATCATGCGAATTGATGGCCGAGAAAATTGAGGTGATTGGCAACATTGAAAATCCTGAGGAGTATCCCCTGCAACCCAAACATCACAGTTTCGAGTACCTGCGTGAGATTGCACACCTGCGACCTCGAACAAACACTTTTGGTGCCATAGCACGCGCAAGACATACATTAGCTAAAGCTATTCATGACTTCTTTTCGAATGAAGGATTTTTATGGATCAACACTCCGATCATTACTGCAAGCGACTGTGAAGGAGCTGGAGATATGTTTCGTGTTTCTACGCTAGATCTTCTCAAGTCGCCTAAAAAGGAAGACGGCTCCGTAGATTTTTCTTCGGACTTTTTCGGACGTGAAGCTTTCCTAACAGTCTCCGGCCAATTGAATGTGGAGTGCTTCTCTCAGTCCATGAGTAAGGTGTACACATTCGGACCAACATTCCGCTCCGAGAATTCGAATACAACCAGACATTTGGCTGAATTTTGGATGGTGGAACCAGAGATTGCTTTTGCGGACTTGAGTGATAATGCTGATTTAGCTGAAGGTTTACTCAAGTACATTTTCCGCACACTTCTGAAAGAACGGCCTGACGATATGGATTTCTTCACAGAGCATATTGATAAAGGATGCATCGATCGACTTCAAAAGTTTGTGAGCTCGGATTTTGTAAGAATTGAATACGAAGAAGCTATCAAGCTTTTGGAAAAATCAAATCCTGCCAAAAAAAATAAATTCCAATTCCCTGTTAAGTACGGTATTGACCTTCAAACTGAACACGAAAGATATCTGACAGAAAAGCACTTCGAAAGTCCTGTAGTCGTAATGAATTATCCCAAAGAAATAAAAGCTTTTTACATGCGTTTGAATGATGATGACAAAACTGTTGCAGCAATGGATGTGCTGGCTCCAGGTATTGGAGAGATTATCGGAGGATCGCAACGCGAGGAAAGACTCGATGTTTTGGATAAACGGATAGAAGAAGCAGGCTTAGATAAAGAGGACTACTACTGGTATCGCGATCTGAGGAGATATGGAACCACTCCGCACGCCGGCTTCGGCCTCGGCTTCGAACGCACAGTAGTTTACGCAACTGGCATGGAAAATATACGGGACGTGATTCCATTCGCGCGTACACCGGGGAATGTGGAGTTTTAGGGGTTTTTGTGGCTCCACACATTGGAACAGCTTAGAACCAATGAAC
>DCXE01000021.1 GCA_002328295.1 Candidatus Peribacter sp. UBA2144 | reverse complement strand
CCGGAGTGGACGAACCTCTGGTGACCCTGTTGTTGTGTCAACGGCATCGCAGGATAGCTATGTTCGGAAGGGATAACCGCTGAAGGCATCTAAGCGGGAAGCCCCCCCTAAGATTGCGTCTCTCCATAAATCCGCCGCAAGAACAGCGGTTAGATCGGCCACAGGTGTAAGCATGGTAACGTGTTCAGCCGAGTGGTACGAATGGATGATTGAACGTTTTTAATTATTTCTGTTTACGTGTTACTTAATAAGCCCTGCACCAGTCGCCCTTCGGGCTCCGGTTCAGGACAAGGCGAGCAAGATTTGCTCATTTAATAGGGTCAGGGCTAGGACTAGGGTTAGGACTTTTTAAAAAGTCTAGCCCCAGCACTAGCCCAAAAAGATCCCGCGATCTTGGTATCTCTAGCGAAGGGGGTACACCTGTTCCCATCCCGAACACAGCAGTTAAGCCCTTCAGCGCCGATGGTAGTTCCCACTTAGGGTGCGAGAGTAGGCCGATGCCAAGATTGCGGGATTTTTTTAAATAATTTCAAATATTATAATAATCCTCATATCTCGCCCCATACCGGAGCCCGAAGGGCGACTGGTATGGGGTGCCAAGATCGTGGGATCTTTTTTGCTATAAAAATACAAAATGCTTGTATGGCAACCCCTCCAACCTCACTAAAACCCCAAAAAAATGGTATAATGATCAGAAAAATAAATCTCAAACAATATGAAACGAAATACTCCAATTACAGTTTTTTGCGCCACAGCATGTCTGCTTGCAGTAGTGATGCTTGGTAATGATGTTTACAAAGCTCAATTAGCTCAGGATTATTCAGATTATGAAGATTATATGGATGAATTCGATATGTCTTCCAGTAATTTCGAAGATGATTATTATGATGACTATTATTATGAGGCGCCTGCAACGCCCGAAGAGCCTGCTGAACCTGAAGCACCCACTGAGGATGAAGAAGAAGATGAGCAGGAGGAGGATCAAGGAGAACAGGAAGATCAAGGAGAACAGGAAGATGAAGGTACAGATGATGAAGAAGATGAAACTGACGAAACTACAGATGAATCCTCCGAAGAAGACGAGGAAAAGACAGAAGAAGATGAATCCTCAGAGAAAGAGGTCGGAACTGATGGAGATACTCAAGGAGATTCAGATCAGACAAAAAAGCCTGCGGCAAAAGAAGGTCAGGATGATGACGGTCAGGGTAAAGTTACAACAGGAACAGGCTCTTCTACTGGAACTGGCGCTACTAAAGCAAAGCACTGTCTGGAAATATGCGCAGAAACAAGCGTTATCGAATGCACTGTAGAGAACTTTACTGATTGGATTTGCGTTAATACCAATTTTTCCAAGTGTGGCAAAAAGTGTGGCACTAGTCCTGTCGTTGAGGGTCTGTGCGCAGGGGTTGAATGCTTAGGAATCGGACAAGTATTTTGCGGGATCAAGGAAGATATTCCTGTATTCGGCGCAAGTATTCCAAAAGAGCTCAAAGGAGTATGTGCATGCGTGCCTGTATGCCCAAAGAAACCGAAAGAAACTCAGAAGGATGACAACTGTCCGGAGCCTCCGGTATGTCCGGATATTGCGGAAGGTTGTTATTATGACTACTTTAAAGATGATGATGGTTGCATACTTGGTTGTGGCTTAATGCTTTGCGGAGGGGGCGGAGCATCAGGAGCAGATTCCTCAGCATCGAGTGGAACAGGATCTGCCAAAAAGCCTAAAAGAGGTCCTAAGGATCCCGAGAACACTTGCGGCGATGGAAAGTTATTTGATCCTGAACAATGTGAAGTTAATTCAGATTGTGAGTCGGGTTATACATGTACTGAGTGCACTTGTGTTAAATGCGGTAATAAAATTATAGAAAAAGGGGAAGAGTGTGAATTCAATGGACATTGCGAAGAAGGCGAATGGTGTAGTGAATGTGGTTGCAAGAGTCGGAAAGATACAATATGTGGAAACGCACTTCTTGAGGAAGGTGAACAATGTGATGCCGGCTATCCTTGTCCCATCATAAGTCAAACATGCACTTCGAATTGCATATGCGAGACAGGTGATGCAGTTTGCGAAAACGGGGTAATCGAATCACCTGAACAATGTGAAACTAGTGATGATTGTTCCAGTGATCAATCTTGTGTTGATTGCATGTGCATAGCGCTTGAATGTACGGAGGGCAACAATTGGAGTTGCCAACAGCATGAACAGTGTGAAGATAATGAACAATGTTCAGACTGTATCTGCAGAAAACTTCCTGAATGTGGGAATGAAACTCTCGATTTGGGAGAAGAGTGTGAAGAAGATGTGAGAGAATGTGAAGAAGAAGGAAAAAAATGCGATCCAAAAAGGTGCATTTGTGTTTCGGATGAGCCCAAATGTGGCGACTTCAGTTTAGACGATGGGGAGGAATGCGAGCTAAATTACACATTCTGCGGAGCGCGAGGAACTTGTAATATGGAAACTTGCTTATGCGAAGCTGAGTGCGGGAATGGAGTCATTGAAGTTGGGGAAGCGTGCGATGGAAAAGGGACCTGTAGTGATGATGACAAAGAATGCACTGACAAGTGTGCATGCAAGTAATTGAAATTGAGAAATGGTAGCTATGTCTCCAACGTTTTTCTAACTATATCCCTAGCATTATTATTACCAGATCCATTTATCTGTTTTTCCAATGCTTCTTTGATATCCTCGTATTTTTCCAATATGTCCTCCAAATCTGTGCACACACTAATATCTGCTTTACATTCATCCCAAAGCTTTAGGAAGTCGTTTCTCATTTCGAAGTAATCGTCAACAATATTTTCGTCCACATCAATTTCTTCTTGCCATAGCGCAGACACAACGCGAGGGAATTTATCTATAAGGATTGCTACTTTGGAGAATATTTCATCAATTTTTACATTGGAAGTAGGTTTATTAGTTTTTGGCATATCATTCAAAAGATCTTCAATGCTTATCACAAGCCTTTTGATGTATTCGGAAATCAAACTTAGTTCATTACTTTCAATTTGTCTATTTTGTACATAATTGTGCTGGGTTTCCAGCCAATCCAAACTTGTTAATAGGAATGTATCAACTTGCTGGACCATGTTTTTTGATTTTCTAAGAGTTTTAATCTTCCTTTGTGTTTTTTTGATCAATTTTTGAAGCTTCTTGCGCTTTTTCTTGAACTTGTTGGAACTGACATATTTCTTCTTCAGCTTATCTTTAATTATTTTTTCTTCTGCTTCGGAATGCTTTTTCGGTACTTCTTTTTTAATGGTTTTCAAAACAGCTTCCGGAATTTGGTCTTCTATGCTCAGTGGCTTTTGCTCGGCTACTTTTTGGTAGTGTTTGCGTTGATTCTTATCGCAATTGGAGCGCTTATTTGTCCAATTTCCACTTTTGTTGAAACAACCCAACGGATTCTTATCTTTCTTGTCTTTCTTTGCTTTATCCTTTTTCTTTTCTGGAGCTGATGCTTTTGAATTATCCTCCTCATCCTCATCCTTATCTTTCTTCTTGTCCTTCTTATCCTTCTTATCCTTCTTCTTGTCCTTCTTCTTTTTATCCTCATCCTCATCTTCATCCTCCTCATCCTCCTCATCCTCCCTATCCTTCTTCTTGTCCTTCTTATCTTTCTTCTTTTTATCCTCATCCTCCTCATCATCTTCATCCTCTTTATCCTCTTTATCCTCATCCTCCCTATCCTCCTTCTTGTCCTTCTTATCTTTCTTCTTCTTATCCTTCTTCTTATCTTTCTTCTTCTTATCCTTCTTCTTATCCTCTTCCTCTTCCTCGTCTGAATCATCATCATCTTTATTCTCTTCGTATTCTAAGTTTACGTCATAACATATGATTTTTCCTGAACGTCCGGATTTAGTTGATTTTAGATAACATTTTGAGGGTGTATTAATTTTAAATTCTTTTCCGTTGTACTTTCCATAAAAGTTCCACCTTTTTAATGTTTCGTAACAACCTTCTTTTTTGTAAGACTTTGGTTCAATCCTCATATAAACCTTCGATTTATCTTTACCGGAAAAAGACCATCTGGTTTTTAGTTTTCCATCTTTGCATTCAATGCCATTTTTTTTCCCTCTAGGAGAGTCATTATATCTATAGCCGTATGAATGTGAATCTTTTCCAAAAACCTTGTTAACATCCTTGCCATTTAGTTTCATATTAATTGACCCTCCTTTTCCGTTTTTCCTGTTGCAATTCCATTCTCCTTCGATCCACAAATTTCCTTTTCTGGCTTCGGGATCACTGCACTGCACTTCCTTGTTCTCCTCGATACATTTACAGTTTTTGCATGTTTTACCAGCAGTACAGTCCTTGTTTTTTTCGCACTGTTCCCTTGGACGGGTTATCTTTCCATCACCACAACGCTGGACTCCTGACCAATAGCCATTGTCATTATTGGTCCCTTTCGCATCGCATGCCATTGAGCAACATTCTTTGTCTCTTTTACATGTATCATCAGAATTATTCATACATTTGGTTATGCATGCTGACGTATCGGAATCTTGTTTTGCAAAGAGCCCCGAAAATTCTTTGTAACTCGAGAACAGAGAAATACCTCCATGCAATCTATTGTATGATTCTATTCTATTTGTAGTTACAAATGAGATTGCCGCAAATAGACCTAGGAAAGCTGATAATGCTATTAAACGTCGCATTTAGAATGAAGGGTGTTTATTTGTATATTTATTATACAATAAAAGCTCAAATATGGCAACTTAACCCTTACAAGCTCAAAAAGCCCATAGTAAATGTCCTTAAATTGTAATTTCTGCTATATACCCCTTCGCCCTGCATAGCTTAAATGTATTTGCAGATGAAATTGCAGTGCTACGGGGCATTATAGTAATTTTACTCATTAAGGAGTATAATAGCTTGATAAACGTGTATCTACGTTTCATGCCTAAAACAAAACAAAAATCAGGCTCTTCCAAGTTCAGATTAAGGTGGTTTCTACCATTTGTAGCCGCCCTAATGCCAATAATTCTTTTAAGTTTTTACACGTACAGAGTGGCATCTGAATCAATCCAAGATTTAGTTCATGCAGAAAACCTTTCGGCAACTTCAGATGTGGCCCAATTACTTACCCAAGATATTACAAATACAGTCGGGTTAATGTATGCCGTTGCATCTGTTCCGGGGACTGTAGGTGCAGTTGAAAAACAAGATGTGATAGCGCTTATTTCCAGAATGAGAGCGCTTGTAATTGCTGATCCAAAGATCGAACAGGCTTTTGTTACAGATGCAGAAGGCAGGCTGATTGCAGGACATCCGACTATTGAGCATGAAAAAGAGTTCAGTGATCGTGAATGGTTTAAGTCTGTCATTAAAACGAACAAGCCGGTTCTTTCCGGAGTGGCTTATGGAACTAATAGTAAAAAAAGTGTCGTACCAATCTCTGTTCCAATATTTAACGGGGAAGACGACATCATCGGAATTCTAACTTTTGAGTACGGAACAAGCCATATTGTGGAAAGCTTGAAAAATCTAAAACTTACGCATGGAGGGAATGTGTTTGTTGTTGATCAGAATAATATACTTGTAGCTCATCCAGATGCCGGAAGTAACAAAAAATGGAAAGGTGATATCTCAAAATTCATACAAGCCGAAGGGGTTATATACACGGTTGAACATGTGGATCCGTTGATGAAGAAGGAAATGCTTGCAACTTTTCTGCCAATTAATATTGGGTCCAATGCCTGGGTGATAGTTGCGCAACAGCCGACAGAGGCGGCATATGCAAGCCTAAGAAGGTTAAGATTTAATATTGGTATCGCCGGAGGATTCCTTACTCTTTTGACCTTTGTCTTGGTAATAGGTTTGGCAAGAATGAGTTCAAGAATTCAGCACCTTAATGTTGAATTAACTGATAAGAACATCAAATTAAGTGAAACAGCTTCTATAGTGCGTTCATCCAATGATGCGATTATTAGTCTTACCAAGGATGGAACAATAAGAAGTTGGAACGAAGCGGCAAACAAGATCTATGGTTTTTCGGAGGAAGAGATTATTGGAAAGCAGATGTCTCTGATAGTTCCGGAGGATAAGATGGCAGAACATAAAGATATGATGCCAAAACTACTTAGCGGAGAAGCAGTTCAGGATTTTGAAACTGTGCACATTGGAAAAGATAAAAATGAAGTTCCAGTATCAGTTACCCTTTCTCCGGTAGAAAATGAACGAGGCAAGGTGATAGGAGTATCCGCAACTTGCAGGGATATAACGCATAGAAAGGAAATGCAGCAGATGAAAGATGACTTTATTGGCTTTGTTTCTCATCAGTTAAAGGCACCAATATCAGCTCTTAAATGGACGTTGGAAATGATAGGCGATGGTGATTATGGAAAGGTTCCGGAAACACTTAAGGAACCTTTAAGTTCTATGAACGAAGTTGTGTCGCAAAACAGCCACCTTGTAGGCCAGATACTTAATGCTTCTAGGATTGATCGTGGAGTTATAGAAGTCGAGACAAAGCCAATTTCACTCAAGGCAATTGCAGAACGTGCAGTTAGAGACTACAAAATTCCAATAGAGCAGAAGGGTCTTGAACTAAAGTTAGTTGGATTTGATCAGAATATAATAGTCGAAGCTGATGAAGAAAAGAGTGCAGAAGCCGTAAAAAATTCAATCAGCAATGCAGTCAAACACACCGAGAAGGGATCCATAACTGTCGAAATTAAATCAGAGAATGGATTTGGAATTGTTACGGTAACCGATACGGGAGAGGGTATGGAAAAGGAGATGCTCGAAAGGCTTTTCTCGCGTAACAAAGTAAAAGGAAAAAATACAGCAGCCGCAGGCAGCAGTGGCCTTGGCCTTTTTATTGCCAAAAAGTTCATGGAGCTTCAAAAGGGGGATATCATGGTGACATCGGAATTGGGCAAAGGAACAGTGTTTTCATATAGGCTTCCTCTGGCCAAATAATTGGTGGTTGTTAAATTAGCATAATATGATATAATAAGAGTTGTAACACATATGTCGATAAAGCGCACCATTCCAATACTGTCTGTGTCTTTCATCCTTGTTTTGATGCTTAGTTCCGCAACAAGCGCGTTTTTTGATGAAATAGCCCAGCTAAAAGAGGAACTTCAAGTGTGGGAAGAAGTGCATGCCGAAGATTTCTCTGGTGTTATCGGACAACTTGATGACATCACAGGACCTGTATATCGGGATATAGGAGAAGAAGATTGGTACGCATCTTATGTATCATCGTTAACTGAGTGGGATATTGTTTCCGGTTTCAAAGACAGTGATGGAAAATTCACAGGAGAATACAGGCCGGGAAATAATGTGACAATTGCGGAAGTTTTGAAGATGTCTATGCGTGCTGCGGGAGTTGATGAAACAAGATGTGAGACTTCTCCTGTCAATGCAGCTGCTACTGATCACTGGGCTGGCAAGTTTGTATCTTGTGCGGAAGAAATGGATGTCAGGCTCTTCAGAGATCCATATATGGAGCTGAATAAACCTGCAAAGCGAGCAGAAATGCTTACCGTTATCCACGATGCCTTCGGAGATGAGGTGCTTCCGATGTATGCGACTTTCAATGATACATCCGGACATCCGTATGAAGCAGATATTGCCTATGCGAACGTATTTGGCATCGTTAGCGGAGATACGAATTCAAGCGGGGTAGAAGTAGGAACGTTCCGCCCGAATGACCATATAAATAGAGCAGAAACTGCGAAGATTATCTTTCATAGAATGAAAGAGGAAATAAGAAAAGAGGTTGCATTGTCTGAGTAGAGGATCAGAGCACAGATAATATTTTTTTAATCGGTTCTTCTTGGGGGATTGCAATACGATAAAAAACAAAAAGACCTCTTTTCCGTTTGGTCAGGATATTGACGCTATGGAGTATTTTAATATGTTGAGATGTTGCTCTAAGTGAAATGCCAACTTCTTTTGCCGTATCTCCGACTGATGTTGAGCCGTTTTTCTTTAAAAAAGAACATATCTGCAAACGCTTAAGATTTGCCAATGCCTTTAATTTTCTTTCAAGCAATGTGAGTTTAGTCATAGGGCAATTGTACATTAGTTGTGATACTATAAGAAGTATTCGCGCGAATACTTCCTATAGATAAACTTTGCAATTTCGCAGCCAAATAACTACGTTCGTATATAATCCAAGCATGCAGGAACGACTCCAAAAAATCCTTTCGGCTAGAGGAATTTGTTCGCGTCGAAAAGCGGAAGAGTTTATCGAAAAAGGATTAATCAAAGTTAATGGAAAAGTAGCGGAGCTTGGGCAAAAGGCAGATCCGGAAAAAGATAAGATTGAAGTTGATGGTGAAGTAATCGAATCCAGAAAAGACTTAGTCTACTATGTGATCAACAAGCCAAGGGGGATTATTACGACTAATGCAGAACGCAAGAACCAAGAAACCATAATTAGTTTACTTCCGAAAAAGCTGCAGGGAAAAATCTTTCCTGTTGGAAGACTCGATAAGGAGTCGTCAGGATTACTTCTCTTAACTAATGACGGGGTTCTTGCATATAGGCTGACTCACCCCAAATTTGATCATGAAAAAGAGTATGAGGTTATAACAGTCAGAGAGATTACAGACGGCGCATTAAATAAGCTCAAAAAAGGAATGACCATCTCGGGATCCAAAACAAAACCCGCAAAAATCAAAAGAATCAGCCAGACAAAATTCACTATAGCCCTAACAGAAGGGAAAAACCGCCAAATCAGAAGAATGTGTCAGAAAGTGGGATGTCCGGTGAAAGAGCTTAAGAGAATCAGGATAATGACGCTTGAAGATGCTAGATTGAAGGAGGGTGAGGTTAGAGAGCTTAGTAAGAAAGAGAAGGCTGATCTTTTGGAGTCAGTTGGGCTATAATAAATGCAATGAAAATTATTCTACACGGCGCAGCGCGCGAGGTTACCGGCTCATGCCACGAGCTTAGAATAGAAACCGACTCCGGCACAAAAAGAATCCTTCTTGATTGCGGACTATTCCAAGGTAAGAGGTCCGAGGCGGCAGTAAAGAATGCAGAGTTTCCTTTTGATCCTGCTACTGACATTGATGCAGTTGTATTAACTCATGCGCACATGGATCATGCGGGACGCATTCCTCTCCTTTACAAAAGTGGATATCGCAACAAAGTTATCTGCACGTATGCGACCAAGGATCTTTCTGAAGTGATGCTCATGGATAGTGGATATATTCACGAGAAAGATGAGGAGTATTTTCAAAAGCATTTAAAAGGTTCCATGATTAATTTTGATGGTCCTTTGTACACGCAGCAGGATGCGATTGATTGCATGGAAATATTTCAAGGAAGAAACTACAACGATTGGTTTGATGTGTGCGAAGGGGTCAAAGTCCAATTCATAGAAGCCGGACATATTGTTGGAGCTGCAATGCTTGTTTTTGAAATCCTTGAAAAAGGGAAATTGCATCGAGTTGGATTCACGGGAGACTTGGGAAGAAACATGCTTCCAATAATCCGCGATCCTGCCCAGATGCCTCCCGTAGATACTTTGATTTGCGAGAGTACGTATGGGAATCGCGCACATGATGATATAGCAACTGCAAAAGGATGCTTAAAAGAAATGATTATCAAAACTGCGAAGAGGGGAGGGAAAGTTATGATACCGGCGTTCTCCTTGGAGCGTACTCAGGAAATAGTTTACGATCTTCATGTCCTTTGGGATTCAAAAGAAATTCCGGCAATACCAATTTATATCGACTCGCCACTAGCTACCAGAGTTACAGAAGTCTTCATGAAACATCCGGAATGCTACGACAAGGAGCTGTACGAGAATTTCTTGGCCAAAGCGCATAATCCGTTCAAGTTCTCTTTGGTTAAATACACCGGGTCGGTTGAAGAAAGTAAAAAGCTAAATACTATGCCTGGGCCAATGGTAATAATGGCTGGTGCAGGAATGTGTGAGGCTGGGCGCATTCGTCATCACTTGAAAAATGGAATAGATGATCCAAAAAATACGGTTTTGGCTGTTGGTTACATGGCGGAAAATACTCTTGGTCGAAGAATTGTTGATCCTGAGATTCATGAAGTTAAAATCTTTGATGAGATTTTCCAAAAAAAGGCAGAGGTCGTTTCTGTTAACGCTTATTCCGGACATGCGGATATGTCAGACTTGGACAATCTAGTAATGAATGTAAAAGATGTTAAGAAGATAATCTTGGTACATGGGGAATCGGAGGGAATGGAGCCATTCGCAACCAGAATTAAGAATGCACGAGAGGGGGTTGAGATCGTGATGCCGGAGAGAGAGGAAGAGATAGAGATTTAGTAACATTATTTATCAGTGCTTCATATTTCTGATATTGCTTCTCCTTCGTAAAATTTTCGAGTACATATCTTTGTGCGTTTCTTCCTAATTCTACTGCGAATTCTCTATCAGAGATCAGAGTTTCTATCGCATCTATAAGCTCGCGTTTGTTTCCTGGCAGGACCAGCATGCCGGTCTTTCTTTGTTCCAATTGTTCGGATATTCCATAAATTTCCGTAGCAATAACAGGGAGGCCTGATGCCATTGCTTCCAGTGTCACAAGAGGAAATGCCTCTATGTAAGAATTACATATGGCAATATCGGACAACGCATAGATTTCTTTTATTTCCGTTGTTTCGGGTCGAATATGAAATCGTTCTTTTAGTTTTAATTCGTCTGCGCGTTTAAGTGCAGAGTCGATATGGGGAGCAAAGGCAGGCGCCATTTTCCCCACAAGCAGAAAATGGACTTCGGGATTATTAACTTTTGTTAAGAATTCGATTCCGGCATCTATGAGTTCAATCTGGCTTTTCCGGAAACAAAAAGAGCCCACGCTGGTAACTATTAGAGCGTCAGTGGGAAGGTTGTGCTTGACTCTTAATGCATGTTTGTCTGAGCCAGAGGACAGAGTGGCAAAGCTCATTGCGTCAATACCGTTATATATGGATTGGAAGTTTCCAGTATCAAGATCCTCGTAAATCTTTTGAGTTGTCTTGCAAGGGAATACCACTTTGGTAGGCGTTGCAAAGATTTGGGGCGTAAGGTCTTTGTATTTATCAAAGTAAAAGGTGCGTTCAGATTCATGTATCAACCAGACAATTGGGGGATGATCGGGAACAGCATTAAATTCTTGTATTAGTTTGTATCCGAGTATTGTATTAATAAGTATTAAATCCGGTTTAAGCTTCTTCAAAATATTCCTAGCCATCTTGGAAGTAGGATTCTTATACAGAGATCTGATAGTGACTTGTGCCAGGCCTGATTCCTTTAGCGGACCTTTTTTGGGGGCAAGTACAACACATTCGTGTTTTCCATGGTTTTTAAGCATATTCGCTATTTGCATCAGCTGTTTAGGGGCTCCTTCGAGTTCGTTGTTGTGAGAACAGAAAAGCAGGCGCATAGGGACGAATTATATACGAAATTAGATGGTGGATTGATTTTATATGCTCAAGTACACTTTTTTCGTGCTAAAAGTCACTTTTATAGGCCATGAGGCTTCCCGCACGGGTGCCCCTATATTGCTTCTTAAAATGCTGGAGAACCTTCCAGATACAGAATTTGATATCAATATCAATTTACTAAAAGGCGGTCCGCTTGAAAATAAATATGCAAAATATCGAAAGCGATTCTTTGGAAAGCCAGATCTCTTCTATCTTCATTCTCATAGCTACAGCTTCCTTTCAAAGGCGAAGGCAATGGGTGTTCCTGTGATATGCCATGTACTTGAAGACAAAATTTCGTTTCAACAACTTCCACCCAATATTCTTGAAATTTTTAAAAGCTATCCGATTCATTATGTGGTTGTTTCCGATCATATCAAGAAATTGCTTTGCAATGAGTTTGGAATTCCAGAAGAGAAAATTTCTATGATACGAACGGGGATAGATTTAAGTGAATGGAAAATACCTTCGCAAATGGAAATGCAAAAGTTTCGTGATGGAATTGGCATTCCAAGTGATACTCTGATTATTGGCGGGGCCGGACAAATTCATCCACGAAAGGGAGTTGATCTTTGGTTGCAGACGGCGTATCAACTTAAAAAAATACTACCGGAGCAAAAGTTACATTTTGTATGGGTGGGCGGTGAAGCTGAAGGTGAGAGTATCTATAATCTTCTTTTGCAGGAAGATGTTGAGCGTTCTGCATTAAGAGGAGCAGTAAGTTTCGTTGGAGAAGTGACGAATCCGAAAAGTTATTTCTCACTATTTGATGTTTTCTTGCTAACTTCCAGACAAGAACCATCCGGTACAGTGATTTTGGAAAATGCATTACTGCAAAAACCTGTAATTACATTAGAAGCAGCCGGTGGTGCGACAGAACTTGCCGAGCAGGGATGGGTCAGATTAGTTCCGGGAATAGATACGCTTGCTATGGCTCAAGAAATCAAATTAATCTTCGAAAGTGATTCCCTTAGGCATGAAATTACAAAGAAAGGAAGAGAGATTGTATTAAATGAATATGATGTAAGAAAAACTGCTTTGCAAGCCGCACAAATTATCAAATCTCATGCATTGATTACAGTATAGGCATTATCTTTAAGATCAAGAGAGAATCTGGGGTGGTAGTGAGGATCGTGTCTGATTAAATTTTTCCACTTTGCGACCAGAAAATCTGCCTCTGCTTGATTTAGAATAGCTCCCTGCCCTTGATTGTCTCCACGCGTGGCAGATTCGTCGTGAATAAGTAGGGCGTGGGAATTGACTACGATTCGATATCCCTTTTCCAAAGCTTTTAGACAGTAATCTACGTCGGAATAGTCAATGGCTAGATTTTTTTCATCAAATCCGTCCAATTCCGCGAACAATGATTTCTTGGTTAGCATACAGGCACCCGAGATTGCCGAACAATTGCGCAGTACTTGATTGTACGAGTTGTAACCCAGTTCATTTGCTTTCGTGAATTGAATCAGGCTTGCGTAGTGACGGCCCAATACCATTCCGGAATGCTGTACCGCATTGCCGAATTTATTTTTTTTGTACAGAAGCTTTGCGCCTACAACGCCAATTTTTTCGTCCAGAGAAAATACGCCAACCATCTCCTTAAGCCAATTAGAGTTGATGGGGAAGACGTCATCGTTCATGAACAATACATATTCTCCCGAAGCTAATTTAACTGCCTGGTTATTTATATCTGAAAAATTAAATTTTTCCTGTTCAATTCGTACAACTTGTTCAGGAATACTTTGAAGATATTTAAGAGTTTTCTTTTTTGTACTCCCATTGTCTGCAACAAGTACGTTGAAATTATTGTAGTTAGTATTTTTTCGGATTCCTTTCAGGCACCTTCTAAGCAAATCCGGACGATCTTTGGTCGGAATGATAATTGTTACCGAAGGCTCGCGGGGAAAATTATAATCAATTTTGTAAAATGACTTTTTAAACTTTTCAGCGGACTTGGGAATTCTAATTGTATGAGGAAGGCTTCGGCGCTTAAGGGTTTGTTCCAAAGCCTCGACTTCTAATTCTTGATCAGCGGTTTCTTCATGTTTATGGCATAGGACTTGCGATATATGGGTTATTAGCTCAGTTTTTTCTGTTGCCCTTAGAAGAAGGTCATAAATACACGAATAATCTCCGGATTGCTCTTTCAGATCGCGTGAGATAAGCAGAAATCCTTGTATGTAATTGTAAGAGAGAAGAAGTTCCGGGCTCCAATCGGGCTTGAGTATCGGATTGCCATGCAGGCTGTGGTCCGAATACAAGATGTCAGGCCTTGGGTCAGATTGCATTTCCTGAACTGCAACTTCAAGTGCATTATTTTCCAAAGTGTCGCTGGCATCTATGAATCCGAAATAATCACCCTTTGCTCCGCCCATTTTTATTTTATTAGGATACCGCTTAACGTAAGGCTCAAGAATTATTTCAATCGAAGGATCATCGCATTTAATAATTATTTCCCACTTGTCATATGTTTGTTCCGTGACAGAAGCCAGGCATTTATGCAGATCAATATCGTTCAGTTTATGAATATGTAAAATCAAACTAATTAAAGGTTTGAAATGAATTGGATGGGATTTAAATTCAATCGGAGTGATTGTATTTGGTAACTTAACAGCAGGCCAAAAATGCCCCAAAATTCTGTGGCGAATAAATCTGACGGGACGTGCGAATGGACGACCGAGGGAAGTCCATATCTTGTTTAGAAAAGCAATAATTGCGTAAGGCAAGTCATGCATTGGTTGCTATGGGAACATTTGCAAGCGGTGATCTATTGGTTTGCATATGCTCCACGTCTATGTCCCAGTTGCAGAGTATCTCGCCCTGTGTTCGAAGATGTTCAAAGGCGTTGTAGTCATACCAGTGCGGTAAGGCTTCGTATGCTCGTGTATAGATTGGCATTGCGGAAAGAGCTGCGGTTCTGAACAAAGAACAACCGAATCCTGCACCGTCAATTTTTTCAATACCTCTAAGCTTTTTGGCCGGGTGTTTTGGATATCCGTTTCTTCCAAGCTTCCAAGCCATTTGATAACCTTGCAAGTGGCACGGATAAGAAGCAACGGCAGCAACTGTTTCAGGGTATCTGATTGTTTTGATCAGCATGCTCAGTGAATCAGGAGAAAGTGCAACATCATCCTCCAGTGCAAGTACATATTCCGTATCGCATGAAAGCAACATGTTGTTGTAGGCATAAACCAAAGCCATGTCGTGATAGTATTGAACTTTTGTGCTATTTAGGCGGTTGTGAATCAGGCTTTGCGGAGAATGATTCCAGGATGCAGGCAATGGTGCAGAGGCATATGTAATCTTTCCAAAGTCCAGAAGTGAAAGTTTCATTTTCAGTAAACTTGCGAACTCTTCATTATCGCTGGTATCAAAACAGTGGAGTCGAATTAAAGAATGATCAAAATCAAGGCTCTTCAGTGAATTTATAAATTTATCAAGTACTTCTTTTCGCCCAGCAAACGGTGTAAAAATTGTTATTGGATTAAGGAGCAAGCGCGCAGTCTGCCAGTACTCCAGTTTGTTTTTGTCGAATGTAGGAAGACGATTCTTGTCGTGCTTGCGGTATAGAACCGAGGTTCGTGCCTTCTTTGCTGTCCATGAGTATTTGAGCATTCTGCGGTACAAGTCCCAGTCTTCATTCGGGGTGTTTGGAGTTATCCTGTATCCGCCAACCAAATCAAATACCTGTCTGCGCATCAAGGCATGCGAAGAAATATAATTTCTCCTCATCAGTTCTTCACGATCGAATTCCGGGGCACCGAAAACTCTTTTTTCGTTTCCGAAGTGTTTCATATCCCCGTATGCAATTGCGACACTCGGGTCTTTCATGCATTCCAGGCATTTTTCAATGTAATCAGAATCAAGCATGTCGTCTGCGTCCAGAAAAAGCAAAAATGGTGACAGAGTATGTTTTGTCCCCTCGTTGCGTGCATCCGAAGGATGCCCGTGATTGCACCGGATGTATCGAACACCACGTTCATGGTAAAGGGTGGCGATATGCAGGGTATCATCGGATGAAGAATCGTCGACAACCAGTATTTCTGAAGGCAATATGGTTTGATTGAGCGCGCTTTCTATGCAGTCCCCCAGATATTTTCCGTAATTGTGACATGGGATAATTATGGCGATACCTGAGTGAGGATTTAATTTGTATGCGAAGTCCGTTGGTGCAGAAACAAGCTTTTCCCTGTGCAAAAATCGGCGTAGTCGTGCTTCCAAAATCCTCAGCCATCTGGTCCATTTCCAGCTTTTGGATTGGATAATTCTGTTTATAATTGCCTCTTTCTCTTCAATAATCTGTTGGAGCTTAACATCGCAGGTGGGCTTTTCTTCCATAGGAAGGTAGTTTAGCGTAGCCCCGAAATGAATAGTAGCGCAGTAGGGGATTTTCAGCTATTTTCCAGTTGTTGAGATTTATGCCATATCCTGATTTTCTTTGCATAGGCGCGGCAAAATGCGGAACAAGCTGGCTGCATGTAAATCTGAAGAGACACAGGCAGATTTTCGTACCTTATATAAAGGAGATTCATTATTTCGATAGTCAGGCATACGGCCATCCAAATAATTTTATTGGACGCCTTTTTCACCCCGGAATTGGTTATTGGAGGAGATCACTTAAAAGACAATTATTCAAACGGGTTAGCTTAACAGATAAGAAAAGGATAAAGTGGTTGTTCAATTATGCCTTTAGAATTAGAAGTGATAAGTGGTATGCGTCACTTTTTCAGCCCGAAGAAGGCCAAATTTCCGGAGAACATACACCGGGTTATTATGCTCTTGATACGGAACATGTGGAACGCATTTATAATCTTATGCCTGACTGCAAAATTATTTTTTTAATCAGAAATCCCGTAGAGCAGATTTGGTCAATGACAAAGTTTATGCACTTTAAAATACGTAAATATGACTTTGAAAAAATGTCTCATGATCAACTTAGGTCAATTTGCAGCAATGATTTTAGATTTGATAATTCAGATTATCTTTTGCACTTGTCCAAGTGGGAAAAGATCTTTCCAAAAGATAATATATTCATAGGTTTTTATGATGAAATTTGCGAATGCCCCAAAGATTTATTGCTGCGAATATTTGAATTTCTTGGCATTGAAAAGTCGGAGAATCAGATATTCCCGGTAGCACACAGAAATGTCAACAAGGGGCCGGAATATGCATTGCCTAATGACATAAGGATCATGATTGCACAAAGATCTTATGACAATCTAAAAAGACTTCACGAACGTTTTGGCGGCTATGCGACCAAATGGCTAGAAGAAGAAACGGAATTTCTTAAAAAACATGGTGTACTTCCTGATAAAAAGTTGCCGTCATCATTACGATCAACAAAGTATTGCTGTACAGCTTGATGCATATCCGGTTTAGATGACGACCATTCGAATAGTCCACTTGATCCGATTCGAATGTCTTTTTCCGGATCAAAATCATAATCGAGCAAATATGAGTCTCGTTTTACATACTGTCGATTTTTAATTTTGCCGTGCCACAAGTGTCGTATAGCTCCATCCAGATAGCCGACATTTTTTTGTATATCATCTGACACATTGTTCGCCCATCGACGGAAATCATTTCGCATAGATTCATTAATACTCTCCGTTATGTATTTGTGTTTAAAATTGCCAATAAACGCGAGTGCCATTAAAAAGTCATTGGCGCCAAGAACGTGTCTGTCATATAACATGTGACGCTCCACAAAATTCCTCCTGCCTGCCCATGCGTATCCCGGGTGCATGGTTGCCATTGATTTCTGAACAGGATTAATTTTTTGTGATACATATCCAACATGTGCATTCTTTGTTAACTTGGCGTTTCCTTCTTTATAGAGGTGAGCTTTGCTGAAGCATTGTATTATCTTATGATTCTCTAATAATTTATTGGCTTCCTTTGCCCATTTTCGATTTTCAAAAAGTATGTCCGCATCCAGCCATGCAATTTTGTCATATTCTTTTGGAAGTGTTTTTATCAAAAGATTCAGTGCTCTTTCTTTTTGCCACATTACGTCAGGCGTACGGATCTGCAATATGCGGTCATCTTTCTCCAGATCAAATTCATCATTCCCGAATGCTATTTCTACTGTCCAGAGGTCGAGCTCCTGTGAACGAATCTCTTCTGCAAATATTTTGAAATTGTTAAACAAAGCATTATATCCGGCATAGTTAAAGTATGTTGTAACTATTGCCAGTTTCCCCGGTAGTTGTTGACTAAATAGGCGCATAATACAAAACTAAGCTTGGTTAATGGTATCACAGATCAAAGCATCGGCTTGCCTGCTATCCTGGCAACGTCCGTACAATATGCAGCGAATTGTCGATCACTTGCGTACGATGCCGTTTATAGACGAAATTATTATTTGGAATAACAATCCAGTTTCGTTATCAGTTAGCGGACACAATGTCAGGGTCATTCAGAGTAAGTGCAATATTGGCGGATATGGTAGATATTTATGTGCCCAGCATGCAATAAATGAAGTTATATATACGCAGGATGATGATTGGATCGCGACTGATATTAAAAAGCTTTACGAATCATTTTGTTCAGATTCTTCGAAGATTACCCATGGACTTATAGCCAAGCACTTCGAGACTAAAGAAAAATTTGATCGCGGGTCCGCGCAAGTTGCTTACATGGGATATGGAGCGTTCTTCAAAAAGGAATGGATTAAAGTTCTGGAATCGTATGTGAATAAGTTTGGAGAAGATAATTTGCTTTATAAACATGCGGATTGGATGTTCCCGCTACTCAGGGATCAGAGGCATGATACTTTGTGTGTTGAAGCTGAGCAGTTGTTGGGAAAGAACGGACTCGAAGCGTTGTGGATAGATTCTGAATTTTGGTCAGATGCGCAGGAGGCGGAGAGAAGAGTTTCGAAAATTCTTGGGAAAGTTATTCACAGAGAAAAGCCAGAGACTAATCTGAAACCTATTAAGATATTACGCATGCAAAAAAATCCAATTAGAAAATATATTCTGGATAAGTCAGAAAAAGCGGGAATACCAATAATAATTGAACCAGAGGAACTCCTAAAGTACGCGGAGAAGATTGGGGGCCAGATTGGTAAAACTCAAAAGAAGCTTTATGACAGTGGGCAGGGATTCAAGAAAGTTTATTATGAAGATGAAGAAACGCCGGATAACGCATGTCTAAGCGATATTGTTGAAAATTTCAATGAGTTAAAAAATAGTCTCCGTGGTACTGCAATCGAGCCAATGTTAGTTTAAACTAACAATCGTAATGCTTTGTCGCAATTCCATTTATAGGAGAATCGCCAGATCCCCCAGAATGTATCTGGAAGTTATACCGAACCATTTTTTATGGATGGGAAAAAATCAAAGACGCGTTTTTTTCAGGCTTCTTCGTCAGGTTATTAAGCGAAAGGTATCCGGAGCTATTCTGGAAGTTGGAGTGGCTGAAGGGCACACGTCCGCGTTTATTGCACGCGTGATGAGACATTTAAATTGCAAAAAAGAATTTCATGTTTACGACTC
>DCXE01000015.1:477-32115 GCA_002328295.1 Candidatus Peribacter sp. UBA2144 | reverse complement strand
CTCTCCTTCTTCACATTTTCCATTACCGCATCGAGGAAATTCCCTGCCATCCTCGCACTTAATATTCCGACAATCGTTACCATTACCAAACGGAAAAGATAAGGAGGTAGCGACAAAAGTATCCGATTTGTTAAAAGCTTGAATTAAACCAATCCCAGATACCAAAACGGCAATAACTACATAACTCGCAAGAGTTGAATTCTTCATAGCTTCTTATAAGGAAGGGATTGTAGGGAGTATAGCAAAAATTGTAAGAAAACAACAAACAACACGCCACGCATTATTGGAATCCTAAACAATCAACTCTTCTTAATTAATATGTTGATTGTCGATTGTTGACAGGCGCCATAAGCGCCGTGTTGATTGTCGAGAGTGAAACGTGTCCAGTTGCAAGTTAAAAAACATCATCAATCTTCTTTACTCCAAATGTATCGATCTGTAGCCTACTGCGGAATACTTCGATTACACTTAAGTTACAAATGGCAAAACAAGTCACCAAAGTTATTAAGGCTCAAGCTCGCGGAGGACAAGCAAATCCCGCACCTCCGCTGGGACCAGTTCTCGGCCAAGCCGGAATAGATATAAATGCGTTCTGCACTCAGTTTAATGAAAAGACTAAAGATAGGATGGGCCAGGTTATTCCAGTTGTAATTGAGGTTTATGAAGATCGTACGTTCTCCTTTAAATTAAAACAGCCACCTGCAGCCAATCTTATTATGGAGAAAGCCAAGATACAAAAAGGCAGCGGCGAACCGAACAAAACCAAAGTTGGCAAGATTAATAAAGCACAACTTAAAGAAATTGCGGAAATCAAAATGCCAGACTTGAATACAAATGATGTTGAGCAAGCAATGAAAATTTTGGAGGGCACTGCAAGGAATATGGGAGTCACTGTTGAATAATAGAGGAAGCAGAAGAAGCAGAAGAAGCAGAGGACTACTTCCAAACAGAATCTGAAGATTTACTCTTCTGATTCCTCTGTTTCTTCTGAATCTTCTATTTCTTAATATATAGCAATGTAACAAAGTTGTAATGTAGCAATTTAATTAACGTGCAGTCAGCATTCGCCTTCCGTAAGCTATTTTCTAATCCTTCCCAATAAACGATTATGGTTGAACAACCTCTGGCAACTGTCTTTGGTTCGGTAGGCGTGGTCTACGGCCTTTTGGTGCCAATAGTACTCATCATGCTGTTCTCATTCTTTTTAATCGCCAGCTTAGTGAGTTCCAACGCCAATCCATCCCGCGTAGCACAGGCAATCTTCTGCTTCGTGATGATGGGTATTGGAATTTTGTTGATGACTGTCGCAGCATTGCCCACAGTTACTAGCGTCCTTGCAGGTACGTCCTATGCAAGCGCAACGTATGTAGGACTGCTGATAGTTTTTGCTACCGGTGGCTGCATCTTCCTTTGGCATGACCACTGGGTTCATTCACTTGATTCCGGCTCCCGCTTGGTTCCGTCTCTTATCTTCATTTATACCGTGAAAGTTATCGGAAGCCTGACAGGACTTTTGGCTGGACTATCTATCGTGTTGACAATCATTCTTGGTGGAGCCGAGGAAGGATGGTGGATAATGCCTGTAACTCTGCTTCTGTATGGCTTCGTTCTATACATGAGCACCAGAGACGAAAAAGCTCCCGTACCACCTCTATTTTGCGGTATTTGCAAAGTACCCAAGTTCGCAAAGCCAAGGATGCCAAAAGTTAAACCTAAGCTGAGGGTTGCCGCTGTGGCTAAAAAGGCTTCGAAGACGAAGAAAAGGAAAGGTAAGAGTAAAAAGAGGAAGTAATTTATTTTGGGCTAAAAAGAGTCAAAGGGCTCAAAGGGTGTGATTGTTCCTTTGTCTCCTTTGTTTCCTTTTTGCCCAAAAAATTCTCTGGAATTAATTTGCAACTCACGTTCCTTTCATTAGAATCTAGCCAGTTCTTCTTATTTGTGGGAGTCAGTTTTAGCTGACGATTGCACCACATAACCCCTACTACCATGACTGAACAAAAGTCAGCCGTCACCAAGAAGCACGGAAAGAAATACTCAGAAGCATCTGCGTTAGTCGAAAAGAAAAAGTATCCAGTCGATGAAGCAACTGCTCTTTTAACAAAGCTTCCAACTACCAAGTTTGATTCCACTGCGGAGCTTCATATAAGAATCAACGCCGACACCACTCAGGCTGACCAGTTAGTCAGAATTACCGTGAGTCTTCCTCATGGAACCGGGAAAAAAGTCCGTGTAGCCGCCTTTGTTCCTGACGATTTAATCGACGCTGCAAAGAAAGCTGGCGCTACAAAAGCAGGCAACGAAGATCTAATAAAGGAGGTTGCTTCCGAAAAAATCGACTTCGACATCGCAGTCGCTCATCCCAACCTGATGAAAGACCTTGGTAAAGTTGCAAAGATCTTGGGTCAGCGTGGAATGATGCCGAATCCAAAGGCAGGAACAGTTACCCCAAACATCGAAAAGACCATCGAAGATCTGAATAAAGGAATGATTGAATGCAAGATGGATCCTCAGGGCAACATTCACACAATATTTGGAAAGCTAAGCTTTGGAGAAGCAAAACTTAAAGAGAATTTGGAAACGATTCTTAAAGCAATTAAAGAAGCAAAGCCTACCGGCATCAAAGGAACCTACATTGCTTCAGCTACTATTACTCTGAGTATGGGACCTGGGATTAAGATTGAAGTTTGATAAGAATCTCTTTTACATTATCAACCGTCTCAACTCTTACTAATCTCGCTCTGAGTTCTTTCGCCCCATCTATACCTTTAACATAACTTGCTAAATGCTTTCGCATTTCTAGCATTCCCCTCTTCTCACCTTTCAACTCAACTGCGAGTTCGCAGTGATGAATAATTAAAGGAATCTTTTGTTCGAACGTTAGTTTGTCTATTGTTGGAACTAAATGTCGCATGTCGCATGTCGCATGTCGAAAATCCTGTGACCTGTGACCTGTGACCTGTGACTCACAATGCTCCATTGCCTGACACACATCTTTCATCACCCATGGATTACCAAAAGTCCCCCTCCCTATCATCACACCATCTAAGTTCTTAAGTTTGTCGATCGCATCTTGTGCATTTTTGATGTCTCCATTTCCAATAACCGGAACATCCACTTGTTTTTTAAGTTCATAGATTGGATTCCAGTCTGCAGAACCTGAATATTTTTGACTGTAAGTCCTTCCGTGTATAGCCAAAGCATCAGCGCCTGCATCAACAAGCTTTGTGCAGAACGGAATTAGCTCGTCTGGTGAGACCCAGCCTAATCTTGTTTTTACGCTAACAGGTATTTTGACTGCCTCCTTGGTTGATCTGACAAGTTCACAAGCAAGTTCAGGATTTTTCATTAGTGCAGACCCGTGGCAGGAAGAAGTTACTCTTGCTGCAGGGCATCCCATATTAATATCAATTCCATCCGCACCCATCTCCTCCACAACCTTGGCAGCTGAAAGGAAATGCTCGGGATCTTTGCCAAATATTTGAACGATGAACGGTCGTTCCTTCTTCGGATCAAAGTACATCATCCCCATAGTCTTTTTGGCCCCATAATGAATGGCATCAGTACTCAAAAATTCGGAGTAAACAACTGCATCGGGTGCTAACTCTTTGATAAGTTGGCGATATGCAGCATCAGTTACTCCAGCCATGGGGGCAAGAGCGACGATAGGCCGTTGGGTGGCATTCCATGAGAACATGCGATCAATAGTCAACACGCTACGCTTTCAACAATCAACTAATTTGTTGATTGTTGACAGTCCCGCGTATGCGGGGCGAGTTGATAGTTGATTGTTATCCTCTGATAGTCCACAATATAACGCAGTATGCTTAATCTGCATTCACGTAAAATAATTTTACTGCTTAGTATATTGGCTCCGCTGTCCGCAAGAGCCCAATCGCTTATACCTAGTAGCGGTAAGGTTGGCAGTTGTAATTTTGCCACCGGAGGCATACATGCCTGGTGCATACCTGATTACATAGCCTATTTGTTGGGAATAATATTTATGTTCATTGGTGCAATATTCTTTCTGATGATCGTGATTTCCGGATACCAAATAGCTTTAGGATCCGTAATCAACGACAAAGAAGGTGGACGCAAAAAGCTGAAAACCGCAATAATCGGTTTTATAATTTCTGCATTCTCGTTCTTTATTATCGACTGGGTCGTATGTACTATAGCAGGCACCTGTTAACCCCATTTGCAAATGGCAAAATCTTCTAAATCCCAACCATCCTTTACTTCCCTGCGAATCGTAGGAGAAAAAGCTCAAGGTTTACTAAAAAGAGCTCGTAAAAGATCCAAGGGAACAAAAGTGATAAAGAAGTTCGCTATACCAAAGAAAACTGATCAAGAAGAAATACTGATTCACATCTCCGTTATCAGTGCAATTCGAGCAACATTTTCAATATTGCTAATACTCCTTGGAGTTTTTGCAATTTACCACCTGCGCGATAAGCTTATTCTGCTTTTCTTGGGTGTTTTTATCGCCGCAGTTGTAGATCCTGGTGTTGTGCGAATGCAGCAAATAGGAATCCCCCGCTCTATCGCAATACTGCTCCACTATTTGGTTGCTCTGTTCGTAGTTTTCTTCTTGTTCTTCTCATTCATTCCAATAATTGCGGATCAGTTGCAGGATATTGCTGCGTTTTTGAGCATAGAAGTAGATGCTTTCTTATCCAATCCACAAATCTCTATCCCGTTTATTCCAGGTGAGCTTAACCACAGACTTACTATTTTGATGCAGACCACTCTGCAGGGACTTTCAATCACCGAATTCAGCGATGCGATAAGCCAGATGGGCGAGACGCTCTCTACAGCCGCCCAAGGATCCGTTCTGTTCGTGGCAAAGATCGCCGGTTCGGTTGCCAAATTCTTTGTAAGTCTGATTGTTGTTTTGGTATTCGGTTTCTTTATTCAAATCGAGAAAGAACGGATACTCAGATGGATAATTAGCTTCATGCCTCCAAGCTATAGGAATTATATGCACTCAAAATCCGAAGCTATCCACACAAAAATTGCACAATGGGCGCGCGGTGAATTGCTTTTGATGATTTCTATTGCAACTCTGACTTTTATTGCCTTGATTATTCTGCGAATGCCTTATGCACTTACGCTTGCAGTACTAGCCGGCTTCTGTGAATTTATTCCAGCTGTCGGACCTTTAATTGCCGCAATACCCGCTGTGATAATTGCGCTCTCAACCGGAGGATTCTTGTGGGCTTTGATAGTTGCCGGTGTTTATTACATCATCCAGTGGTGTGAAAACAATTTGCTTGTACCACTTATTATGAGACGTGCAGTCGGTCTATCACCTGTTGCAATACTGTTTGCTATGATGGTTGGAATAAGTTTTCCAAATACAATCCATCCCATTGTTGGAATAATGCTTTCGATTCCTATTGCGACGATAATTGTTCTGTTTCTTGAGGATTGGCAGAAGTTGCATAAATAGCTTGAGGAAATATTATGGAAACAGTTGTTATTATTCGTATTCAACCCACCCCCCGGGGTGGGTGTTATTGGGTGGGTGGGACCGACCTCTTCTTAATGCTAATGTTCCATCGTGATTGATTACAACCCCATCTTAAAAAAATCTTTTTCCAACTCCGACTTTTTAGCTTAGCTAAAAGCCGTAAGACGTTCCGCTTCAAAGCGGAACAATATTGAAAATTTGTATACTTCTCTTTTCAATTAGTTACTAGCTCATATTTCTAAGTTTCTCGTGAGTGTATGAATCACATTTTCTTGGTAGAATATACTGATTCCAATCGACACTTAGCACTCGATATATTAGACTGCTAATTGAATCCCCTTCCATACGTCTTACTCTCTACGTCCTAATACCATGCACCCTTTCGATCGATTCACCCCCAACGCAAAACTCTCACTTCAAATTGCCGAGCAAGAAGCAAAAGATATGAAGAGTAGTTACATTGGAACTGAGCATTTGCTTTTGGGTCTTCTGAGTATTCCAAAGTCTTTGGGTTTTTCCCTTTTTACTGGCGCAGGTGTTACACAGGAAAACGTAAGGATTCTTTTAAAGGCTTTAAAAACGAAGGACATCGAAGGAAAACAGATCAAGCACGGCCTTTCCAATTATCTTCATAATGTAATTGAGCAAAGCGTTATAACCGCTCATAAGTTCCGTCATGCAAACGTTGGCACAGAACATCTTCTCCATTCACTTGTATCTACAGGCAAAAATGCAGCTACTGCGATACTAGAAGAGATGCAAGTGGAACCGGAAGATCTGAAAACTCATGTCGAAGAAATGTTTGGTCAGATAAGCCAGTTCAAACAACAGAACAAAAACATGGAGCAATCTCTTGAAGCATTTTTTCAGGGGCTTCAGGGAGCTATCGTTGGCATGCAGGGAACGGGACCCGGTGCTGCAATGTTAGAAACAGAGGGGATGAAAAGACAAAAAGGTGACGGTAAAAGTAAAACCCCAGTGCTTGATTACTTCACGGATGATCTGATAGCAAGAGCAAAGGAAGGAAAGGTTGATCCGGTTATAGGACGCGATGAAGAGATAGAAAGAATGATTCATATTTTAAACCGCAAGACAAAGAATAACCCTGTTCTGATCGGGGAACCCGGTGTTGGTAAAACTGCAATTGTAGAGGGGCTCGCTCAAAGAATATTTGATGGCAAAGTACCTTCATCCCTTCGTTCTAAAAGATTATTGGTGCTAAATATGGGTTCACTTATTGCAGGAACCAAATATCGAGGAGAGTTTGAACAAAGATTCGATGACCTGATTAAGGAAGCACTTCAGAGCAACAATAAAATACTTCTTTTCATTGATGAGATCCATACTGTCGTCGGCGCAGGATCGGCTGAAGGTTCCTTGGACGCAGCAAACATTCTAAAGCCTGCACTTAGTCGCGGTGCTCTACAGATAATTGGAGCAACCACAACAGATGAATATAGGACCGTTGAAAAAGACCGAGCACTGGAACGCCGATTGCAATCATTGATGGTTAATGAGCCTACCGTTATTGATTCAATTACAATTCTACAAGGGCTTAGGAATAGTTATGAGGAATTTCATAATTTGACCATTACAGATGAAGCTATTGATGCAGCCGTTAATCTTTCCAAGAGATATCTTTCTGAGCGTTTTCTGCCAGACAAAGCAATTGATGTATTGGATGAAGCTGCAGCAAAGAAGAGTCTGCAGGGAACTGAACCTCCTTCTGAACTGAAAGCGCTTGAGGAAAAACTTGAAAAGCACATCCTCAAACAGCAGGATGCGGTACGCGAACAGAAGTATCATGTCGCACTTAAATTAAAACAGGAACAACAGAAAATGCAGGAACAAATAGACGAAATAAAAGCTCAAGTGGATGGAGACAGAAGAACTCCTATGCATATAGATGAAGATGATATTGCTGATGTTATTGGACGCATGACCGGCATCCCCGTTACCAGACTGATGAGATCCGAAAAGAAGAAACTTACAAACCTGGAATTGTTAATGAGAAAGAGAGTTATCGGACAGGATGAAGCAATAAAGAAGGTCGCTAGAGCTATTCGCAGAAGCAGAGTAGGTATCTCTGATAGAAAGAGACCAACAGGATCATTCTTGTTCCTAGGACCTACTGGAGTTGGTAAAACTGAGCTTGTTAGGACAATTGCAGAAGAGATTTACGGCAAAGAAGATGCACTGATAAAGATCGATATGTCCGAGTTTATGGAACGCCACAACGTTTCCAGGCTTACCGGAACTACAGCCGGTTATGTTGGATACGAAGAAGGAGGACAATTGACAGAAGCAGTCAGACGCAAGCCGTATTCAGTCGTTCTTTTCGATGAGGTAGAGAAAGCTCATCCTGAATTCTTCAACATCCTCTTGCAAATTATGGAGGATGGAACATTGACCGACGGCCAAGGCAAGAAGGTCGACTTCACAAACACAATCATAATCATGACCAGCAACATTGGTGCAGAGAAACTAACTAAGCAAGCTGCAAAAATCGGTTTCCAGTTGGAAAGCGAGATAAAGCAGGAAGAAATGGACTACGAAGAGAAATGCGAGGAAGTCATGAAGGAGCTCAAGGATAAGCTTAGGCCGGAGTTCTTGAACAGAATTGATTCAATCTCTATCTTCAACGCACTAAGCCAGGAAGACATTCGCAAAATTGTTAAGATTCACGTTAGTTACCTGCAGGATAGGCTGAAAGAGCAGAAATTAAAGATTGATGTGGATGCCAAAGCCCTCGGTGTCTTGGCAAAGAAAGGATTTGATCCTGAGTATGGAGCTCGCCCGGTAAGAAGAGTGATTCAGGAAATGCTTGAAGACGAAATCGCCGAACACATTCTTAAGGGGATCTTTGATGAAGGAGACACAATAAAAGTTGTAAGAAAAGGAGAAGACAAGCTTGAACTTCTACCCGCGTCTCTCCCTTCCAAAATGCCAGAGAAGGTCGTAAGAAAGAAGACTGCGCAAACCTCCAAGTAGATCAACTCTCTTTTTCTATTCGCGGAATGGATTTGAACCTTGTTCTGCAGCTTCTCCCGATTCCGGAGCAAAAGGACTATCGCCTCCTGTCGCAGGAGATTGATCTTCATTAATCCACAAATCTATAGAACCTTGCTCTGCAGCTTCTCCCGATTCTGGAGCAAAAGGGCTCTCGCCCTCCGAGTCGTCTGACGGCCTACTTCCTTTTACCCACAAATCAAGACGTCCATCATCCCTCCTTCTAAGACGTCCATCATCCCTCCTCTTGTAACCGATAACATTATTACTGTATACTGGTTCTTCCGTTTCAATTTCCTTCTCCTCCACTTGCATGCCTGATTCAGGAGCATCATCGCCAATATACATAATATCCGGCATAGATGCTCCTTCCCCATCAGCTTGAACCGCTTCTGCAATAAATATTTCATCCCCATCAGGTTTATCGCTATAAGTAATCACAGCCTTTCCATTTAAGTCTCCGGCTTCGCTCTGAATAAGAGCTATCAAAGCTTCTCGTAACTCAAGTACCCATTTTCCAATTCTTTTATTGCCTTTTTTAGGACGCACTACGTCGACTTGTATACCAGGTATGTTTTCAGCAGGTATCCGGCTTGTATCTTTTACAGCTCCGAGCAACATCTCGGGCTGATTTTTTTCATCCACAACAAGAGTATTATCAGAGCTCAGAGTCCTTTCGGCCTCTACCACCTCTGCTCCACCAGACAAATCGGATACAGATATCCCATAAGAACCTCTTTCTTTCGATTCAAATAGCTCCAATATCTCATTTTTAACCCTAGCTAGCCAATTTCTAGCGCTACTAACATCGTCAGTTTCACATTCAACTTTTAGCCTTATTCCTGGATTCTCATTACTCACATACCTATTTTACTATATTTAAATATATAGTCAACTCCTCCAATAGGCTCAAAGCCCAATTTTCTGCTATAATAGTGGGATTCATTGAACATTTTGAACCATGCCTATCGAACCCATAAAAATTCCGCAGAACGTCCAAGTTGAAGACAAGCTGATAGGGCCAATAACCCTCAAGCAAGTAATCATATGTCTGGTTGGCGGAGGTACGAGCTTCGTAATATGGAATATTTTTCAGAAGATGGGGTATGTAAATATCATTTTTTTGGTTATTGCACTTTTGCCGCTGATTGTCTCTGCTGCTTTTGCTTTCGTTAAGGTTCATGGCTTAAGCCTGCTTAAAATAATCCTTCTTGTAATAGAAAAAAATCAGAAGCCATTCAAGAGATCCTTCGGGCCTCGTACAGGCATCTCAATAAATATTAAAACCTATTTCCATACACAAGATCACGATAAAACCTCTACAACTTCCGGAGTTGGAGTAGATAAATTCGAAAAACTTAGTTCTTTGTTGGATGAAGGAAATCCATTGGATGAAAAGCAAGACTCTGCCAAAGACGGAAGCGATGGAGCACCTGCTAAACCTGTTGACCCCAGCAAAGTCTCGGTTGATCAACCGGAAGGAGATCATAAACCCACAGTTGACGGCGTAAAACCCCCGGATGGATCTCCAGAGACTACTGAATCTTCTGAAGTGGTTCGTGACATTTCATCCCCCTCTAAACAGTAATGCCTGAAGAAGAAACTCTGTCTCCGGGAACCGAAAAAGAAGCTCCTGCAACGGAACCCAATGCAGATGGCAAAAAGGAAGTATCAAAAAAAACTAGTACCAAGAAGTCTGGTTCCAAGAAAACTGGTTCCAAGAAAAAGAAAACCAAAAAGGGTGGAGATAAAGAAGGAAAGAAGGGCTTACTGGGTATATTCTCCAAAGCTATGCGCAGTCGTAAGCGCAACATTAAAGCTACTACGCAACGCTACCTTCCAATATCAGAAATAAGAAATGATACAGTAATACTAAAGAATAACGGGCTAAGAGCGGTGCTTGAACTTGAACCTATCAACTTCAATCTAAAAAGCGAAGACGAGCAACAGGGAATAATCGTCCGATATCAAAACTTCTTAAACACACTCTCATTCCCGATTCAGATAGTTGTCACATCCAAAAAAGTAAACATCGATCCATATATCGACAAGGTGCGTGCCAGATCAAAGACTCAAACAAACGAATTGCTAAAGAAGCAATCGCTTGAATATGCAGCATTCATAGAAAAACTTGTGGACGTAGCAGATATTATGCAAAAGAAGTTCTATGTCGTTGTCCCGCAGGACGACCAACCTCCAAAGAAGAACACATTTACATCATTCTCTGGATGGATGAAGACAGATGACTCAGCCACAAAGATTAGTGGAAGGAATCAACGTTTTCACCAACGCTGTATCTTGCTTCGCGACCGAGTGAACCTGATTCAATCTAGCCTGCACAACGTAGGTATAGTTTCGAAACGAATGACAACTCAAGAACTGATTGAGCTTTATTACCAAATGTACAATCCTTTATCCAGCCAAGAACAGAAATTGCCTGGTGATTTAAATACCGAGAAGCTCGTTACATAGAGGAAACAGAAGAGTTAGAAGAAACAGAGGAACCAGAAGGAATAATCTTCAGATGCTGTTTTGACATGATCCTCTGCTTCTTCTGTTTCCTCTGATTCCTCTGCTTCTTTGTTATTTTTCTTGACACAAACACCGCTCACCTGAGATCCTATAACCACTGAGGTTGTTGTTGCTCGTGCAAGGGCAGCAGCCTCCATCTACTTTATCCTTTCTACTTGCACCAAATCTTTTGTATGAAATGGAGTTTTGCCTGTAAATTGACAATACGACCACCCCTCACCCTACCCTCTCCCCAGAGGGGAGAGGAGAGAAGGAAAAGATTTTTGAGTTTTATTTAATTCAGTTACTTTTTTACTATGGCATCAACAGTTACAAAGAACACGGTTATGGAGGATCTTATAAAAAGCGCTCCTCCAATTTTGCGAATGCGCCCCGGGGAGCTGGTAGAAGGTTCAGTTGTATTTCGGGGTAAAAACAAGCTTTTACTCGACATTAAGGGTGGAACTACCGGAATCGTCAGTGGTCGTGAGCTCAGAGATTCTTTCAATACCTTCCGAGCACTAAAGATCGGTGACGAAGTTTTCGCAATGGTTCTAGAGGAAGACAACGAAGAAGGAATGGTAGTCCTTAGCCTTAGAATGGCAAGCCAGCAAAAGGCTTGGGACCGTTTCCACGATCTGATCGACGGAGAAAAAACGATGGAATTTGTTCCACAAGAAGCAAATAAGGGAGGACTTCTGGCAAATATCGATGGAATTCGAACCTTCTTGCCTGTTAGCCAGCTTGCACCTCTCCATTATCCAAGAGTAAATAACGCTGATGCTATGGAAATCATTAACAGGCTGTCTAAATACATAGGACACAAATTTACGGTAAAAATAATTACTATGGACGAGGAATCTGGAAAGATAGTAGTTTCTGAACGCGAAGCAATGTCAGAAGAACGTGCTAAGTCTCTTGAAAATCTAAAAGTCGGTGATGTGAAAGAAGGCCTGGTTACAGGAATAGTTAAGTTCGGCCTCTTCGTAGCCTTCGAAGGGCTGGAGGGATTGGTGCACATATCCGAAATTGCCTGGGGCCACGTAAAGAACCCTGCAGAATTCGCTGAATCCGGCGACCGCCTGAAGATCAAAGTTATTGGATTAGATGGAGATAAGCTTTCACTTTCCGTCAAACAGTTGACCAAAGATCCATGGGAAGAAATTGCAGAAAGATATCCTGTCGGCAAAAAAGTTCAGGGTGCAGTTGTACGGTTTGCTGACTATGGTGCTTTTGTTAAGCTCGAGAATGACATTAATGGGCTTGTTCACTTAACCGAGCTCGCACATCACAAAGTTACTGATCCTTCTGAGGTTCTTACAATCGGGGAAAAGATAGATGCGCAGGTAATTAACATTGATATTGATGAACGCAGGATCGGACTTTCGATCAAAGCACTAAAGCCAATTGATAAAGCGACACTTGAAAGGATCAAGAAGGAGCGCGAGGAGGAGGAAGCTAAAGCCAAAGAAGAGGAAGAGGCATCTAAAAAGGAGAAAAAGGAGACAAAAGAGATAAAGGATAAAAAGGAGACCGAGGCAGCCGAGGAATCCAAGGATAATGAAAAACCCTCGGAATCGTCGGATTCTTCTGGATCTTCGGATTCCGAATCATTTGTCGCCTCCAAAACAGGCAAGAAGTACTACGCTTCTGATTCCGCACAGGGAAAAAAGATTAAGGATGAGAACCGCGTGTACTTCAACAATACAAAAGAGGCTGAGGCAGCAGGTTATAACTCCTGAATAACTGTAAGTAGTTAACAATTGACAATTAACACGCCCCGCTGAAGCGGGGCTTTTGACAGTTGACTACAAGTGTCAATTTCAAATTGTTAATTGTTAAAAGCGAGTCCCGTAGGCGCGGGACGAGCGTGTCAACTGTCAATTGTTGTCTGACTCATCAAATGAAGATGCAGGTAAAAAACTACCTGTCCCCCGCCTTCGCCAACATGGAACGTAAGTTTGTACCCGTCGATCCCTTTCTCTTTTGCAAACTTTTGAGCTTTGCGGATTAACATAAGAGGAACATGAGCAGTCTCTTCTGTAAGATCAATAATTGATGATACGAAGTCTTCCTCCTTCTTGGCAATAAATAGAAGATGAGTTGGAGCCTTGGGATTAATGTCTTTGAAAACAAGAACCTCTTCATCCTCATATACGATGTCTGAGGAGACTTCTTTTCGAACGATTTTGTGGAAGATTGTATCTTCAACCATAGTGATTGTCATTGTAGCACCGACTAGAAAGAACCAGAAGAATCAGAGGAGTCAGAAGAGTCAGAGGACTACGTCTACATAGAATCTAGAGGATTTCTCCTCTGTTTCTTCTGTTTCTTCTGCTTCCTCTGATTCCTCTCAGATATTGACTTTTTCGCGTAAATAAGAGAAAATATATGGGTATGGGCACAGCCCCGGCTTCCCCCGAAAAAGGCAAACAGCTCACCGAATCAAAAGAAACATCCGGAGCACTGATAGTGGAACAACCCCAGAAACTGGAGGGCCTTATCGAGACCATTAATCTGCTTGGAAACATTTCCGAGAGAATGGGAGAAGATAAGTCGGGCGATATGGGCGGAGGCGGCAAGTCAAAGAAAGGCGGTAAGTCTGGTGCCGGAGGTGCCTCTCCCCGCAATCAAGCAATCAAGAATATTCCGGTTGAAAAAGTTGTAAGAAAAGAATTGGCAAAGCATATAGAAAAAGAGGTCAAAGCCCTTAGAAAACAAGTACGCCATGCAACTCGCAGAATATCCAGGCCCGGCAATGCCCACAAACTCAATGAGCTTTATTCAAAAATAAGAAGGCTGAACACATTGCTTGCCAATATTGTGGAAGCTTCTTATGACGTCGTTAAGAGACTGTTCATAAGAGTATTCATAGACAAACAACCTATACTCTAGAGTTTCGAAACCTCTTCAATCCTTTCGATTATATTTGCAATGAAGTCTCCCAGCATTGGGACCCATTCAATATATTGGAGCATCCAGACAATTAGCGGGATAACTATTACAAAAGCAAACAAAAATCCCAATCCATACATAACCCCACGCAAGAAATATATTCCATAGCTTTTGCTGGATTCTACTATTGCACGAGATCTTTTTGTTAAACGTTGGACGGAATCATTTAAATGATCTATTGAATCAACTAGTGCAGCCTCGATAACAGATGAAGATTCTTTTTTCTTTGGCATAATAAAAATGGATAGAAATTATTTGCTCTTTTTGTTGCCCTTCTTGCTTTTGCCCCCCTTCTTCTTCTTCTTATTATCCTCCTCTATGTAATCAGTCACCCACTGGAAAATGCAATCCGCCATTGATATAGGTTTCATAATCACCTCCTCTATCTGGCTTGTTAGACCATCTACGCGTCTGAGTATTTTTCTTAAATCTACGGCTATGAAAAGAGCATGATAAAGAAGAATTATGATTAAAATCGCAACGGAGATCTGGAGTCCGGCAAGCAATTGTTCCAAAGACATAAGTAAGGAGAAAGGGTATATTAAGTCTACATTCCTATGTCCCCTTTGCGCAATCCTATCTTGATACCAAGAATTCTGGCCATTAAGATAATCGAGCTTTATCAGAAGACTCTGTCACCCGATCATGGAGCTTTTAAAGATCTTCATTCATATGGATATTGCCGACACCATCCAACTTGTTCTGAGTACGGAAAAAGGCAAATTCAGGAAAAAGGTGTCATTGTTGGGGGTGTTCTGACTACAAAAAGAGTACTTGGATGCAATCCTTGGAGGAAGCTGAGTGATGAAAAAATTGAGACAATGGTGAAATAGGAGCATATTTCGCCAAAAAAAGATGAGAATTTCCCATATTGTAAGAAAATTATGCTATGGTTTCTCGCGTAAGCTTAGTTTTGAATGAGGTGGAAATGCTTCTCTTCATAGTAAGATTTACATTTCTACTTTTTTTCACCATATTTTTATGGCCACAGGTACAATAAAGAAGCTTCTAAATGGCTTCGGTTTTATTTCCCGCGAAGGAAGCGATGACATTTTCTTCCACTCAGCCGACCTGGTTGACGTAGCTTTCGATGCTCTTCAGGAAGGAGATGAAGTTGAGTTCGAAGAAGGCAGCGGAGACAAAGGTCCCAAAGCCGAGCAAGTTAAGAAGGTTTAATTCCTTGGAAATCAAAGAAGCACACAAGCGAAAGTTTGTGTGCTTTTTTTGAAATTTGAAGATGATACCTATGCTATTCTTCAATCATGAATAATATCTTCAAAGGAAATGCATCTGATACAAATGATTATCAAGGATGGTTCTTGGGACATTTTTTGCCAAAGGATTCACCAATGTGCTCAAGTGATTTAGAAATGAAATGGGGCACCGCAAAGGCAGGTTGGGAACGAGAAGAATGGGCACCTGCAATTGAACAACAAACCATTTCTATACTGATTAGTGGTGAATGTGTAACAGTATTTCCAGATGAGGAAGTTGAACTAAATAAACCTGGTGATTATGTGATATGGCAGAATGTTTCTCATTCATTTCGAGCAATTTCCGACTGCACATTACTTACTATCCGCTGGCCATCGATCGACTAAACAGGTTTGCTGGCAACATATGCCATAATGCGATGTCCACCGAGATATTCATCTTCATTCTCTGGAGTTTTGAGTTCAACATTCTCGAAGCCTGCGTCTTCAAACATTCTTCGAGAAGTGGGAAGTGACTCTTCCCGTAGGAAAGAATTGATCATCACATGCGGAAACTTATGTGGTTCTGCGCTGGGGGCAAAATAGGCTCTTTCAATTGTTTTATATTGAATGCCCGAGTTGTGTACCCAGATTTTCTCTCCAGCTTCGGATCGGCCTACTTGATACTCCTCAGTTCGTTGCGGATCAGGACAACCGTCACAGTCAATATACCTCCGGAAGAAAGCACCTCCATTCCTGGTATCACGCAAAATCATTGCGGATTGCGAACCACCATCGTCTGAATATGGCTCAGCAACAATTCCAAGTTCTCTTCTGCGTGCTTCTATTCTTTGCTGTTGATTTTCTTGTTGTTGAGTGGAAACTTGAGGATCGCGTTGTCTAAACTGCAGGACCACTTTTCCACCCGGCTCGAGTATGTTGCAGAGGTTCATGAGTGCTTGCTGTGTATCATGCACATTCATGTCAAAGGAATCTCCCAAGACGGTAATAAGGCGGTAGCGACTCTCTCCAAGTGAGTTTCTTGATAATTGCTGCATCATCGCTTGTTTGCCGAACGTGAATGTGATGCGGTCATGAATGCCTTGCCTCTCTCTAGCAAGTAGTTTGGCCTTAGCCAGTTCACCGAGTTCCCCTGCAGGATCACAGGCATGAATAGGCACCTCTCGATTCAACATATCGCTCATAACAAACGCGTGATATCCAGCGCCACATGCCACATCAAGTACTCCAGTATTCTCTCCGAACATATCAGGACTCGTAAGACCCGATGCCCTCAGTGCGAAATCTGCTTCTCGTTTGTACACTTCTTCTGGTGTCAGACCATTTGTGTACCCCCGCTCGATACGGACTGTCTCATAATAAGTTTCTGAGTTGTAGTGATCCGGAGAGCAGTGTGCGTTGTTATGCATAATGTTGATTATATAGCAAAATATTGCTTAATAGCAAATAAGTCATTGAGATTTTTTTATTTGATAATCGCTAGAGCGGGTGGCTGGATGTTATTACAACTGGGATGAAGTCTTGTTAGAGGTTTGTGTGCAAATGGTAACTACATGGTTAAGTCAAAGTATTTACGTAGAAGGTGCTTATTCCAGCACTGTAAGACTCCTGAACGAACTTTCTCATACATTCCCAAACCACGTGTACGAACCAAAGAAAGATCAATGACAAATACACCTTGTCTATTCTTAGATTCCCCATATACAAGATTGGAAATTTCAGGAGTTGTTTCTCCTCTTTTCCACCAATCCTCAGCTTCTCTCGGAAAATTGAGAGGTGTCCCTCTTTCAATCGTTTTACCAAAATACAACCCTGGTCTAATAAGAAGTGTTTCGACTATGCTACCTCGTAACTTTTCGGCACTTGCAAGTACACACTTTCCTGAGCCTTCTAGACCGATAAAGTCTAAACCACATCCGTCTACATCTAGTGCAGCTCGGTTTAGATGAAGAATGCTCTCTACATCAGTACGAATATCATCCTTTCTCAACAGTACTGGATTAATGTGTTGCGCATTGTAAATGCGTTCTTGCCGAACGAGATAATCATCCTTGATGGCATCATTCTTCTGCACAGTTGTTTCTGGTAAATAATCACCAAAATGCTTGTGCGCAAGTCTCAAGTCTTCTTGCACACGGTGGAAATCAAAATGTCTCTTGTGTAGCGGCTTGGGTTTCTTAACTAAAACATCAGGATCCTCAGAATCCTCAAAAACTTCATGGCCCGCCCCCTCAGCATACTTCTGTAAAGGCATGATAAGTATTTAATACTAAAACTAGCCTTTTGTCAATGGAGCGGGTGGTTGGAGGTTATTACAACTAAGAAAGCTTTTTAAGCATTTTGAAGATAGTAGTCCCGTCTTCCTTGAATGTAGTTTTTTTGGTAACTCGGTACCCTCTGATCTTATAAAAGTCCTTTGCCGTAATTGTTGATTCAATACGAATTTCTTTACATCCAAGCTTTTCAAGAGAGGCTTCTGCTACCTCCAGTAATCTAGAGCCCACACCTTTTCGAAGATAATTCTTGTGCACATATATTCTTGATACTTCACACTCAAAATTATGTTCACAGAATCCGATTATTTTCTCATTTTCAATTGCTACCCATCGTTTGCATTCGTCTGCACTTTTCCGAAAATCTTGAGCACTTCTCATAGATAACCAGTTTTGAATAATTTTTTCTGAGTAATCTTTTGAATTCACATTGCGAATGGTTTGCTTACGAAGTCGAGCTATTGCAGCGTAATCTCCATCCCTTACTAGTCGTATTTTCATGATAGTAGTGTATCAGTTGTATTTCCGCTCAGGAGTAAAATAAAAAATGGCTTGTGTAAGCCATTAATTAAATCAAATGACGATCTCTAAAGCTTCGTCCTGATCCTGATTTTAAGTATTTTTCAAATCGAATTGCAATGGATTTGTTACGAAACCCACAGAACCACTCTACCTCCCATGGTCGTAGATTTTTCGTAGCTTTAACTGAGCCTTCGTTATGCTCTATAAGTCGAGCGTTTATATCTTCTGTGTGGCCAACATATTGTTTTCCATACTTGTTACTTAGCAAATAGACAAAGTGAGCCATAGTGGATGATTCTAACTAAAAACTAGCTGGCCTGCCAGCCGTAGCAGGAGGTGGTTGTCAGTGGTGTTTGTGATTGCCCGCCTTCGCCAAGGCTACGGCGGACAGCCTCCTGCGGAGGCTGGAGCGGGCGAGCGGAATCGAACCGCCGTCTCTAGGTTGGAAACCTAGGGTAATAACCATTATACGACGCCCGCATAAGGTGAGAAGATTCTACCAAATCCCAAGCCAAATCCCAATAATTTCAACGATTCCGTAGAGAAAGATGATGTAGCTGATTACTCCAGCAATCAGAACTATCAGAAAAGTATTTATGATCTCATTTCTTCGCCTTTTGGCCTGATCCAAAGTACACACTCCCTTATGCCTGAAGTAGATGACCAAGCTGATCAGAAGCGTCAGAAACCCAATGGATCTGAACATCCATTTATAAGTTCCATAAAGAGAATCTGCAAGAGAGCCTGCGAAGCTGACGGTGCTTACTCCTATCAGGACTAGAATGACAGGGCTGAGGCAGCAAAGAGATGCAAAGATTACGGGGGCACTGACTATTTTGAGGATTTCCTTGGTTTTCATATGTTGAGAATAATATCATCCGTTCTCCATAACTTCCCTTACCCCGCTTTCAGTCAGATGAATTTGCTTGCGATCGATGCTGATCATCCCTGCTTTCTCCAGCTCATTTAACTGCTTCGTCACAGTCTCACACGTGAGCCCAGTCATATTCCCGAGTTTTTCGTGCGTGATTTTCGTGGGACGCTTAAGAACATCCGGCAGAATGCTTTCGGAGTCTTTTTGATTTATTAACCTGACGGTAGCTAAGATTCTATCCTTTGCCTGAAGAGTTGAAAGTGCTTTTATTTGTGCTTCGTATTGGGACAGACGCCTGCTAAGAATTTTTAGGGCTCTGAGTGCAACTTCCGGACGCTTCTTGAGGATTTGCAGGAAGTATGTGGATGGCAAGGTGCAGATGTAAGCTTTCTCCGTGACTTCTGCGTAATGCCTATCCGCGCTTTCTGGGTCGAATCCGATGTTTCCGAATACCGAGCCGGGCTTGAGTATATCTAGAACTACTCTCTTTCCATCAACCGATTTATACAGCGTCACCTCTCCTTCTTTGAGTACATAAACATTCTCCACAAGATCCTGCGGAGTGTAGATAAACTCTTTCTTATCCATCTGCTTATCTATAACGCCGGATACCAATTCGTGCATTTCCTCCTCGCTTATTCCAGCAAAGAGTTCAACGCTCTTCAGATACCAAAGGAGTGGGCGGGGCACAGTGAAATGAGTGTAAGTGACTTACATTGCAACTGCAATAATACTGGCTTACTTTATTTCTCTCTGTAATAGAGATCACAAAATACGTCCACTTAGCAAAATAGCCAACCGTGAGGAGGGCTACTTTGCTAGTTCTTCCCAAATAAATTGGGGAGGACGAGTCAACAATTCATAAATAAAATAAATTAATTAATCATTGAAGACACCAGTATTATAACAAATTTGACCCTATTTCTCAACGCCTAGAGGCCTTTCTGAAACCGGATTTAGGCTCTCACAGGCTCTGGTGTACAAAATTTAGCATTTTTAATGATTTTCAAAAAAAGCCTTGTCGGGTACTATCCTGCTCCTGAGTTCGCACATTTTTCTAGAAAAACGCCGAAAATTAGATAACAACCTTATCAGTCACTTTATCCAAAAACCTATGAGAGTAATGCACCATCTTTAAGCCTTCTACTTTCAAAGTTCCAACATCAAACCCCTTTAGCTCCTCACAAATTTTCCTGAGCTTGAGTCTCCTTTCCTCATCAATCTTATTTACTCTTCCAATAATGCATTTGATGGTTTTTCCTCCGAACTTTAGAGGACTTACACCCTGGAGCTGACTTATCTTCCCACGAAGTTGTTGAAGCTCAGGTGAATCGGAGATTTTAAGTGCTACTGCTCCCATTCCAAGTATAGAAATACCCCTAGCTTCAAGTTCAAATCCTTTGAATTCATTAAATATCTCGATGAGCTCAGGTACTTTTTCCTCCATAGCATGCCAAGACTCTTCTCCCCGGTATTCGGAAGGTATAACTAGTCCATAAACCGTAATATGAAATGCGGAAGGATCATCACGCCACTTTATATCGATATCTGACCCGACTTTCTCTTTAAGTTCGCTGAACTTTTCCAGTATGTGACCCGGTAGCGGACAACCGATCACAAGTGAAACTCCGTGAGCCTCCTGCAAATCTTTCTTTAGATTCTTTTCTAAGTTTTCATTAAGCTTTTCTATCGGAAAAACCCAAAATCCATTCGATGAAGGCATTTATTTAACAACGTGAATCGTCTGAGTTGGGAACGCCATCTCGATCCCCTCTTTGGCAAACTCATCCAAGATCGAAATGTTCATCTTTTGTTGTGCATCAACATAATCGATGTATTCCTTGGATTCTATGTAGTAAACAATCTCGTAATTTAAGTTTGAATCTCCAAACTCAACAAAGTGACAACGGTCAAATTCCGTTTTTCCCGCATTTGCGATGCTCTGCTTAATAATACCCGGAATCTTCTTCAGTTTTTCGGTTGGAGTCCCATATTCAACTCCCACAGTGAACACAACTCTTCTTTTTTTGAGCTTTCTATAGTTCTGCACGCGCGCAGTTGTAAGTTCCGTATTGGAAATAACAATCTCTTCTCCTTCCAAAGCTTCTAGCCTAGTGGTTTTGATACCAACATGTTTAACCGTTCCTTTGTTATCTCCAACCACGATAAAGTCCCCTTCCTGAAACGGCTTATCAACTGCAATCGAAAGTGAACTGAACATATCTCCCAGAACATTTTGGAGCGCAAGCGAGATAGCCAAACCTCCAATACCTAATCCCGCGATCAGCGACGTAACATTGAAACCTAAGTTGCTTAAAATCAGAAGCCCACCAATTGACCATAATCCAAACTTAATGAAGATTGAAAAGACGCCTGATATCTTCGCTTCTTCATCCGCACTCATACTCTTATGCTTAGACTGCATACCCTTTACCAAGGAGTAATGTATCACTCGATCTGCAAGTTTTATCACCTCGGAAACAACAGCTATCAGAAATACTGCTTTGATAATAGTCCCTATTGCAGGCGAAAGAGCAAGAGACTGTACCGAAACAAAAAGAGCTATTGCTATATAAAACAACTGTCCGACTCCTTCCAATACATCCAGCACTACATCATCAGCCTTAATCTTCGTTTTCTTAGCTATTATACGCAAACGCTTAAGCAAGACCTTCCAAAATACCGTAAGAGCTATGTAAACAACGATAAAAGTGATAATCGCTATCAGCAGAGATTGAATAGTGTTTGGACCAATAGATTTGGTCAGGATGTCAGCATAGTTTTCCATATGACGCTGATTATACAGACCTGTACGTAAAAGCAAACTTGCTACTTGTAACAATTGACAATTTAATCCTAACAATCGAGAGTATGTGTATGAGGCATGTACTTCTTTGCGATTCTGACGGCAATATATTGGAAATAAGTGATAGAAAAAGCGCCCATGAAGGCGACGGTAAATTACATAGAGCTTTCTCTATATTAATATTTAGAGATAATTGGAAACAATTACTGATACAAAAAAGAGCAGATTCGAAACTTTTCGGCGGACTATGGGCAAATACATGTTGTTCGCATTTTCAGGAGGAAGATAATCTGGCAACTCAAGCCGAGAAAAGACTTGAGGAAGAATGTGGTTTTACTTGTGATCTAACCGAGTGCTCCTCCTTTGTATATCAGGCAAAAGATCCTAAAGGCAAAGGGGCTGAGTATGAATACGACACAATATTTGTAGGAGAAGTTGATGGGGATATTGAGTTTAAATTGGATCCAGAAGAAGTTGAGGAGGCCAAATGGATAAATATAGATGAACTTATGAAGGATATTGATGAACATAATGAAAATTACAGTCCATGGTTGCTCTTAGCCTTAAAACATATACTCGAAACTGATCAATGAATAATGATAATGCAATCCATTTAGGCATTATCCCTGACGGTAATAGGCGCTGGGCAAAATCGCGCAGTCTAAATCCGTGGAAAGGTCATGAGCAGGCTATTGAAAACTTCAAAGCACTAACTGAGTGGTGCAGAAATGACGAGAGAATTTCTGTTATGACTGTCTGGTGCTTCTCGACCGAGAACTGGAAGCGCGAAAGACAAGAGATTGATATGTTGATGAAGATGCTCGAGGATTATTTAAGGAAAGAACAAGAAAGTTTTATTGAAAACAAGACTAAGTTTTGCCATTCCGGAAGAAAAGACCGCATCCCCTCCTCTTTGGCTGAACTTATTAAGGAGGTAGAGGAAAAAACTTTTGACCAAACCGATTTCACTCTGCACTTAGCAGTTGATTACGGTGGAAGAGATGAAATTGAGAGAGCAGTTGAAAAGAAGTGTCATGGTGAGCCCTGTCGAACCATGACACAGCCAATGTCATCCTTCAACAGAGCTCAGGATGACATTAACATTCGAAGTTATCTTGACCACCCCGAATTGCCTGACATTGATATTATAATCCGAACTTCCGGCGAAAAACGGACTTCTAACTTCTTTTTGTGGCAAGCCGCATACGCAGAGTGGATCTTCGAAGATAAGTTATTTCCTGATTTTGAAGTCAGAGATTTAGAGAAGGCTGTTTCTGACTATGAACATAGAGGAAGACGATATGGCTCATAAATTGGGGATATAAAGGATTTAAATGATTTAAAGGATTCTTTTATATCCTTTTTATCCTTTATATCCTTTATTATTAGTAGCACTTGAAACTGATTGGTTCTGCCTCAGGCAAAATTATTCTTACGGGAGAGTACGCTGTTGTATTCGGATATCCCGGCATCGCAATCCCCTCTCCTTTAAATGTAACTTCTGAGTTCGAAGAAGATAGAAATTGCGACGGTATTGAAGTGGAATGGGAAGAAATCAAAGGAGATGCAAACTGGAACGCATACTTAAAAGACATCTTGAATCAAATTCAACGATTCAAAGGAAAGATTATTCAGGGGAGACTAAAAATTACTAATGAGATTCCACTTGGTAAAGGCATGGGTTCATCAACTTCACTGATTATTGCAATCAGCAAATGCTTTTTGGGGAACAAAAGTAAATCTGAAGCACTGGCAATCGAAAAAAGCTTAAGTCCCCACAACAGCGGAATTGACTTCAATGTAATTTGGGAAAATTCCCCTATCCTCTACAAGAAAGAGGAAGGCTTCACGCCAATTGAGTTGCCTGACGACATACTTAAGGATGCGATTTTGATTGATACAGGAAAGCCGAATGAAACTACGAGCGAGCTGGTTGATATTGTTACCAAACTTCGCGAGAGCGATCCAAAAATTGAAGATGCACTTAAGCAAATTGCAGAATGTACACAAAGGCTTATCGATAAAGACGATTTCGAATCAATTATTAAAGATAATTATCAATCTCAACTGCTCCTCGGCATTGTTCCAAAGCCTGTGCAAGATCTTATAGCTGAAATCGAATCATCCGGAGGCTCAGCCAAGGTTTTGGGAGCCGGAGGAAGAACAGGGGGTGGAGGGATGGCATTGGTCATCCATAAAAAGTCTGGATTTTTGAAAGACTTTACCTCAAAACATCAATTAAAATACTATCGTCTACAATCTACCGCCTAATAATATGATTACAGCATCCTCCTCCCCCAATTCCGCATGGATAAAGTACTGGGGAAACCGAAATGATCCGCTTAGAATCCCAATGGCCGATTCATTCTCCATGAGCCTAGATGGGCCAAATGTAGAGATTGATATTGACCATTCTCCTGAGCTTATTGTGCATTCCTTTAATCCTGATGGAACCGAGAAGATCTTGGGAGAGAAGCACGTAGCCCGATTTGGGAAGACTTTGGATAACGTAAAGACGTACCTGACTAAACTGGGGGCTCCTGATGCAATTCCTGCATCATGTAATATTACAGTCAGATCGAATATTCCATCTGCCGTAGGTATTGCATCTTCATCCGCAGTCTTCAGCTGTCTTGCAAAAGCAATTCAAGGTTTAATTGCAGAAACTTACGAATTAACTGAGACCCAAACAAGTGTAATTGGACGTATTGGTTCCGGATCTGCAGGCCGAAGTGTGCACGGAGGATTCGTGGCGCTTGTTGCAGGCGAAGGAGAAGAGATCGACAGTGCATACGGAAAACAATTTGCAGATGAGAACCATTGGACTCTGCATGACATCATTGTTGTGCCAACAATGATCGAGAAAAAAATCGGTTCAACAGAAGGTCATCCAACTGCACACAGTAGTCCTCACTATTCTGACCGCGTTGATGCCATCATGAACCGCAGACAGAAGGAGTGCATCGATGCAGTGCTCGCAAAAGACTTCGAAAAACTTACATACGTTTGCGAAGAAGACGTTCTGGACATGCATATGGTGATGCAAACCTCAACTCCCGCGCTTCATTACTTAACTAACGACACTCATCGCATCACAGATGGAATAATTGAACTGCGAACTTCTGAGCATCTCCCCGTTTTCTACACAATGGATGCAGGTCCAACTGTTCAGTTGATCTGTACTGATGAATCAGTTGATCGCGTTCGCGAATTTGCTTACGCCCAAGAGGGATGCAAGGTATTTGAAGCAAAGACAGGAGCAGGCGCAAAGATTATTAAGGAATTAGCAACAGTTGCTTAAAGCTCTGTCTGATGTATATACACTGTATGTACATTGTACATACACTCTATGAATCTTAGATCTCTGCCTACAGGCCTAAATTCTTTCGATCGTTGTGACGAACGACGCAAGATCATAGAACGCGAGCTTGGTGTAGATTTGGGAGATTTATCAATAGAACCATCTAAGCTTGGAAGTGCTGAAGAGAAGAACTGCGAGCAAATGTTCGGACACGTTCCTATCCCTGTAGGTCTTGCAGGACCACTCAAAGTCCATTTTTCTAACGATCGTAGCCGCGACGCCGGCGTCGCGGCTACGGACATCTATCTACCCCTTGCAACAACCGAAGCTGCACTTGTTGCAAGTGTTAATAGAGGCTGCAAAGCATTGAACTTAGCAGGTGGCGTCAAAACTTCATCGACATATCACGGAATGACCCGCTCTTTAGCTTTCCGAATTCTCAATTCTCAATTATCAATTCTCAATTCAATACAAAAACTTGAGGCACAATGGAAACAAGTAGGAGAAAACACTAGTAATCACCTTAAGATAATTAGTTTTTGTATTGATGAGGTTGATGATCATATTTTTCTGACAATTAATTGCGATACAGATGAGGCAATGGGAATGAACATGGTTACAATTGCCGCGCAAGCAATTGGAGAATGGTTGCAATCTAATATTGAAGGACTTGAGTTCGTAACAGTTGCAGGAAATGTAGACTCGGATAAAAAACCAAGTAAAAGAACACACGACTTGGGTAGAGGTTACGAAGTAATTGCGGAAGCTGAGATTTCTGAAGATATAGTTAGAGAAGTTCTTAAGTCGGATCCTGAGTCATTGGTTAAAACTGCTCATGCAAAACTTGATGTTGGATCAAAAGTTGCAGGCTCACTTGGTTCTAATCTTCATGTAGCAAATATTATTGCAGCTCTCTATCTCGCAACAGGTCAGGATGCGGCTCACACGGTTGAGGGATCGTTAACTGATACAACAATCGACACGCTTCGCTCTCAACAATCAACAATCAACATCAAGATACGATGCCCTGCCATTCTCGTTGGTGTTCGTGGAGGTGGAACTGGATTACCAGCACAAAATCAATGTCTAGATCTAATAATGAAAGCCAATTGCCAATTGCCAAAGTGCCAATTGCTCGCAGAGTCTATAGGAGCAGCAGTTCTAGCAGGTGAAATATCACTTCTAGCCGCTCAGGCAACGCATACATTATCCAAATCGCATCAAAATCTAGCTCGTTAGCAATCTGATAAACTATTTAAAATGAAATCATCAATAATCAGTTTCGGCCAATACATTCCTTCAAAGAGAATTAAAACTGAGGAGATTGCGCGAAGCCACAATCAGGATCCCGCTTCGTACATAAAAGGACTTGGTGTGACCGAGAAAACTGTACCTGATAAAGGGGAAGATGCATTTACGATGGCAGTTGAGGCCGGACGAGTTGCATTGGATACTTCCAAATTAAAATCGAGCCAGATCTCCGCAGTTTTTGTAGGTTCGGAAAGCCACCCGTATGCAGTTAAACCTACAAGCGGAATGGTTGCCTCTGCTTTGGAGTGCCATCCTTTCTGTCACTCTGCTGATCTTGAGTTTGCATGCAAAGCCGGAACTGCCGGAATGCAGATTGTGGACAGCATGGTCAGGTCAGGTCAGATAGAGTACGGACTTGCGATCGGTTCAGACACAGCACAAGGCAAACCCGGTGATGCGCTTGAGTACACTGCGGCCGCCGGTGCGGGTGCAGTAATTATCGGACCTGAGAATGATAAGAATGCTATTTGCAGACTCGAAAAGACTCTGAGCTTTACAACAGACACTCCTGATTTCTGGAGAGCGTCTGATAGCAAATATCCGGAACACGCAGGACGCTTTACAGGGGAGCCCGCTTACTTCCGCCACGTTGAAGAAGCACTTAAAGGGATACTTGAAGTTTCTGAACTTAAAGTTTCTGACATTGACCACGCAATCTTTCACATGCCAAATGCAAAGTTCCCATTAAAAATTGCTAAAAAGTATAATCTGAGCAAAGAACAGATGGAGCACGGTTTTATAGTTCCCGAAATTGGAAATACATATTCAGCCTGCTCTCTTCTTGGGTTGATAAACGTCCTTCAGAATGCAAAAAAGAAAGAGAAAATACTGCTTGTAAGCTATGGATCAGGAGCAGGATCCGATGCATTTGTGTTTACAATGCTCAAAGACGGCATTCAACTGCCATTTGACAATCGAGAAAAGGAATATATAAGATATGATGAGTTTTTAAGATGTACCGGATAAAGGAATCAGAAGAATCAGAGGATTCAGAGGATATCTTCTGATTCCTCTGCTTCTTTTGCTTCTTCTGCTTCCTTTCAGTAAAATACCCCCAACATTCATGCAAGAGGACATATTCATCGTAGGGACAGGCCAAACGCCTTTTGGCGAACACTGGGACAAGAGTCTTAAAGACTTGATGGAAGAAGCTGTAACTTCTGCCATTCTAAACTCCGATCTGACAGCTCTTGATATCGATTTCATCGTAGTCTCCAACATGCTTGGGGAACGAACAAATGATCAAGCACATCTGGGAGCAATGGCATCCGCATTACTTCCCCATCGTCCTCCTGCACTTAGAACCGAAGCTGCCTGCGCATCCGGATCCGTTGCAGTTCATACCGCAATAAGCCTGCTTGAAAGCGGAAGGGCAGAAAATATATTGGTAATAGGAGTCGAGAAGATGACCGACGTTTCGTCCGAAGAAATTTCTTTAAGCTTAATGGGAGCAGCTGATGCCGAGAAAGATATTCCGACAGGCCTGACCTTTCCTGGGATCTTTGGACTGATCGCAAACAGATACATGCATGAATACGGACTAACGAGAGAGAAACTTAATAAGGTTAGTGCCAAGCATCACGAAAATGCCGCGAAAAATCCAAATGCACAGTTTAGAAATGCAATTCCTGAGGAAAAAATTTCACAAAGTCCATCGATTGCTGATCCACTTTGCTTATTAGACTGCTCACCAATCTCTGATGGAGCTTCTGCAATCATACTTTCGTCAACTAACGAATCACAGATCCGTATTAAAGCATCACAAGTGAGCACGGATACTCTAAGTATTGCCGAGCGCCCTTCCATTACATCATTCCCGGCAACACGAGATGCTATGGATAGAGCTTTGGATGAGGCCGAGATTACGCGCGATGACATCGCACATCTGGAGACACATGACTGTTTCTCTATCGCAGCTGTAATTAATCTGGAGGATCTTGGATTTGCCGCACCAGGCAGAGGAATACGCTTATATGAGAGTGATTCAAAGCTCACTGTGAATGCTTCCGGAGGACTGAAGGCCTGTGGCCATCCTGTTGGAGCAACCGGCATCAAGCAAATTGTTGATCTGATTAAACAGCTTAAGTCTTCGAATGAGAAATATGCACTTGCTCATAATTTTGGAGGAGCCGGTGCCACGTGCTGTATTCACATTCTCGAACGTGCTTCTTAATTATCTCTTTCTTATTGGCAAACACGGTCCTTCGGACCTAACAACTTACAACCAACAACTAACAACTAGTTGTAAGTTAAAAGTCTGCCTTTTGGCGGATGTGTTGTTAGTTGTTAGTTGACCCATGTCTGACACACCTTCCACAATTCATCGCGCTCAAAAGAATATCCGCAAAAAAATGCAGGAAGGCACAGTCATATCCTTCACAACTATAGTTCATCCCCCCAAAGGATTCGGAAAGGAGCCAAGAACTGTTGGAATCATTGAATTAGATGATGGATCGAAAGCAATAGGGCAACTTACAAGCTCGAAAGTGAGTATCGGACAGAGAGTGACTCCACATATGAGACTGATGAGAGTAAATGAGCAAGGACTTAGAACTTATGATGTTTGTTTCGAGCCGATGGAAGGTGAACTAATCCAGGAAAAAGAATTCACAGGATACATAATTGCATTAACAGGACCATCCGGAGTCGGAAAAACAACTATCAGTAAAATTCTAACCACTAAAGTCGGTGACTACGCTGCAAAAGTACCAATTCTAACAACGCGCGAACCGTCTGATCAGGATGAAGACGAATATGAATACATCGACCCAAAAAAATTCGAGATTCTGAAGAAGCAAGGCCGTCTTGCATCGTGTTCCCGCATCCCCTCTTCCACTCAAAGCAGATGGTACGGGTATCGAAGATCTGATATTGAGGCCATTTGGAAAGAACACAAAGTCCCTGTTGTAATTACAGAGATGGGACTGCTGCAAGACCTGGTTAGAACTTATAGCCGAAGATCAATTCTGTCTTTCGGACTTCTGCCTCCTGGCAAAAGCAAAAGGCTGATGCTAAGTTGCCTTCTTCATAGACTTCGTACCAGAGGCAGAGATACCGATGCTTCGATTGATGAAAGGATGAAGAATGCCGAACGCGATCTGGACTTTTTCGAACAGAAAAAACATCTGTTTGATGACCTGATAGTGAATGATGACTTGGACTCCGTTGTTGGATTACTGAAAGGTAGAATTATGGCTGAAGTAAGAACTTAAGGATTGCTAACAATTGCGTAAAAAACAGGATATACTTTTTTCATGCCCAAGAAGCCCCGCACTAGTCGCTCCCGCAGCACCACATTGGGTGCACGGCGTAGCGCTCCAATGCGGGGTAAAAAACCAAAGAAACGCACACAATACGGCGGTGTTGAGTCCATATTTATTGCTGGTATTGCCATAACCATGGTCGCTGCAACGGGAAATCTGGTAAGAGATATGGTTGAATCAGATTATTTTGCGGACAATAGAGAGATGATTCAAGGAACCGGAAATTTAACTGGGCAATTGGCAGAAGAAGAGCAGGAAGTTAAAGCTCTAACTGACGATGAGCGAAGAAAAAAATCCATTGGTTTTTTTCTAAGAAGAAAAAGCAAGCACAGAGCTCTTCTACTCTACAGACACGATGAAGAATCACGCAGAATAGAGAAAAAAGATTACTTGAAGGAGTGTAGAAATGATGTACGCAAATCAAATTCGAATATCAGGCTTCCAATAGTGCTCAGATGTTACCGAGGAGAACTAACTTTGAATCTGGAAGACCTACGAAAGGAACGTGCTTTCTTATATAAACTTCCTGGGACATCAGATGAAGCCAAAGAGAGAATTAATGCAAGTATTGTCCCGCTAATGGATGCAATTACTGCAGTTATCGACGGTATTGATGCCGGTGTTTATACAACCGAAGAGGGACTTATAGAAACCAAGAAAAATCTAGCCGAACGATACAGAGCTCCTTATTGGCTTTCGGTTTCAGTTCTTAGAGCAGATGGATTACTATCTTGGACATCGCATTTGATACGACAAATAGACGTAATACTTGTAGGCACGCAAGAAGCTGACGAGTCTGATTTACGGAATACCAGAGCTTGTTTTGAGGATGTTGAGCTTATGCTTTTGGAAATTTCGTTTATGGCTGATCACAAGATAAGCAGAGAGAAGGTTCAGAGGGCGGTGGAGATGATTAAAACGTGTATTGAATAGCATACAGATGCACCCGCCCCCCAGGGGTGGGTTAGTGGCGAGGGTGGTGGGGCGCTATTTAATAGTGGCATTAGAAAAATACAGGTCAATACCATCTCAAAAAAATCTTTTCACGAATCCCACTTTTGATCTATTCAAAGCCTCCAAAGACGTTCCGCCCTCAAGCGGAACAGTCATAATTAAATCAATTCTATATTTGTCAAAGCTCTGACTGTCCGAATCAAAGCGTGTTGACAGCCAATGTTATACTACCTCTCTCCATGGCTTCAAAACGAATCCGCCACCGGGTAGAACATACTAGAAACAAGCATTCCCGTGCAGTTTTTCGCGATGGAACCATTGTGATCAGGCTTGCCAAAAACCTGACTCGAATGGAGCAGGAAGAGCACATATCTGACCTTCTAAGGCGCATGACCAGGCAGATATTAGAAGATGAACAGATGAAGCTGATTGACCCCTTCAGACCCCTCCTAGAGGGCTCAGAGAGCCTTACAGTAAGAACAGCCACCGGCAAGGCCTATCACTTCACACTTAGAGCAGGGGAAAAGACGCGTGCCAGAAGAAATTCCAGAGGATGGACCGTTACAATCAGCCCTCACATCAGAAGAAGAGCCCTGCATGCATTCCTTTGGGACCTTTTAAGCAGTGCTGAGGAACGCCGAGTACGAATGCTAGTGCATGAGGTTAATGATTTGCAATATTGCTTTCCTCTTAGGAAAATCAGGCTCAAATTTGCTTCTTCCCAATGGGGCAGTTGCAGTCCAAAGAAAATTATAATGCTAAATTCTGCGCTATTATTTGTTCCACCATCGGTGCTCAAATATGTGATAGTTCATGAGCTTGCGCACCTTAAACACTGCAATCATTCAAAGACATATTGGAATACAGTGGGCAAAGGAATGCCGAGATACAAGATGGCCAGAGAAATTTTGAAAGAATACCGACTTCCCTCAATTTAAAATATTTACTATTCTATATTCATCTATTCCCCCTTACTCTATGTGGTTCGATAGTTCGACCCGGCTCACTACAGGTGATGATGACGATGATGATGATACTAAGGACGATCGCATCTTCGAAAGCGGTGACTACGAGGACAAAGGTGACGACTTCACTCTCGTCGGAGATGGGCACGATCCTGATGCCGAGCCGGTATAATTTTTGACGGATATAAAAGAGTTAAAGGATATAAAGGA
>DCXE01000015.1:0-174 GCA_002328295.1 Candidatus Peribacter sp. UBA2144 | reverse complement strand
AAAAGAGTTAAAGGATATAAAGGATCATTCCTTTCAATCATTTATATCCTTTATTTCCTCAATACATTATATTACCTCTAGAAAACTTATGGACACAATTGATCTAAACAGGGCACTAGAGTTCGCACTTGCAACAGCAAAGAAAGGTGCAGATCTTGCCGTTGAGTATCATAA
>DCXE01000091.1 GCA_002328295.1 Candidatus Peribacter sp. UBA2144 | reverse complement strand
CTCACCCCCAAACCCCCTCTCCTCTGCGGAGGCGAGGGGGCTTATAAGGAAATATTCCTTATTCCCCCTTCTCCTGCTTGCAGGAGAAGGGGGTCAGGGGGATGAGGTCAAAATGGAAGATCCTCCGCTTTAACTTCCGATGCATATTGCGCTTCGGGAGCCTTTGCGGTATCACTTGAGGATTCTACGGGTGGTGCCTCTTCTGATGAAGATTGTGTTCGCGGTCCGCGTGCAGCTTCCGCTTGCACGGTTTCCTGCGCGACCGAGCTTTCTACTCCAAGCATAGAAACGTTTTCTGCAATGATTTCTGTACTTGTGCGCTTTGCGCCGCTCGGAGTTTCCCATCCACGGGTCTGAATTCTTCCGGAGGCATAAATGCGTTGGCCTTTCTTTAGAGTCTTACTCATTTCCTCTGCCAAGTCGCCCCAAACTACTACGTTGTGGAACTCCGCACGCTCTTTGGTTTCGCCGGAAGCCTTGTCTTTCCACCTTTCATTGGTGGCAATACCGAGAGTTATAACTTTATTGCCGTTTGTAGTGGTTCTTAGCTCCGGCTCACGAGTCAAATTGCCGATTACGTCTGCACGGTTTGCGCAATTTGTAAGTTGGGCAGATGCTCCGTCTGAAACTTTTGTTTGCCCGTCTTTTGGATCAAGCATTATAAGATCAAGTGCAACTATTCGAGTCTTGCTTCTCTTCTCTCCGGTTTTCTGGTCTTCCCAAGTGTCGGTTTGAAGCCTTCCGGATACAAAAAGCTGTGAGCCAGGGCGAACATACTGGCCTGCAATGTCTGCCATTGGACCCCACAAAGTTACGGGGTGGAAACTCTTTCCTTTCATCTCTTTTCCGTCTTCTGTTTTGTATGTGTATGGCACAACTATATTTAAATCTGTAACGCTGGACCCGCCAGGGGTTTGCCGAACGTCAACAGGTTGTGTTTGATAGCCGATGATGTGTACGCGGTTGTAGGAGAACATATTATATATTGGAAGAAAATAAGGAGGTGTTCAGCACCGCTGCTGTGAATACTTCGAGGAGGTCATAATTTCTTTCGTGACTGATGGTGATGACTACGAAGCATGTCACGTTCTACGTGACGTGTAAGATCGTACACCTTGATTCCCTCTTATCAACTCAATGATGTGGCTGAATAATTAAATATGTGTTCTAGTTTAAATTTCCTCATGTTCCGACACAATAACAATATTGGAAAGGATTGAAAGAATAGAAGTTTCTATTTTCAAAATTTTTATTCTTTTTAATCTTCCTTTTGTTCTTTCATTCTTATTAGTTACATCAAAAAAAATACCGACCTATATGTGGTACCCACGTGCAGGATAGAGGTGTTAATTGTTAAGTGTTAGCGGTAAAATGTTATTAATGCCCTTCCTCTTCGGAAATTCCAAAATCGCAATTTTACAAATTCCAAAAAAAAGTACTAATTGGAATTTGGAATTTGGAATTTGGAATTTTCTTGTAATTTGCTCTCTTGCTATTTGCATTCTTCCGAATTCAACTGCGGCATATTCTGTCCCCGCTCGTCCTGGCAGCGTGGGGCAAGTCCAAGGCCTTGCGGGAGCAGAAAGTGGAGGAAGTTCCACTCTTCGAACAAAAATGGACGAAGCTCTTTGCGGAGGCTGGGATTGGGATCAAGAAGTAGCTGGGAAGATTCCAATTGTGACTGGCTTACCGGGGCACGATCAGGCTGGACCACTTGGAAATAAGAAATCCGGAATGTCTCTTAGGTCGGACTACTTGAAAACACCAAGCGATGTTCCTACATGTGGTTACAGATCAGCGTGCAGGCCTATCGATGGAGGAGGAGGAACTGCGCGTTTCCGCCCTCCATTTTACAAAGCTTTCCCCTGCCAACGACCGCTTGGTGATGCTACCCCAGAAAACCCCGCAGATCCGCCCGGGAGAGGATCAATTAAGTTTTCGTGTGGGGGGAGCGAAATGCCGGAAGATGGAAATGTGTGCGGAAGTATTGGAGCAGGCGTGGATGGCGGCCTTTGTGGCTGGCTGAATGATCGATGGGTTTTTGGTTATTACAATAAAGTTATACCTATGGACTATAAGTGCAGAGATGCGAATCGTTCTAAACAACCTCATCTTCCTGGGTGCACACTTACAATGTATTCAAGAAGAACATCTTGCAGAGTACAAAAAGCCGGTGAGGTTGAGCAAAAGGATAAGGATAAGGACGTAGTTCCCAAATATCCCGGAATGCCAGGTGAAGAACTGGATTTTGTTGAGCCCAGATTATGTTGTACATATCAAAGCGTTGACGGAATTGTGTACGGGCCCGACGGCGCCGGAGACGGTACGGGGGACATAACCAATTACATGAAAAACTGCATTACATGCTCGAACACTGAATGCAGATACATTCTAGCTTGTGTTGATACCAATGGAAACGGTATACCAGACGATTGGGGCCCGGGGTGTCAACCGGAACCCGACCGTCCAAGGATGCAATACTATCCACCCTGGATAAAAGAGGTTTATAGCGATGCATGCAGTTATTGCACGAGTATAGATGACCCCAAAGGAAAAAAGGTCGTTCCATGTGACGCAGACGATGCTGATTTCCCTAAATTTCCATGTGTAGAAAAATTCAAACCGTACGAAGTGACCGATCCGGACTTGGGTATTACTTTCATAAATTACTATCGCCGCAGACAAGGTCCCAGATATCGTTCATATTTCCGCCACTACACAGGAAACTACGAGCGCGATCAAGTTAAATATATCGATAACAATCAAAAGGATACTTATGAAGATCCGATTCGCGACGACAACAAAAAATCTAACATTCCTGTATCTTGCTACAGAATTTACTCAGAGTATGATCCAAAGTTGCGGGTAACTGATGACAAACGAAAGGTCTGTGTAATTGCGGCTTATTATAGGGAGCAAGAAAGAAATTTCTGGGCAATGGGGAAAGAGACAAGCGAAGTTGAAGGGTCTCCTACCCAGGAGGGTAAGGGCTATTACAGTTTAACAATGGACGATATAGATAAGATTGTTCGTGAAAATGATTTTGAGGAAGACAAGGATGTTTGGTATCCCGGTACTTCGAATGCATTTTCACTTTCCGACCAGCGTACTATCAAAAAGAAATATGAAAATGATTTGACGCTACTGTTGTCCAGCCCCACAGATATAACGCATTTGGAAAGCAGCATTCAAGCTTATTACACAAAGGAAGACATGCCGGATGCGAAAAAGAAGGAAGACCGCATGATTCAATTGTCCTCGGGTGCACTTTTGCGTGCATTTGATGATACTGTTAGCAATGAAACCGGTCCCCGCAGATTTTTCACCGAGTGGTGGCAAGAACAGCAAACAAAAGCACACTTGGTATTCACTCCTCCGGCGATTCGACTTCTTTTGCCGCCTGCTTGGTCTATAGGACTAGATCCTCTGGATCCGATATTTACTCCAAGGATAATTGATACTACCAAACAAGCCGAAAGGGACCCACGAATGCAGGTGCTGGAAGTACAACTGCATGCCGGTGAAGATACAATTGATATTATTAAGACATATCTTCAAAAGAGCTTGTTGCCCAACATGCAAGAAGAACATATTCCTGTACTGGTTCCAATGGGATCACCGCTTGAGTTCCGTGCGCTTGCCGAAAAATGGGCCAAATATTATTCTTTCAAAGGAAAAACAGCAGTTGCTGACCAGGATATAGTTTTGGTGTTGGAAAGCTACGCGAGACAAATAGAACAAGTTCGTAAATTGCGAGCGGATGTTGTCTGGTTTAGTAAGAAGCTGATAGAACATCAAAAAAACATAGTAACTACCATTGGCGATTGGCTATCTACCGATATCACCGGAAGATATGACGAGTATTATAACCAGCTCGCGGATCTGCAAAACCTGCAAACGTATTGGAAGCAGATTCAAAAGGATTACCGGGAGTTCCATAATAAGTCCTGCATGCCTTGGTGCCACAACGAACGCTTTACCGTGCCGATTTATTCACTGCTTGATGAATGGTACAAAGGTAGACCAGATTTAACCGGCAGCGAACTTCCGAGATTTGATGTTGAAAGACTGTCTGATGCAACTTTTGATTTTACAGGACTCAAATACCCCTCAGCCGATCTTAAAATTCCAATAATAAGACCTATTCAAGTGCGAATAGATATAGCCAAGCTTGCAGCCCCGGATCCGGGCGCAAAAAATGTTAATGTTCCCGTACTCCCGGAATTTCCACCCGTACCATCCATTATGGAATACATGAATCAAATGATGGACACAGATGGAGATGGGGATGTTGATGAAAATGATGAAAGTACAATGATCCCCGATCTGGTAATCGGGAAAAGGCCTCCCTCTATTACTATGGATATGTATTCCCCTGCACAACTAACCGATATCCAAAGAAACATGCTATATATTTCGGAAATGTTTGAAGAAATGAATGAAATTTACAAAAAATTCTGGAAGAGCCAAACTAAATTTGATTATGACACACCGGAGGATGATCTTAAGTTTAAGGAGCAAGACTGCTACAGAAGAGGTACGGAAACTTGTGTTCATGTAGAATGGGATCTACTGGAAAGATTGATGCGATTTGGATCACGTCCCGCCATAATGCTGGAGGAAGAATTCGACAAGGACGAGAAGTTGGCAATTGGAAGGTTCAGGCCAAAACCTGTTGATCCATTCTATGTCATATGCCCCGCAGATGACTGGGCCTGCCAGCTTATGCATAGAAACAAGACTTATCCGCAGGAGGGATGGGCGATTAATTGGGAAGGCGCTTCGGATAAGATAAAAGAAACCGTTTGCAAAGATAGCGAAGGTGGAACTCTTATTGATCAACTAAGAACTTGTATGTTCAGGGAGACTCTGCAAAGACCTGGAGTGAAGCTTAATCCTTCAGGCTATAACAAAAAGGGCTTGTTCCCGTACAGTTCAGACCGTAACGATATAGTTCCTTCCTTTAATACTCCTGCAATGTCGGGTGGATTGATTCCAAAAAAATAATATGAAATTGATGCAATTTATCAGAGGCCAGATAAAAAGAAGCAGAAGAATCAGAAGATTCTCAGGATTCCGAGCCCCAGCCCCAGCCCCAGCCCTAGCCCCAGCCCTAGCCCTAGCCCTAGCCCTAACTCTGCTGATTCCAACCCAGGCATCATCTGTCGATCTCTATACAGCAATATCTCAACCGCCAAATACTGATAATTGTCGTCAGGCGGTGGATAAGCTTTTGGCAAGGGAAATACGCCTTTATCGCGCAGTGCTTTTCGGCCGTCAGCGTGCCAAATACGAGCCTGTAGGCACTGTATGGTTCGATCACTTTGGAAAAGCATGGTACAAAGTAGGTAAAGATCTATGGGAGTACGTAGGCAAAGAAAAAGGCGATGCCAAAACCATAAGTAATTCTGCAATGGAGCAATTGCACGAGAAAGATATTATTCCCATATTGGCAGACGGCGTCGATTTTTCTCCGAATCCAGACGACGAGGATGCTCCTTTGTATCAGGGAATATTTGGAACTAAGCGAGTACTTACTTCTGAACTTGTTCCTTATTTAGCACAAGCAATGCGCACACTTTCATGCAGAGCCGCAATGGTATGCGAAGGTATAAATCTATCAACGGGGAAAGCGTCCAAAACTGCGAAGCCAATTGTTATCGATATCCACGGATGTTTGAGCTTGCCGGCTCGATCGATTCCTGCTTGCCACTTGGATAAGGATAAAGACGCTTTGCAACTTTCGGATGCATTTCAATACTGCTCGGATATAAGCAGTTCAATTATTAAACGTGAGGCGGAGATTTTGAAGATGCTTGTAGAGTACGACGCAGCATACAGATCACTTTTGCAGTTTGCAGGAACGTTTGATGAATTCTTGCTGGAACTTCGTTGGACATTAGCCGGAAGTATTCGCCAGTCGGCCTCTGTAATTGGATGGATGGGAAGAATCCCATGCTTCCTAGCCAGTTGTGACGCTTATCCTCCTCCCGACAAAGTAAGATAATGATAAAGAAACTATTATCATCGGGCATTTTCTGGATGTTAATCATCTCGGCATCTCTATTTGCAATTGGAATTCAAAAAACCCCTGCCGCTTATGGTAATGCTCCCAATAGATATCCAATCCTGGCAGCCTGTACGCGCTTTGAATACGAACTTTTTAGAAGTACAGATTTCTCCAAATTGGGCGGCAAAACTGCGGCAAAAAATGCACCCAGCGAAGTGGAAGATTGGAAGAATACATTTCACTCCACAGTCAGCTTAGTGATAGATGAATATTTTACTCCTGCTGAACTCCAATGCTCTGGCTCGTCTTATGCTCAAGCTTTTCCCCCGCGTCCGACTCTCCAAAAGCTTGCCAGCACTCTCCCCTCGTGGCGCACGCTTACGTGGCAATTACACAACGAAGGGGCTTCCAGTAATTGGTGGGGCATTTTTAGCGGCGGCAGTGTGGATTGGACTCAGGTTAATTACAACTCTTTGTACCTAAGCGAACTGGATGTTGGAACTGTTCTTTTGGAATATTTAAGAATGTACGAATGTGCGCTGGTTGAACGTACTCTATTCCTTCCTACCCACACTCTTGACCAAGAATCCAAAAGAGAAGAGCTTATTAGTGGCAATATTTTGCCCGCCCTCGAACGCATGATTGTCGCAGTAATTGTATGGACCGACAGAGAGACAATAATTGAAGAACTTTTGATAGCACGCAGAGCAATAAACCGAACTGTTACGATGCTAAGTGGTTACAACAGATTCAATGTTTTGAATATGGAACTGCAATGCCTGCAACAGGCATCTTTGGATATGCGAAATGGCTTGGCTCTGGCAGCAGATTCAACTTCGTGCCTACCGCGCATATGGAACGCGAAAGATCCCCTCCGTGATTATTACAAAAAGAAGAAATGATTCTGAATAATTTTATCTCTGGCAAACTCCAAGGCTCGATGCATCATCGAAGACGAAATTATCAATTCTCAATTCTCAATTCTCAATTTTTGCGTATTCTGAGTTATGCAATTCTATTGGTTATATTTGTTGTTCCACAGCAAGCCTCAAGCCAGATGTACAACTACATCCACGATATTTCCCGCAAAGAATTCCTGCTGGATAAAAAAACGGATGGTCTGGATAAATTTATCCTTAAGAAACAAGTGTTTGATTTTGATCCAAGTCTAAAAAAACAAGACGTTGTTGATGCTTTCTCTTATATGGATGTAGATATATGCGATCGCCGAAAGGAATTCCCTTGTTCTATCGGCGATCCCATAAGAACTGTTGGGAGACGCGAAGAAATGATTAAAACTCTTTCACGTGACTTGCAAATGGTCGTAGCAGGGTACGAGATGCCTATTACAGACCACATAATTAAGCCGATGTATTTGGCCCCAAGGTATTCGAGCATTATTGGAATTATGCAATCCAGTAACGACTGGCTTATGACACCAGTGGTGGAAAAGCGCGTCTTTGCCATGTCTTGGGATAAGGCAAAAAAAGAAGTTAAAAAAGCTAATGTTCTCGGTCTGATGGGAGACTCCAAAAGAATGTGGTCAAGAAGGTATCAATGGGGAGTAGCATCTGTTATGCGGGAAGATCCAAATTTTACTGATTGCAAAGCATGGAAAAAGGAGTGGGACAAAAGGGACACAAGCAAAGATACTGAACTTACATACTTGCGCGCACGCAACTGCAAATTGGAAGAGAAGCTTTATGATGCGTGGGTAATAGCTAAAGCGGAGTTGGAATCCAACGTTGATTATGAAGATGGACAAGTGGTTTTGTCCGCTCCAATCAAAATTAGTGATGATATTTTTATCTGGATCCAACCCAACGAAATCGGTACAGGACTTTACATGCCTTACAAACCTCTCTTTCCCAAAATTGTTACTAATGGCAATCCAATATTGGGAGGAAGATACGCCAAGCCTCCGATAGAACCACTTCCATATGACAAAATGTGCGCTATGCCATTCTCTTCGCGGGGATACTTGTGCAGACCGGTGGATGATGCCTATTGTCCTTCTCCCGAAAAAGAGAAAAAGAAAGGTGCGCCTCCACCTAAGCCTAAAAATGAAATTGTTCTGACCGCCTGCAACCCGGACCATCTGAAAGGGGTAATACGCTCAACAGAAGCAGGAGTTGACGCCTGCGAAGTTGGAGGATGGAGAACAAATCCGGTGGGATATAAGAGATACGATAGAGTTGCAGATAAATACTTTATTGATGCCCCAGGAGATACTCCCGCATATGATTCTGATGTAATAGATAAGCCATACCACTGCGGTAACTGTGCTATAGATATGTATTGCGATGGAGAAGGTGATATTAAGGGCGCTCCAGACAGTGGAAATTGCTCCAAAGGATATGCCCTTTCGTTCGACAAACTGGAAAACGGCATTCTTCCCATTTGCTTACCAAAAGAACTTCCCAGTCTTTCGCACTTACTAATTCATGAGCTAGTACACGCACAGCAAAAGTGTAATCTTCCTCCATTTACAAGTCTAAACGATACCAAAGAAAAGTGTTGTGCATCCGAAGTCCCAGCCTATACCGCACAGTGCAATGCACTTGCGGAAGACGGTAACCTGATAGGTACGGGTCTCAGCGTCACACTTTGTGCATCTGTTTTGTCCAACATGAGCTGTCTTAAATTTGCAGCACCAGACCCGAAAGACAAAAAGAAGAAGATACCCCCATGTTCAGATGACGCAATTAGCATGGATAAAATCGATGAAGTTGTAGAATTTATGAAAAAAGAAGTATTTCCGCGCAACGCAGCAGGCCGTTCCACAAAATGTGAAGACTTGATTGAGGAGTCGTATCAGCAATTCGACAAGAGTGGTAAACCTATGCCGGGTCCTGCAGCTAAATCCAGAACAGCTGCTCAAATAAGTTCTTTGCCCCAAGTATGTACTCCGGAATGTATTTCTGAGTATAGAAATACCATTGGAAACAACATGTGTTACTTGGCTCAATGCATAGAACAATCTATAGAAGAACAAAGAATACTCCCCAGCAGATGGACATTTGTTACCCAAGGGCAGTCTTTCCCATGGGATTCGGAAACCAAGCCGGATCCTTTGATTGGCGCAATCTTACCAACGCCACCTCTTCCGTTCTCGAGGCTGCCGGATTATCGTCCTCAACGATTAACAATTGAGCTTGATCTTGCATTGTGCCAACAAAATGGGCTTCCTCTTCAGCAAATTCCTATCGAATGTGCTTTCAAAGTAATCAGACAGCTCGCTATCGCGCCAACGGAACTGCCCATGTTCAGCTCCAGCATATTGCGACAAACAGTCCAAGAATCATCTGTTACGTGGGGACTTCAGACCTCTGCTCCGGCAATAGGAACCAGAGTTGCAACCGGACTTTATAAAAAATATCTTTCGTATGCGGGCAAAGCATTTGCCGAGCTTATAAACAGTGCAAACATTATATTTGGCGGTCTGGCTAATATTGAATTTCCAACTCTTCAATGCCCTAGAAAATGAGAAATCTTTTTATTGTCTTCAGGCTAATCCCAATTGAACTAAGATTCAAAAGAAGTTGTTTGTTGTTAGTTGTAAGTTGTTTGTTATTAAATCTATTTCCACAATCAGCACACGCACTAAACCTTCCCAAATGTTCAGTAGGAAGTGGAATAAATCCTGCGGCGGAAGCAATAATCGGCGGTGGTACATCTGCCTTACCCGTTTTTAAAATTCCTCCTATATCCGATCACTACACCAGAAAAGTAATTAATCGTGCACAAAAAGGAATAAACCGTGCATTTTCCGGCGGCACATCAGAAACATTTGACAGCGGAGGTTTCAGCAATTGGCTGGACAGAGGATACGGAGCAATGGCACTTATACTGGACACGAAAGTTAATGTAACACTTAAACAAAGGGATCTGAGTGAAGTTACTCCGTGCCTTCATATAGATTTAATGCTGATAGAAACTCAAATTGAGCGTTCAAGGTGCATGATCCAGAAAGCTCTTGCCGATAAACGGTACAAGTCTATTGAAATGTTGGTGAACGTTATACTTTTCCTCTCCGAGCGTTACGAGATGCTACTGGAAGGCGCGAGAGACAATACGGTTAATGATAAAGGCTGGAATGAACCGCGCGCTTTTGAGCCTCATCCTGCCGGTTATTATTGCGACAATGGTATGTGTACTTATTCTCCAAGTGGTTTCTTTGGAAGTATGTGGGAATGCATGGAAAAAACCGGATGCACGGAAACTTTCATGTGTCCGTTCCATACCGATTACTTGCCTCCAACTGAATTTGTAAGGGATGAAAATGTTTATTCTTACGGTTGCAACAAGAAAACTCTCTCTCCCTATTCTGGAATGGGGCTTCCGGACTCCGGTTGGCCGGAAGCAATTGATGCGGAATATAATCTTATATATCAAGCGGAAGCATTTAAGAAGAATTTATTCATAAGTAACGCAAGAGTGCTGGAACTGGCATCCAAAATAAATCAATGGATGGGCAGGGGGTCAACTCAGAATCAAAACTTTACAAATTATTCAGGTGTAACCCCTCAGCACGAAGTGCAATTGGGATGCAACATGGAACCCGGGCTTTATGGGACTCCTCCAGTTCCTTTGAAGCCTCCTGACAAGGTGGGTAGATATCCTTCAATGGATTATGATGGTGTTTGGCCCCCTAAATGGCCGAAGGGCGCCTTGCGAATGGAAACTCACGGACCGTTTACTTTGGATAAAAACAATCTGCGCTTGGTGAGGGAATATATGGTTATGAGGGAAACTTGGGGCAAGAGACGTCCGCTTTACTACAGGCTGCCTGAAGAATACAAAAACTGGTCGATTTGGAATCCTTTTACTTTGATCGATGCCTATTTACAATCTTGGGTTCGAGGCGAACTTAAAAAGTGGGATGTTTACCAGGAACAAATCACTGCACCTTCTGTTCCACATGCTACAGATACACCGAAGCAAACAGGACTTGAGTTTGAAGTTATAAGAAGTTTGGTAGGCGAGTATGGCCGGATTGCAAATACTTTGAACCAAGGAACAATGCGGGACTTTGCAAGGGGTATAAATTGGTTTATTCGAAGATCCTGCATAGACAGACCATGCATCGAAAGGTTGGACCACATACTTAAATTGATTTTGAGAGATTCGTGTTTCCCATATACAAATGGAGAATATATTGATGGAGGAAAACTTTGGGAGAAGTGTGATACTTGATGACAGTTAACAATTAACAGTTAACAACTAACGGGCTTTTTATATTCCTAAGCTTTGTATCTGAAACTTGAGTATATCTTTGAGTAGTTTTGATATTGTAATGCCCCAATAGATCCTGCACATAACGCACATCCACTCCATCTTCCAATAAATGAGTCGCGAAACTATGGCGAAGAGAGTGAAAAGTGGCTGGGTTAACTACACCTGACTTTCTTAAGGCATTTTTGAAAATTAATTGGACAGTCCTTGTCGACAATTTGCCTCCACGCTCGCTCTCGAACAATAAATCATTCGAATCTTTTCCGATGATAATATCTCTAATATTAGAAGTAATGCTTCCCGGAATTACTGTTATTCGATCCTTCCCGCCCTTAGCCTGTTTGATATGAATTGTAAGTGACTCTATATCAATGTCTCCAACTCTCATATCTACAACCTCGCTAACGCGCAAGCCGGAGCCGTAAGCAATCGCAAGTATCAATTTATGCTTAAGATTTTTAGTTACAGAAATCATTCTGCTTATTTCTAGGCGAGATAACACAATTGGAAGACTGTATTCTTCTTTCGCAAATTGAATACCAATCTTACGATCCAATTTTATAACATCGCGATAGAAGAACTTAATCGCATTTAGGATCAAATTTCTAGTTGTAGCCTTTAGACCCTGTTCCTCTTTTCTCAATAAATACTTTCTGATGCTTCCTTCATCTACCACATCCAAATCACTTTGTTTCCATAAGAGGTAATCGTTCAAAATACTCGTATAACTTTTGATTGTTCTTGGGCTTAAGCCTCTAAGTCTCATCTCTTCTTCCGTCTTTTCTAACAAATTTTGCATGGTGGATAACCGTACACTCCTCTAACACTTCTCGCAAGCCTGAATATTTCGCATAAGGTGCTCAAACTACCTCTTATCCGCAAACAATTCCTATAAGAGGGAGTTATATGAGATACGTACTTTTCC
>DCXE01000082.1 GCA_002328295.1 Candidatus Peribacter sp. UBA2144 | reverse complement strand
AAGGTAATGCTGCAACCTAACAAATATTGACATATTCATTGAAGTCATTATATTAACATAATGACTCCTGAAGTTGAGCCAACCACAGAGCACCATCAAAATACAAATCCAGTATATATGTTTTGTGCTGAGAGATTGCGAAGGTTTCACGACATCTTTGCGAATGACTTACATATACGAATGCCATCTACAGCAAGAACAAGGCTTATGTATAAAAGGATACTATTTCCTGATTGTGAAACTATGGAGCAGATGGATGAAGTCCTTCATCGTGGTGATACCTTAGATGCTGGTAGTGGAACTACTATCAATAATCCCTATTCGCTTTATAATCACCTGAGAGAAAGCGGAAAGATGGTGGGAGTTGATCTGCGGAATGCAGAAGTAAAAGGTGGTCCAGATGGCTTTACAATAAATGATTCAATCAAAGCACGGCTGATTAATGCATTCTCAGATATGCATAGTTTGCTCCGTTTCCAATCAGCGAAAAGGGGCAAATCCGATTCAAATGAAGCAGTAAAGGCTGATCTTAAAAGCATGCCATTTGAAGACAGTTCTTTTAGCCAGATATTATCAGTATATTGTTATCCTTATTGGATTGATGATGAGATTGATAGAGAAATAATATTTTCAGAACTCGATAGAGTACTAGAGCCTAAAGGGCAAATGCGGTTTTGCTCTGACAGACATCGACTTGGAAGAACTCTTCTGGACTCTGGCCACATCAGAAAGAGTATTAGAGATAGGTACAAAGTGGATACATATGATCCAAGAGGCTACGGAGGACTGGCAGATTCCATGGGTAATAAAACTCTTGTCCTTACAAAGAACAACTAGTCTCTAATTTCCTTGTAAATAAACTCAGCCATCTGATTGCGAACCAAATGCTCTAACCAACACCTAATACGCCACCGGCTCTGCCGGTGAGACATTCCTGTGTTCTACCGTTCCGGCGTTTTTTGAGTACAATGAAGAGGAGAGAGCCCTGGAAGGAGCATTACCCCTCTCCATCATGCGATCCTTTACATCAGCATCCCATACAGTCTGGGATTGTAAGTACCACGTTGTCATTGTACCCAAATAAAAGACGGTCGTTACGTCATCGTTGTGCCCAGTCGCCTTCCCACAGAAGCCAATAGAAGGTTCCACCGCACAACCAAAGATGGGCGTTTCGTCGTTATCGCACCAAGCAGACTACCTTAACGACATTGGCAGAAAAGGATTTCTACCAGCACAATTCACAAAGCCGGCTCACACCAAGCCGGCCTTTTAATAATATCTTGCCACTAAATGCACCCTCCCCCCAGGGGTGGGTTAAAGCTAAAGGTGGCGGGGCGGTAGTTATATATGGTGATCCTCCAAAAAATGATGTCAATACCTCCTCAAAAAAACTTTTGCTGACCTCAACTTTTCTGCATCAGCTAAACCCGTAAGACGTTCCGCTTCGAAGCGGAACACTTAAAATACAACATTCTCCAATGAAGCCTAAGTCCTAAGCTCTAATCTATCTATCTACCCTACCTTTCTGCTGCATAGTCAATTGTTGCTCCATCGCCCCAGGTTTTTTGCTTCGATCTTCATAACGATCAAAACCTTCAAGCCGCAACAATCCGGATGTGTCAGTGTAATATACCGACGCACTTGAATTCTGCATTTGTGATGGTCTTTCAACCAACATAACTCCTCTGTCTGGAAATCTGTTTCTTATTGCTTCTCTTACTTGATCAACAGTTTTACCTAAATGATCCTTTACAAATTCAGCAACCGATGTTTCTTGCCCGCCAATTAAAATAAATTCCTTCTGTCTATCCATATAAAAATTATCATATTAAACACTCAATTATTCAGTATTTTAAACTACCAGTTCTACTCTTTCTTCCTTCCAGCCGCCATCCTCTTGCGGAATCTCTCGACTCTTCCTCCCTTCATCTCTTTCCTTTGTTTGCCTGTGTAAACCGGATGACATTTGGAACAAGTCTCGATTGTGACCTCTTCTGCCGTGCTTGGAATTTCGAATACAGCATTACACGTGGAGCAAGTTGCCTTAGTCTTTTTGTGGACCTGTGGATGGATACCTTGTTTCATAGACTGCGAGGGATTTTACAGTGTTAGGAGTCCTTTTCAACGATTTATCGCTTTTTCTTTGCTTTCTTTGTTCCTACTTTTTTCTTGGAAAATGACGGTTTGGCAGGCTTCTTTTTAGCAGGAGTCTTTTTGGTGGGCTTCTTCTTGGTAGGAGCCTTCTTTGGTTTAGGCTTAGCTTTCGGCTTCGGTTTCGGCTTAGGCTTCGGTTTCGGTTTCGGTTTCGGCTTGGGTTTTGCCTTTGGTTTCGGAGCTGGCTTTTCTTTTTTATCCTCCAAGGGCAGCCTTTGCTGTTTGACCGAACCCCTGCTCTCCGTAGCTTTAGCGGAGGAGGGCGCACTCACTCCAACAGGCACCTTAACTTTCGCAGCTCTCTTGACCCGACGTTCCTCCTTCTTAATCTTCTCAACTTCTGTCTCTCTCTGCTCTTCTGCAGCTTGAATTACAGCTTCTTCTTCCTCTTTGTCTTCCATTACAACGCTAACTGTTGAAACTTTGTCGCGCGCCTTAAGCCTCATAACTATAACTCCTTGTGTTGCGCGTCCACGCTGGGGAATATCACCGAGTTTCATGCGGATTGCTTGTCCTTGTTTACTCAAACAAATCAGATCTCCTTCATCTCCTTGAGTCAAAACACAACCACCAACAATGTCACCAGTCTTTGCAGTTAGTTGTGCTGCTTTTACACCGGAACCTCCTCTGTTTTGGAATCTGTACTCATTAACTGATGTCATTTTCCCCAGACCATTCTCCATAACGACAAGCAACCTGCTTTTATTTGGATCATAAACTGCAGCAGCCTCCACTACCCTGTCTCCCGGAGCCAGTTTTATACCTCTTACTCCTGCCGCGGCTCTTCCCATATCACGCACGTCCTCTTCTTTGAACCTGATGGCCTTGCCCTTCTTGGAAACAATAATGATTTCATTTTTGCCCGAGGTCGCAAGCACCCAACAAAGCTCATCACCCTTGGGTATCTTTTGTGCAATGAGGCCCGATCTGCGTATGTTCTCGAACTGATTCATTTCTGTACGTTTGACTGTTCCATCGCGAGTAACCATAAACAGATGATTCTTGTCCTCTAGCTCTGCCTTGAGTATCGCACTAACTTTCTCTTCAGGTTGAAGCTGAAGCAGGTTAACAATCGCCTGTCCTTTTGCAATTCTGGACCCTTGCGGAAGTTCGTAAGCCGGCAGTTTGAATACGCGACCCGTATTCGTGAAGAACAAAAGGTCATCATGGTTCATTACATGAAGAACTGAAAGAGTTTCATCCTCTTCCTTTATATCCATACCCTTTACACCCTTGCCTCCGCGTGCCTGCGCCTTGAACTGCATGGGACTTAGGCGCTTAACGTAGCCTGATCTGGTCAGAGAAACGATCATTGGCGCATTCGGTATCGTATCTTTCGCGCTGAATTCTCCTACTGCATGCTTCACGATAGTTGTGCGACGTCCATCTTCATACTTTGCCTTAATCTCCATAATTTCACCTTTAATAATTAGATCCATCTTAGCCTGGCTTTTAAGAAGTGCTTCGCACTTGGCAATAAATTCTCTTTTTTCTTTCAACTCATCTTCCACTTTCTTTCTCTCAAGTCCTACAAGAGTCTGAAGCCTCATCTGGAGAATCGCATCAGCTTGAATCTCTGTTAATTTGAACTTTTTCATTAAATTATCCCTCGCAATTTCTTTGGTTTCACTCTTCTTAATCATCTGGACAACAGCGTCGATATTATCAAGTGCGATACACAATCCTTCTAATATGTGAGCTCTCTCTTTTGCGCGGTCACGTTCATAAGTTATTCTTCTTCGGGTTACTACCCGTCGATGATCTACAAATATTTGCAGCATCTCTTGCAGATTGAGCAAACGCGGTTGGATTCCATCTGATAATGAAATCATGTTGTAGCCAAAACTCGATTGAAGCTCGGTATGCTTAAAGAGTTGGTTTAGAATTTTTTGAGGGTATGATTCTTTCTTAAGGTCGATAATGATTCTAATCCCATTTCTGTCCGACACATCACGAATATCAGAAATTCCTTGAATGACTTTGTCCGTAACCAACTTCGCCATCTTCTCGATCATCGTAGATTTGTTTACTTGATAAGGTATTTCGGAAATACGAATTTGGTAACGCCCGTTTTTAGCCTCTTCAATTTCTGCTTTGCCCCTAATAGCAATGGAGCCACGACCTGTTAGATACGCCTGCTCCAGCTGGTCTTTGTTGTATACAATTCCTCTGGTTGGAAAGTCCGGCCCTTGAATGAATTTAAGTAGATCTTCTACAGTTGAATCCGGATTATCAATCAAATGAACTGTTGCATCTATAACTTCTCCCAAATTATGTGGAGGAATATTTGTCGCCATTCCAACCGCGATTCCAACTGATCCATTAATCAGAAGATTCGGAACCTTGGCAGGCAAAACTGAAGGCTCGTTTCGAGTATTATCATAGTTTGGAATATAATCAACAGTGTCCTTATCCAAATCCCTAAGCATCTCCTCGGTTAACTTAGTCATTTTAGCTTCCGTATATCGCATTGCAGCCGGGGCATCACCATCAATTGATCCGAAGTTTCCTTGTCCCAATACAAGCGGATGACGAAGAGAGAAATCTTGAGCAAGTCTTGCGAGAGTTGGATATACAATGGCTTCTCCATGAGGATGATAGTTACCACTAACGTCACCACAGATTTTCGCACACTTTCTAAACCGCCCTCCTGGACGAAGTCCAAGATCGCCAAGAGTTACAAGGATTCGCCTTTGAACAGGCTTGAGTCCGTCTCTTGTATCAGGCAAGGCGCGTGCAACGATGACACTCATGGAATATGCCAGATAGCTCTCCTCCATTTCTGTAACAATAGCTCTTGGTTCGATCTTGCCTATATCCGCAAGAGTTTCTTTGCCATGAAGAGGCCCGCGAACACCTGAATTTTCTGCCTGTCCTGAGCTCTGTCGAAGGGATTCTTCCATTGTTTCTGACTGCTCTAATTCCTCTTCAGAAGCCTCATCGGGCTTATTTTCGGGCTCCTCAGAATCTGCCGGCGGTTTCTTTTTCCCTTTAGGCATGTTTCTAGAAAAGTTTAGCGGAAAAAGTAAAAGATGGAAGAGCCAAACTTAAAAAATTGTTAAACTGTTAAATTGCTAAATTGCTCTAAAGAGATAACTATCCTAATATTCGCCTGCGAACAGTTTAGCAATTTAACAATTTAGCCATCTATCAATGTTATCAATCGTCTCCACCCCCATAGGAAATCTGACCGACATCACTCTTCGAGCAATTGCCACCCTGACCAAGGCAAATGCAATCATTTGTGAGGACACTCGCGTTACCGGAAACCTGATAAAGCAACTACAGATTCCCAAAAAGGAGCTGATTTCTATGCACAGTTATACGAGCGATAATAAGATTCATGAGGTAATCAAAAGATTGAAGAAGGGGGAACACATGGCAGTTGTCAGCGACGCTGGGACTCCTGCAATTTCGGATCCCGGATTTAAACTCATCAGCCAAGCACGTGAAAGAGGTATTTCAATTGAAGTAATACCCGGACCCTCAGCTTTTCTAGCAGCATTGAGTGTAAGTGGACTACCCGCCAACCGTTTCGTTTACCTAGGCTTCCCTCCTTTAAAGAAAGGCAGGAAGAAATTCTTCGCATCAATAGCAGATGATGATCGAACCATCGTTTATTACGAATCAGTTCATCGTATCGAAAAGTCTTTGAATGAACTAGCTAAGGTATTGAACGATCAACCTGATCGAAAAGTATCGATTGCGCGAGAACTTACAAAGATTCATGAAGAAGTTATCGATACAACTGTCAGCGAACTTCCTGAAGTTGCAGAAAGAATTACAAAGAAAGGCGAGTTTGTGGTTGTTGTTGGAGCAACATAAAGATCTACTTTCTAAGCGGTCCTACCTCCATAAGCCTGGAAGGTACAATTCTCCACTTTGTAAGAGGCACATTAATAAAGAGGACTCCAAAGACCACGCACGTGATACTCAGTATATGAATTGAGGTCAGCTCCTCACCAAGCAAGGTACTTGCCGCAATTACCGCAAAAGTTCTACCAGCTGCAGCAACAACACCAGCCTCCGTGACTTTGGTATGTTTTAGTGATCCAAAGTACAGAAAGAACGGGAAGATGAAACCAAGGACTGGAACCAAAAGGAGCAACCAAATGTTTTGCGGAGTTTTGAGCATCTCCAGACTTTCAAAATCGAATAGGTGAATCCAAAAACCAATTATAATCATGCTAAGAATTGTCCTTGTCATAATGATAGAGTCTAAGTGGCGATGCTTTATGTACTTCTTATGAATAACCGTAGTAAGCGCACTCAGGATCGGTGAACAAAGAAGGAACGGAATACCGGGATTAAATTCGACCGAGGTAACATTCGGCCAGATCAAAATCAATATTGCTGATATAAGGAGTACACTTCCCACTCCCATCTGCATCGTAAACCGCTCACGGAAGAAAATTACTCCAAATAGCACAACCCAAAATGGAAGGAGGCTTGTGAATAGTACAGTTTCTGATGCGGATACATACTGAAGTCCTGTAAAGAACAGGATCGGGCTTCCCACTCCTCCGGTAAGAGTAGAAAGCAAGGTTCCGAAAAGATCTTTTCTGGTCATTCCCCATCTTGCACCTCTCTCCAGCGCCATCATCTCATGCGCGATTAGGATGATGCTCATTATTACTAAGGTCATGAAGTAAAGACCCAAAGGAGTCCAGCCCCTGGCATAAAGAACCTTTGAAAATATCGGTGTCATGTTCGCCAAAATCACAGCCGTTAACATTTGTGCGAGTGCAAACTGTCTTACCGATGGACGCGAAGCAAAAATCATCACTTGGATGATACAGGTGACTTTAAATTACAGAAAATATTTAGATCAATAAATTATTCCTCGCCATTCAATAAACACTGATGTCTCTGCGTGACTCAGATGTCATACTATTTAAGAACAGACTTAGGATTAACATGAACTCCTCCCTTAATAACCTCGAAGTGAAGATGCGGACCGGTTGTTGTAGGGCCTGCGCCGTAAGATCCAGGCCTTCCGCCACTTAAGCCAATTACCTGACCCGCTCTGATGTCTTGTCCGGTGCTGACGCTTATGGAACTTAAGTGCCCGTAAAGAGTTGCATATCCTCCACGATGGCCAATAAGTACATATGAGTAACCTCTCTGCCCTCCATCACGTGCAAGGAAGACAACTCCATCTGCACTGGCAACAATCGGACTTCCTTGAGCTATAGCAATGTCCATCCCCCTATGAGGAATTCCGAAAACCTGAACGTAACTTGGTTCCATAAAGTTAGCTGTGATCCTTCCGTAAGCGGGTCGCATGAATGATGGAGTAAATGGGACTACTCCACTCGTGCCATCCGAAGGTTTTGGAGCAATTAATCCTTTTTCAATTAACTTTCGTTCGGCCTTAGCTCTCATTTTTGCATCAATCCGAGCAAGTTCACCCTGCATTCGCATAACTTGGTTATGAACTTCTTCGAAAACTCTTTTTATCTCCGCCCTTCTCTCATCATCGACCTGGTCGGCGCTTATCCGTCCACTTGCAACCAGTTCTAGTTTGGAAATTTCCTTATTTGCACTCCTTAATTCTTTCTCCTGATCTGGTAATTCAAGCGCACTGACTCTTGCAACCGAAAGAAGATCATGCAGTTCAACATGCGAAGCATTTTTTGTCGCAGTCCTTACAGACTTACCCGTCAAATGATTAAACGCACTTACAAATAACGATGAACCCGCTTCTAAATCCATATTATCAGCCTTAGGAACCTCAACTGACGCTGACGGAACCGAACCCCCACCGCCTCCCGCTCCGTGCAATCGCATAACTATGCCATAACGATCATTTAATTCATATAGCGACTCGTTGTTGCGTTCAATTTTTTCCTCTAACTGAAGCTTACGTGCATTCAGAGATTCAAGCTTCCCCTTTGCCTCTTTCATCTCTTCATCATTAGCTTTTACTGAGCGTCCTGACCTGTACTTGGAAGTTGCATTGTTAAGAGCCTAATCCAAATTATCCACCGCTTCCTGCCTTTCTGATGGATTAATTAATGCAAAAATATCGGCATTTATTAGCGCTTGCGTCGTGATCGTAAGCGAGGCAATTAAAGCCACCAAAAGCGCTGATATTTTGACTCGATTATTCATATTAGTTTCCTATTATTATAGCTTAAAAAGGCATTTGGAGGAAGTCCTCTGTTTCCTCTGCTTCTTCTGTTTCCCCTGCTTCTTTACCAAAGTTTCTGCTATAATTTCGGTCCATGATCTCACTCCTCAGAGGAATAATCACCAAAGGCCAACCAAATGAGATCACAATTGACGTCCAAGGAGTTGGGTACGCAGTGCATGTGCCTATTGATGTTTGGGATAGCACAATAGAAGGTGAGGAGTCAGAAATTCTGATATCAAGCTATATAAGAGAAGACCGTTTCGATTTGTTCGGCTTCAAAGACCGCGCAAGTAAAATGCTTTTCGAAGAAGCTATCAATCTGCCGGGCATCGGACCAAAGACAGCGCTTGAAATCTGTTCAGTACCACGCAATATGCTTTTAATTGCAGTCGAACAACAGGATATGAAACTTCTAAACTCAATAAAAGGCATTGGTAAGAAAACTGCGGAGAAACTGCTGGTTGATCTTAAGTCGCTGACCGAAAAACAACCTGAAATTTTCGCTAAAGAGATGACAGAAAAATCTGATAGGACAGCTGAGTATGATCAAGATGCAATTGAGGCCCTGACTACCCTTGGTTATCCCGCCGCAACCGCTCTCAAAGTTCTTAAAGAAATCCCGAGTGAATGCAAAACTTCGGAAGAGAGGGTGGCAGCAGCCCTCAGATCTCTTTAACTATAATAACCCTACTCCCTACGTCTTAAGTCTTACGTTCTAACCATGTTAACTCTAGACATCACTAACGCACTTGGCAAAACTATCACTCCGTCGCACGGAATTCCCGAGCAGGATTTGGACTCAATGCGCACAACTATGAAACGATATACGGAGAATTTTCTAAGTGAGCGCAAGAATTCAGAGCATGCCTGGTCTATGGATCCGTATAATAAGGTTACAATCGAAGCTGTTAAAGACGTTGCAGCACAAGCAAAATCACAAAAAATCAAGAGTGTTGTCTGGATAGGAATAGGAGGTTCCGGACTTGGACCGAAAGTGATAAGAGAAGTATTTGAAGGTCCGGATACAATCGAGTTTCATTTACTAGATACATTGGATCCGGCGATTGTCGACATGACTATGAAGCTTGTTGATTGGAAGAAGACAATGGTAGTTATTGCCAGCAAGTCCGGAGGAACTCTGGAACCTATGAGCCTATTTTTCTTGTGTTGGGAGAAACTTAAAGCTGTAATGAAAGATAAGGCTAACGAACGAGTTATCGGACTTACTGACCCAACTTCCGGAATACTGAAAAAGTTTTGTCAGGAACACGGAATAAGAATGCTTACGATCCCTTCTGATGTTGGAGGTCGTTATTCAATTTTTACGCCAATCGGATTGCTTCCAATTGCTCTTTTGGGAGGTGACGTCGATGATTTCGTTAGAGGGGCAAAGGAGATGGACACGGCTTGTCAGAATACTGATCTTGATGATAATCCCGCAGCACTTTTGGCATCAGTACAGTTCTTGTTGGATTCGAAAAAAGGCTATCCCGTGCGCGTAATCATGCCGTATTCACAAAGACTTGAGTCCATTGCCAGGTGGAATCAGCAATTGATTGCAGAAAGCCTGGGCAAAACCGAAACTGCAAATCCAATTCCTTTGGCAGCTATTGGAACCCAGGACCAGCACTCACTCCTCCAGCAATGGATGGCAGGACCCCGCAAATGCTGGCATTTATTTATTCGTGAAGATAAAAAAGTAAGTTTGCAATTACCTGATGATATGGGAGAAAATCTTGCTTACGTTGAAGGGAAAGAGCTTGGAGAGCTTTTGGACGCCTGCCACTTGGGTACAAGTCAGGCTCTGACTAAGGCAAACAGACCGAATGTGACAATCACTCTCCCTGCCTTGCACGAGAGGTTCTTGGGGCAACTGTTTTTCTTGCTTCTGACCGAAGTCGTGCTTCTTGGCAAACTTTATCGAATTGATCCTTACGGACAACCAGCGGTGGAGGTTGGAAAAAAAATAACTAAGAGTATCCTTACTGGTGAAGAACAAAAATAAAGTTAACCAGTTTCAAGTTTACTAGTTACAAGTTCCTTAAGGCTAAGAACATCGCTTTTTGTGAACTAGTTAACTAGCAACTAGTTAACTTGCCAACTAAGCTGGCACATACCTCAACAGAACATTATACTGAGTACATCTTTCCCTATGATTATTATGGCCAAAGAAGTAACAGATGCAGATTTTGAAGCCGAAGTACTTAAATCCGATATTCCAGTCCTTGTAGATTTCTGGGCGCCGTGGTGCGGACCATGCAAATCCATGCTACCTATTGTCGATGAGCTGACGACGGAATACGAAGGCAAAGTTAAGATTGTTAAAGTTAACGTTGATGAAGGTGCAGAAGTGGCAGGCAAGTTCTCTGTAATGAGCATTCCAACATTTATTGTCTTCAAAGGCGGAGAAGCAGTTTCAACATTTGTTGGAGCCAAGTCAAAGGAGGATCTGAAGAAAGAGCTTGATGCTGTCGCCTGATAATTTGGATTCATTACGTAAATCGGAGCAATATTAAACCTCACCCCCTACCCCTCTCCTTTTAGGATAGGGGAGCTACTTCGTTGATGACAATAACTTAGTTCATACACAGAAGTAGTTCCCTTCTCCCCTGCCTGTCCTGAGCTTGTCGAAGGAGGAGAAGGGCCAGGGATGAGGGTTAATATTGCTCTAACAAGAACAACAATCTACAATGCAAGGCAATGGGTCAAACATTAATAGGTTTTCTGGGCCTCATAGTAGCTATTATTTTTATACGCTACAGACGCATTGTCGGTGATATGTTCGGAAACGCACAATGGATGCTAAGGATAGGAGGTATTCATAATATTGTAATTATCGTAGCAATACTTCTCACTTTATGGAGCCTTCTTATGATTTTCCATCTCGAAGAAGTCTTCTTTATTCCCCTTTTGGCTCCGTTTAAGTTGTTTATGGTTAAGGGGTAAGTTTTTGGTGGAGCTGAAGGGATTCGAACCCTTGACCCCCTGCATGCGAAGCAGGTGCTCTCCCACTGAGCTACAGCCCCACATGTCTCTATCTGAAAGA
>DCXE01000004.1:2151-15789 GCA_002328295.1 Candidatus Peribacter sp. UBA2144 | reverse complement strand
GCAGCGAAGCGAGTAGCGTATTTTACGTGCCCCGTGGTCGCAAAGCGACTTTACGGGGCTGCGCACGATCACGTGGCACCGCCGCACGTAAAATCGCCTCTAAGCGCTGAGGCGCTTTTCGGCGATCACGTGGCACCGCCAATAACGAACCAGCGACTTTACGCGACTAAACAGCATTAACTCTGCTATGATCCATCCCTTATGTTCCATGTTTACCTCATCGAAAGCGAATCGAACGGAAAATGGTACATTGGCTACACCACTGATCTCAAACGTAGACTTGCTGAACATAATCGCCATAAGAATATATCCACTGCTAAAGAATCAAAGTGGAAACTAATCTACTGTGAAACCTATTTGAACAAGATGGACGCTCTTGGCAGAGAGAAGTTTTTGAAGAGCGGGTCGGGGAGACACTTTCTCAAGAAACAACTTATGCGCTACCTAAAAGAAAATAGTTTACTACGAATAGATGAAAGCCCGTACTACCATTCGGCAAGCTCATGACAAGCCATATTGACAAATTTTGGCGTAAGGATTAGAATTCGAAGTCCCCGAGTATGATCGATACATTGCCGCCACCGCCGGTAACTGGAGGGGAATCGATGATTGGTACGCCACCAACGACAGTAACTGGTACACCACCTCCACCACCAATAACTGGAGGAGAATCGATGATTGGTACGCCGCCGGGGATATTTAACGAAGCAGGCTTTGGAAATGTTCCAGAAATATTTGGCCCCGGAGGGTTTGGAGTTCCTCCCAATTTTCTAGATCCTCAAGGCTTTGGACCGGTTCCAAATTTCGGACCTGCGCCACCTCCAGTTCCACCTCCGATAATTTGCCCTGTGGAACCTTTAGCGGGTGGAGTGGAAGCAGGATCAGTGACGACAACTGCGAACATAGGAGCAGTGGCTGCTGGAACAGAGGCTGGAGTTGCTAGTGTTGCCGGAGCGGAAGTTGGAGCAGTCGGTGCAGTTGGTGCCGAAGCAGCAGCTTCAAGTGCTGTTGCATTTGATTGCTTTGCTGTGTTGGGAGAGATGGCGGGGATAATGGCTTTGTAATATTACCTCTCAACTCCGTTAATCGAGAAAAATTCATTCTCGATAGAGGTCAGAGATTTCTCCGTGAGCTCGATCTCATCCATTTTTATTTTTATATAGTTGGAATATTTCAATGCGCCGGAAATGTATCCTTTGTATTGCTCTAGTTTAGCTGAGTATCTTTGCCGAACTTCAAGCGCCCGTTGGGCAATGCCGGGGGAAAGCTCAAGAGCTTTATCGCCCATCACTTTTAACATGGCTTCGCTTTGATTTGTAGTTTCAATCATCTCCCTTAGCTTTTTCTCTGCAGGGATGCATGAGATTTCTTGAGGCGGCTTAGCTCTTTCAGGATCAGAGCATTGATCATTCTTTAGAGTACACCTTTGCATTTGTGTAAGTTTTTTCCCGCAAGTCGAAACCACCAAACAATCCCACGCACTTTGTGTGCATGGAGTTAATCCTATAAGAGAACTGACGTTATCTTCATCTGATTTCGAAACTGGAGCATCCGGTATGGAAAAACTTCTAGCCAAAGCGGAACTGCAGTTTGGATAGATAAGATTTTGGTGCAATCTGGTAAGCATCACCAGCATTTCCGCCCTGTTCATGTTGTCAGCAGGCCTTACGGTCTTTGCACCATCATCTCCGCGAAGAATGCATAAGCTTGCAGCAGCTTCGATGCCATCTGTGTACCATTCTCTTCTAGGTGAATCTCTGAATGAAGGTGCATTGGATGTTCTCTTCAAGTCAAACGCTCTTAGAAGTAGAATTGCGGCTTCAGCACGGTTAATAGGTGCATCCGGATAAGCATTGCAGGGCAAGCTTCCAACACAGTTTCCAGCTCCTTTAACTAAACCAAGGATCACTGCTTCTTCAAAATGTTTGAAGTAATCTCTTCTGCGGGAAACATCCGAAAAACTTGTGTCTTCATAGTTTTCATAGCGAGGACCGCCAAGTAAATCTACAATGAGAGTGATAAATTCAGCTCTTGTTGCTTTATCGGATGGTCTAAAAATTCCGTTAGCAGCAATCTCGTATCCTGCATCGTGAAATGCGGAGACTGATTTGGAATACCAAGCAGTATCAGACACATCGGAGGGTGAAGTGTCTTCCACATAGTTGGAAGTTGGTAATTCTCCAAAAACTTCAACTATATTGCCTGTTGGAATAACAAGTCCAACCAATTCCTGGATGAGACCGCTTGTGTGTTTAATCTGAGTCATTGCTGCTGCGATTGCAACAAGCCTTCCTTTGGAATCAACAACGGGTCCGCCGGAACTACCAGGCCCTATGTTTGCGGATACTTTTAGAAATCTGATTCTATCTTCCCCCTCAATCATCATGCGTCCTGCAACCTGGCCTTCGGTTACAGCTACAGATCCGCTTCCTTGATCTGTTCCGGGATATCCAATTATTTGGATGTCCATTCCGGTAAATCCAATGAAGCTTACTGGAGGAAGAAAAGAGGGTGGACCTCCGCAAGGCAGAGTTCCTTTGGGCCAGCGGGGAACAATAAGAGCTATATCATCCATAGGACTTGCAACTATGTCCCCAGGTTCAACTGTAAAACTGCATTTTTCATTCACTTCTTCATTTTCACCGGTTGGAACCACTCTAATTTGATTAAACTGCTTTCGAAAGCTTTCAACTACGTGCCGGTTGGTAAGTATCCATCCATCTTTAGAAACAAACACGCCACTACCTTTACCAGCTGATATCCCAGTGAGTGGATCTGTGGCCTCTAGCCTCACTGTTGCTCGAATAACCTCCATTGGGGTGAATGAGGCATTGGCAGGAATAGCTCCTCCGGGAAGTGCGATAAGGGAAAGCCAAATGAATGTCTTTAAGATGCGCATTTTCGAGGTGAAAGATTAGCAGAGTACGAGAAACAAGAGAATTATTTAAACCTTGACTTGATCACTTCGATGCCTCAGCCTACTATCCTTTTGTTATCTCCTTCCAATAATTTATTATGAAACGATTTAAGTTACTGGCAACTTTGTTCGGAGTCACATTGCTTGCAGCCTGTTCACTTACTGTAACAACAGATGTTGATAAGGGTGATGGTGCAGATACAGCTCCAGCAGACGAAGTTCCAGCAGACGATGCTCCAGCAGCAGACGATGACGCTCCTGCAGCAGACGATGATGCTCCAGCAGCAGACGATGACGCTCCTGCAGCAGACGACGATGCTCCAGCAGCAGACGACGATGCTTCAGCAGCAGATGATGATGCTCCTGCAGCAGACGACGATGCTCCAGCAGCAGACGACGATGCTCCAGCAGCAGATGATGACGCTCCGGCAGCAGATGAAGACGATGAACCCCCAGCTGAAGAGCCAGAGCCAGAGGCAGGAGAGATAGATGCTCAGTAAGAAAAAAATGTCACAAGTCGCATGTCACAAGATTAGTCGCAGGTCGCATGTCAAAGGACCTGTGACTTGTGACTTGTGACTTGTGACTACCGCTATCCTCTCCAGCCGATGTAAGCGATATAGCAAATGTAACAACTTAGAAGTATAACTCCCTCCCATCTGCGTATTATGTAATCTTGGCTTTGTCTCCACCAAAGAATCAGTCGTCTGTGAGGTTTACCATTGTGAACAAGGAAGAACAGCAGTGCAGTGGAAAGAACTACCATCAACAAATCGAAGTTTGTTGAAGGCTGAAATGGCAGTGGTTTGATTACAGAGGAAATACCAAGTATCCAGAAAATGTTGAATATATTGCTTCCAACAATATTTCCAACAGCAATGTCAGACCTGCCCTTATATGCAGCTACAGCTGAAGCTGCAAGCTCTGGGAGTGATGTTCCTATAGCAACAATTGTTAGTCCAATAAACGCTTCGCTAACATTCCAAATTCTTGCGATAGTTATTGCGCCATCAACAACCAGTTTTCCTCCTACTGCTAGTCCAAAGCAACCAAGGACTACAAGAGAAGTTGCAACCCATACATTAATCTTTGGTTTCTCATGCTCATCTTTCTCCTCCTCGTGTCCCACGTGACGTATTCCAAACGTGTAATACAAAAATATTACGAAGAATGCCAGAAATGCCAAACCGTCGCTTCTGCTCAGTTCAGATTGTGCATAACCATCCACTAACATATCGTTTGCCATTATAAAAAGCGTGCAGGCAGCGAGAAGATTGAAAGGTATTTGCTTAAGTACTGTGGATCGTTGTACAAGCAAGGGTGCAATAATCGCAGTTATTCCCAGTATCAATAGGGTGTTGGAAATGTTTGAACCTACTATGTTTCCAATTGCAATATCTGCAGACCCTTGGAAACTTGCAAATATGTTAACAATAAGCTCAGGAGCTGATGTTCCAAAAGAAACGACAGTAAGCCCGATAACAAGCTCCGAAATACGCATTCTTCTTGCTATAGACGATGCACCGGTAACAAGCCAATCGGCACCTTTGATAAGAAGTACAAAACCGAGAATTATTGAAAGTGTTGCTAGAAGCATGGATATATAATAGCGCAGCCCTTCGACTCGTCCAACAAGGTTGGACTCGCTCAGGACAGGTATCGCAGCCTGTCCCGAACCGGAGCCTAATTTGCGACTGGTTCGGGATAGCGCAGTAGGTTTTTTTGAATTAAAGTACTCATTGATGAATACTCAAAAGAAGCCACCAAAGAAGGCATGTGCAAAGTGCGCTCAATTACAGGCTGAGTTGGACAAAATGAAAGACTTAGCCGGTCGTGCACAGGCGGATTTGCAGAATGCGAAGGATCGAATGCAGAGGGAGGGGGAGGACATTAGAAAATTCGCTCTGGAAAATACATTGCTCAGCCTTCTTCCAACAATTGATAACTTCCAGCGTGCATTTGATCATTTACCCGAAGAACTCTCCGACAACGACTGGGTTAAAGGAGTGCAAGCGATAGAGCAGGATCTCGTCAGCAAGCTTAGTGCTATGGGATTAGAACGGATTGAGTGCAAAGGCGAAACAGTAGATCCGGATAAGCATGAAGTACTGCAAACAGGTTCAGGGGAGGAGGGGATTATTACTGATGTTGTTGAAGATGGATATACTTTCAACGGGCGCCTGATTCGTCCAGCGAAGGTTGTTGTTGGAGACGGAGACAACAATTGACAATTGACAATTAACAATTAACTCAAGACGCAACTACGGAACTCGTTTCCTCGTTCCTCAAAATCTTTGTACATTCCGTAGCTGGGAGAGGCGGGAGATAGTAAAGTTACTAGTTGCTGGTTGCTAGTTGCTTGTTTTGATTCTTCGATCGCTTCTTGCATATTATTTACTTCGATTAATCTGACCTTGGCTCCTGCTGACTCAATAGATTGCTTAATTCTTGGTCCACTTTCGCCCATTAGGATTACGTTTTTAACTGAACTTGATGAAATTAGTTTCCCAAGTTCAGAAAAATCATTACCGCGGTCTTGGCCGCCCAGAATAATTGTCTCGACCTGATCACCAAGAGCATCAATAGCTGCAATAGCAGTCTCCGGAGTTGTGGAAATTGAATCATCAACCCATATAATCCCGTTATGCTTACCTAAGTTCTGCAAACGATGGGGTAATCCTTCGAATTTCTTAATAGCTTCGATTGCATCGGCGTCAGCAACTCCGATATGTGATGCAACTGCGTACGCAGCAGAAATATTTATTAGGTTATGTTCTCCTAAGAGTTTAGTTTCCTTAAGTTCTAAGGGAGAGTCGGATTTAGAGAATGATTTACACTGTCCTTTACTCTCATTAGCGATAGTTTTTGTTTCTTCATACTCAGAATTATAGAAAATCACATCATCCTCGGTCTGAAACCTTGCGATATTCTTCTTTGCATCCAAATAATTCTCAACTGGAGATTTGCTTGTGGTGAGCGAAGTCGAACCATGATAATCCAGGTGCTCAGGAAAGAAAGAAGTGATTACTGCGATCTGAGGACTAGTTTTACAATGCATCAGCTGATAGCTACTCATTTCAAGTACGAAGTATGTATCTTCATTGGCTTTATCAACATAAGTAATTGAAGGCTCACCGATATTTCCAACTAGATATGATTTTTTTCCTGCATTTTTGAGTATTTCATGAATCAAACTGACCGTTGTGCTCTTGCCTTTTGATCCCGTAACTCCGATTACAGTTGAGCCGGCCTCCATTACAGTATCCAAAAAGATTTGAGTTGAGTTGGTCAGTTTATCTCCGACTGCATCAAGCTCAGGACATGGTGGTATTCCTGGTGATTTGATTATCACTTCAAATTTATCGAGGTTTTGAAGGTATTTAGATCCAACTTGAGTATTAACTTTTAACTTTTCACTATTCACTATTAACTTTTCACTCTGATCTCCAATAGTTACATCAGCATTAACTTTAGCAAGAACATCAAGCATCGCTCTTCCTTCGCGGCCAAAACCGAGAATAATTACCCTTTTGCCGTTAAGATCCTTCAGGTGCATGCAGGGCAGTTAGAAACTCTTCAGGAATGCCATGCTCAGAAGCAGGGCTTATTTCCTTCTTCTTAAGCTTATCAGGATCTTTTATTTGTGGAAGCACTTCCTTAAGAAACATTTGCATTACCGGAGTATCATCAAAATCTCCTTGTTCGTGCGCCAGTATGAAAGCGGCGCGCATTTCATCGGTTGTTCCTACACATTCAAATGGTTTGTTGCCGGCAAGGCCCAAAAGCTGTCTGTAGAGTATTCCTTGAGTATGGTCCTCGAATATATTTTGACCAAATATTTCTATCAGCTGCTCTTTTGGAATATAAGCGGCAAACAATGCAAAGGTTGATGCGCATTTTGAACACTCACAACACCATCTGGACTCAGATCTTTCCTGAAGTATCTTCCAGTTCTTGTTACAGCTGGTAACTTTGGAGAAGTACTGAGGAAGTTTGGAGAAGTATCTGACGACTCCAAGTTCGCTTAGGTGCCTAAGAAGACTGAAGTACTTGATATCTGGTGTTATAAAATGTTCGATGTATGTAGAAAGTAATTGTTCACACTGCCAGCCCTTGCTCCATTGGTGGTTTACAGTACGTCCCCACTGCTGGAGGTTACCTTCATCAGCTGATCTTTCATTACTCATTACAATTGATTCAAATCCGTAGATAAGTGCCATGAAAACATTTAAAAATGAGATGTAAGCTGTAATAGGTACATGGCCATTCATAGCGCCCAGATCATTTAGATCAAATAGTTTTTCCGAAAGTGACCTATCAACAGTAAGGCATGGAAGATTTAGTTCTTCTACAAGTGCATCTATGAGTGGATGGCTTCCAAGTCTCATAAGAGTAATGTCAAACCCTGCTTTCTTAAGAATTTCTATTGTTACTATTGAATCTTTACCCCCTCCAATTGGAACTAGCACCTTTCCAGGAGTGAAGGGACGCTCAAGTGGTTCCAGATAATCATTCTCCGTTGTAGTTGGAAAGTTGATAACGCCTTCAGGATTCAATTTATTTTTGTAAAAGAATTCCATTAGGCCGTTTTCGTAAACCTTATTCCAAAAGTCAGCATGTTTATTTGTTAGGAGGCCTGACCTTATCTCCATTTGTTTTGGGCAATAACTTTTGTAATAGCTCGTTCCTGCGATCATGTGAAGTGCAAAAAGAGATCTGTCTATTAACGCAAGTGGAGTTTGTTGGAATTCCATTCCACCCGGAAGGGAAAGAGATTCCAAAAAAGGTATTTCTCCATCAAGGCTGTATCTAAATTCCAGGTAAGCTTCATCCTGATCGAATGCGAAGGAGTCGAAGACGAATTTGGAGTACTGATCCATGACAGTATGATAGCGAAAATCAGGTCAGAATAATATTATCTTGCTTTTGAGGTTATGTAGGGAGTATAAAGTGTTAAATGCCAGCTGAGTCACCAGGAGATGGCGAGCAAAAGGAAACTCCGTCAGAAAGAGAACAAAGAATTATAGGAGCTGTAAGAAGAGAATGGAAGGCTGCTCTAGATAGTAATAAGGTTTTTGCATGTGACGCATTTCTTTGGCACCATATAGTTGTTAGTGTACGCGATGCCTACTCCGATGTAGAAGCAGAAGATGTTTATAGAATTATTCATCAAATTGACGATGGCAAGCTTCCTCTTGAAGATGAGAAGGGGTGAAATTAGTAATAATGTCTGATAATATCGGGTTATAGCCGGAGTGGCGGAACTGGTAGACCTGCCTGCCGGAGTGCCCTACGCCGTGGTGGCGGAACTGGTATACGCGCACGACTCAAAATCGTGTTCTCGCAAGAGAGTGTGGGTTCGATTCCCACCCACGGCACCAAATAAGTATGGCACGCAGGCAGGCGCGCATCCACCTTCGCTCCTTTATTGAGCTACGGTGAACTGGCGACTCAAAATCGTGTACTCGCAAGAGTGTGAGAGTTCAAGTCTCTCCTCCGGCACCATCTGTCTTCGCCTTCGGCTACGCCACGATGGTGCTTAACGCAGCCGCGGCGAAGTGAAACGGAGCCGGGCAAGTCTCTCCTCCGGCACCAGTCTGAACCATGATTTACGTGATTTAAGACTTAGCTTGATTACAGAGAAGGAGGCGACTGTATGTACATTGTACATACAGTAGTTATGAGCGAAGTATCCTTAGCACATCTTCATCGTTAACCTGGTCAAACTTCTTATAAAACTGCCCTACTGCATAAAAGTCCTCAGGTTCAGCTAGTATATAAGCTTCATCAGTTTTCTCCTTGAGCTTACGTCCAGTATCAGGTGGACAAACAGGAAGGGCAACGATCAGCTTTTTGACTTTTGCATTCCTTAGATCATCAATCGCGGCATAAATTGTTGATCCTGTAGCTGCACCATCATCAGTTAGAATAACAGTTTTGCCCTCAAGATCAGGTCTGGCCTTTATTAGGTAAGCTTCTTCCCTTCGCATAAGTTCTACCTGCTCTTCTTCAATCACTTCCTCCACATCATCCCAACCTACTGAGTGCATTTGCAGTGCCTTGTCATCTAAGTATGTGGCGCCGCCTTCCGCAATTGCCCCGACTGCGAACTCGCGATGCTCTGGATGGCCGATCTTTCTAACAATGTATGGAAAAAGAGGAAGAGAAAGCTCTTTACTAAGCGCTGATCCTACTACAACCCCTCCTCTTACGAGTGCTAGCACCAAAGTATCCTCAGATTCTTTGTAGGATTCCAATTCTTTGGCCAGAAGTGTTCCTGCTTCTGTTCTGGAGGCGAATGGGAGGGAGGACATGGGTCAATTCTACTCTAAAATTGTGGAAATATTCACGGTTAAATCGTTTCAACAATTGACAATTAACAATTGACAATTAACAATGTGTAATAATGTATGACGTTGCTGTAATTGGATTAGGTTGTGCGGGTTACACCGCTGCAATTTATTTGGCCAGATATAAACTTGAAACACTTATTGTGGGGGAAACCGAAGGGGGAATGGGTATAACTGCTGCAGAAGTGGGTAACTGGCCGGGGAACATAGATATAAAAGGCCCCGATCTTATGGAAAACTTTAAAAAGCATGCAACAAGTTTCGAAAATGTTACCCAAAAAACATTAAGAGTAGAAAAAGTTGAGAAGTCAGGTAAAGGATTTAAGTTGACTTATCAAAATGGGGAGTCAGACGAAGCAAAAACTATCGTGTTTGCAACCGGATCGGATAAAAGACACCTTGGAGTGCCTGGCGAAGATGAATTTTCCGGAAAAGGAGTCACTTATTGCGCAACATGTGATGCATTTTTCTATAAAGGTAAGGATGTTGCGGTTCTTGGAGGAGGGGACAGCGCGGTTGAAGGTGCGGCAATCGCGGCACAGGTTGCAAAAAAAGTTTATCTAATTCATAGACGGTCAGAATTCAGAGCAGAGCCGTACTGGGTTGATGAAGTTAATAGCAAAGATAATGTTGAGTTTGTTTTGGAGACGAATGTGGTCGAAATTCTTGGTGATAAGACGGTTACAGGAGTCAAACTTGATAAAGAATTCAATGGGTCAGATCAGATTGCAGTGGACGGAGTGTTTATTGAGATAGGTGCAGTACCATCAACAGCGTTAGCCGAGGCATTAGGGTGTGAGTTGGATGACAGAAAGCACATAAAAGTCGGTGAGGATATGGCGACGTCAGTCAAAGGCGTATTTGCGGCAGGCGATGTAAGCTCAGGCTCGAATCATTTTGCTCAGTTTGCGACTGCGGCTGGAGAGGGATCGGTGGCGGGAAATAGTGTGTTCAATTATTTGCAGGCGGGAGCCTAAAAACCCATTTTTTTCTTGTAAATCAGCACAAGATCCGTATCCTACACGGGATACTTCAATTACACTCAGTATAAATGCCAAGAGGAAAACGTACAGTATTTGCCATGTTCTGTAAGAAGTCGGGAAACCGACTGGGTACTTTGCGTTTCCATAGACAGGACAAGAGGGGCAAGGGATGGAAGGAGCATGCGGAGGGGCTCAAGAAATATTGTCCAAAATGTAAATCTCGGGAAGTGGTTAAGCTCAAAGAAGAGAAACACTCTTCTAAATAGATTGTATGCATTCAAAGGAAGAACGGACCGGCGAGTTGATGCTTATTGGAGCGTGTGTTCTTGAAGGATTGTTTCCAATTGTGGCCAATAGGGCAGCGGACCTGTTCCCGCCTTTGTTTTTTTTGGGATTCTGCTCTCTTTCGGCTGGATTATTGTTCGTGTTGCATGGTCTTTTTGCAGGTAAATTGCGCACGAAAATCAGGTATGCAGATGTTCTTAATGTATTAGGGATAGTTGTGTTCATTTTTTCTGCATTTGTTTTGATAATGATTGGGACGAAGCATACTTCAGGAATAAATACTGCACTCCTATTAAAAGCAGAGATTCTTTTTACGTTTATTTTTGCCACTTTAGTGCTTCACGAGCGCCTCACTAACATTCAGTTTGCAGGAATGCTGATAATTATCACCGGTGGATTGCTTATTGCTTTTAACGGAACGCTTTCTTTGAATTATGGCGATATTTTAATCGTAATGGGAACTGCTTTGTTCCCGATCGGGAATACCTTTGCAAAAAGAGCGATGAAAGCGTTGCCAATTAATATTGTTTTGATGCTCAGGTATCTTATTGGAGGATCAATTCTGATGATTCTAAGTCTGATAATTGAAGATATAACTTCAATTAAGAATGTTGAAGTGTATTCAGCTACTTGGATCTTGCTAACTTACATAGTTCCGATCTTGGTCTTCTCTAAAATTCTTATTTACGGAGGCTTTAAACGAATTCAATTGGGCAGAGCGATTTATATCGTATCTTCTTCTCCGGCTTTCAGCCTGGTGTTTGCATTTTTTATTCTCAGAGAATTTCCAACTCTTTATCAGGCAGGAGGATTTGTGCTGACTGTGCTTGGCGTTTATCTTCTGATGGCTAAAAGTAAGGTCGTGTCGTATAGTAACTAGTATGAAAGACGTTTACCGTGCTTGTGCTTCCGTATTAGTCTTTCAAAAGGATCAAAATCCTCCAAAAATTCTTCTTTTACATAAGCCAAGGAAGAAAGACTCTTGGCAGATACCACAGGGTGGTGTTGAAGATGGTGAAACGTATGAAGAAGCGGCCCTAAGAGAGCTGAAGGAGGAGTCGGGACTTGTGGGTAAGTTGATTGGCAAGAGTGAAACTGTATATCAGTATGATTTTCCAAGTTCTTACCGCAAATTCAGACCGGATAATGTTTGTGGACAGAGGATTGAGTTCTGTTTTGCAGTTGTAGAAGCGTCAGCTGAGGTATTAGTTGACCAGTCAGAGATCAATTCTTTTGCTTGGGCTACTAAGGGAGAGATAGGTAACTATATCAAACGCAAAGAGTACTTGAGATTGGTCAAAAAACTCGTCGACGAGGGTGAAAAACTGCTAGGATCCTAGGTGTGCGAATTGAGTCTCTCAGTTTAGAGAAGTTCAGAAGCTTTCAGGAGCTTTCTATGGACTTCAAGTCCGCCAATATCCATGTTTTGTTTGGGCCTAATGGTGCAGGCAAGACAAACATACTCGAATCGATTTCAGTCTTATCGGAAACTAAGTCATTTCTGGGTTCGCAAGAAATAGATTTGGTCAATTGGGGAGAGGAGTACGCTCGTGTTAAGGCCAAGCTCAAGAATGATCAGTCCGAAGAAAGCCTAATAGAAGTTGTAAGCCAGATTGCACCTCGCAAACAGAAGGCATGTTTCATAAATGACGTCAGAACTCAACTTAGCGACGCAGTCGGTCACCTTCCGACAGTTGCATTCCTTCCTCAGGATCTGGAATTGTTCGCCGGTTCTCCTCAGGTCAGAAGAAAATTCTTAGATTCGTTGCTCAGTCAGGTGTCACCTGAATATTCCAAGGCATTAAGCCAGTACACGAAGATACTTAAACAAAGAAATTCGTTACTTAGGAAAATTGCAGAAGGAATTGCGAAAAGAGGGGACCTAAAACAGTGGGATCAGATGCTAAGCGACGCTGGAAGCATCCTTATACTAAAGAGACTAGAGTTAATTGAGGTTTTTCAGTGCACATTACTACAGGAATTTAATACATTGGGTGAAGAGTGGAGTTCGGCTGAACTTAAATATAAGAGAAAGGGAAGCGCAAGGACAGAAGATGATTTAGCTTGTGAACTTCAAGATTTACTTGGGCATTATCAAGAGCGCGACATCATGCTCCAATCCACAACCGTCGGTCCGCACCGTGATGATTGGTTTGTAGAAGCTGACGGAAGAGAGCTTACAACCTTCGCGTCACGCGGACAGCAGAGAGCGGCGGTGCTTGCACTTATATTCCTAAAAGTTTCATTTTTGGAAATAAGAAGAGGAGAGAAACCGGTGGTTTTATTGGATGATGTGTTTTCGGAACTCGATGACAATCATCAGCGTGCGTTACTCAAGTGCTTCGACGACTATCAAGTAATAATTTCAGCAACGCATGTTCCTACAGAACTCGAGGGAGCGAAAGTTTGGGAGGTAGGGGAAAAGGTTCAGACGAAAGTGTTCTGATACACCCCAAACAATGCTAATGCCAAAGCGTCAGTCGCATCATCAGGCTTCGGAGGTTCGTTTAACTTAAGTTCGCGCATGATCATATTCTGCACTTGAATTTTGTCAGCTTTTCCATCACCTGTGATGCATGATTTAAGCTCAAGGGGAGTCGGTTCTAGTATTTGCACCTGATGTGATTTCAGAGATAGAAGTATTACGCCTCTTGCATGAGCGACATCGAGGGCGGTCTTTTCATTGGTAGCGAAAAATAGCCTCTCAACGACAGCCAGATCGGGATTAGTCAGGTTCAGGTACTCGGTTAAATCAGCTTCAAGTTCGGCAAGGCGGTCAGATAGAGGAGTCCTTGCCGGCGTTTCTATGGTAAACCAGTCAGAACTGACTGGTTTTCTGGAATCATCGGTTTCAAGTAGTCCTATGCCTGTGGTTGCGAGACCGGGGTCGATTCCGATTATCTTCATTATCTATATTGTAGCCTAATGTATGTTCCGCTTGGGAGCGGAACGTCATACGTGGCTAACTGATGCTCAAAAGTCGATTGAATAAATAGTTTTTACGGAAAGAGCCATTGACTGAGTTTTATCTCTGCCACATATTAATGGCATCCCGCCCACCCAGTTCCATACCCACCCCAGGCCTGCCAGCCGTAGCCATAGC
>DCXE01000004.1:0-1775 GCA_002328295.1 Candidatus Peribacter sp. UBA2144 | reverse complement strand
CAGCCTTCGCTATGCGAAGGCTGGGGGGAGGGTGCATTTAGAGGTACAATTAGACCAGCAATTAAGACAAATGACTAGTATAACATACTTAACACAAATACCACTTTTCCGCTATAATATAAGGAAAACACATGACTGAAATTATACGCCGCCATAGACATTTATTGTTAGCTCCACTTCTGTTCACGTTGATTGTGGTCTCGTTGCCAAAAGAAGGGGGATTGGAGGCTCAGGCTGTTGAGAATCAAGATGGTAAGTTCATAGAAATCAAAGAAGGTACATATGTACTACCTTCAGAAGATTTGGATTTTGAACTGCAAAATGAAGTACTCAGCATTAATGAGGGTTCTGTTCTTGTATCTACTGATAGCAGAACTAATATACAGTCAGGCTCACTGAATATTTCTAGTGTAAAGGGGGCGTTTACTGTGCATGTTAGAGGTGGCAATACAACGGTGGCATCTATTTCGGCTCCTGTGTTGATTGAGAGTGGAGAACAAATGTTGCTTATTCCTGTTAATTATAGATGGAAGGGGAATGGCAAACTGGCTCATCTTCATGCTGGTCTTGATAAATGGATTGAAACAAGAAACTTAAAGAAAATTAATTTAGATTACAAGCGTGATCAGTTAGAGATCTTGAGACTGATTCCGAATGACGATGAGAACACTTCCACAAGTTATCTGGATGATTTCAATAAGCTCATTTCAAAAGCATTAACTCCAATCAGGCTTCCGTTATCCAGACAAAGTGTGGAACAAGCTAAGCTAGATCAAGAAATCGATGACCTACAAACTTACGTGGCAGAAGGAGACTATTCTTCTGCGCTTCAAAGCATTCGTTCATTAAATAATAATGGCGCATTTGAAAATATTGAATCTTTGGATTGGCTTTTGCGGATTCTTCCGAACAAAGATGGCAATCCCGAGTTTTTGGCCGAGTGCCTTTCGAAATTTATTTCTGATTCTAAGCTTTGGTTGCTACTCTCCATTCATCCGGCTTATCAAAGAACGGCTTGGGCTCTCGAGAGGCCTGAGCTTAGCGAAGAAGAACAATTGGTTGAGCTAATAAGCTTTCCTCAGTCGGATATCTTGCAAGAAGCAGCGCCTTCCGCAGTGCTAAATCGTTGGGTTGAGGATACAAAGTCGGTTGTCGAGTTTGTTGACGATGATGAAGAGCTCATCAATGAGATATTGAAACTAATTATGGAAAGTATTGAGTCGTTTAAGCAGTATGGATATCCGCAACGCGAAAAGAATTATTCTCGCGTGTTGGTTCAAATAGCAGATGAGTATGATGTAAATATAATTGTTCCGGAGGTTAAGGATGAGGTGTCTGCTGAGCCCGATCTAGAGCCTGCTTCGACTGAGCTCAGTACAAGTTCACCCGACCTTACGCCAGATCAGGTTAAAGCACAGGCGTATCAGATCTTACGAGACTTCGGAGCCCTATTTACTGTAAATACCAGTATTGAGCCTGTGTCGTCGGAGACAGCAGAGGTTAATGATGTAATCTTTGGTAATGAGGCCCGCAATTTTACTTTGAATGTAGTCAACAACGAGGTTTCTGATGTCGAGTACCAAGATAAAATACTGCCTTATAGCCTTGGCATCGATAAATATGTGGAGTGGGTATCTAATTAAGTAAAGCATTGACCCACGCCTTAGTCACCCTTAATCTAACTCAAGTTGAAAGGGCGATTAGCTCAGCTGGTTAGAGCGCGACACTGATAATGTCGAGGTCGGAAGTTCAAGTCTTCCATCGCCCACCATTCT
>DCXE01000061.1:11740-15250 GCA_002328295.1 Candidatus Peribacter sp. UBA2144 | reverse complement strand
CTCACGCGCCAAGATACTTTCGTAATGTTGCAGATATTATTCCTCTTGCTCTGCAGAGCAGAGATAAAGCATTGAATGTTGTTCATTATACTCCTCCAAACAGGCATTTTACGGCGGAAGATGCTAAAAAAATAATGTCGGATGTTTACCATGAAAATGCCTGCCGTACTATCCAGCTTAACTCAGATATGCCGGATCCTGATCAGATTGAACAAATGATGTCCGAATTCCCAGAACTAAGCATAATTTTTTCTATACATCCTGAATTAATATCGCAAGGCCACCACACTATCGTGGAACAGCTAAGCAAGTACAGACAAGGATTAAAATACGCACTGATTGATCCTTCACTTGGTGAAGCACAACAATTACAAATTGATCCTGCCATAGATATAGCCAAAGCAATAGAAGATGCAGATCTTGGAATCACTATCGGATTTGCAGGAGGACATAGCGGTAATAATATTTATTCGAGAGTAAGAAGCATCAGAAAAGCACTGGGGCACAAAAATTTCTGCATTGATGCAGAGGGTAAATTGCATGGAGCTGACGATCGGCTCTACCTGCCGGAGATGACAAGATACGTGCAAAACTCTAAGCAAGCTTATTCAGACGAACCTGATATTCGTGATCTTTAGCCTGAATTATGCTCTCCTGCATTAACGCACTCTTAAGACTCAAAATCATCATGTTTTTTTAACTATGACTTTGTTCTACCTAAATGCTCAGTAATCAAACCCTGATTTTTATTATCAATAAATTTCCTCCCCTGTCGCTCAATCGATCTGCGTATATCGTGCAAAAGCCGATCTCCGTCCGGCAGATACAGCTCTGACACTTTTGATCTGGGGCCGGAAAGGTCAAGCTGAGCAACAACTTTCGGTTCAGGATCATAGATACGATCATTGGCTCCTTTTAAATTACCCATAGTATTTTGCAATCGTTCGACTCCCCCATAACCTTTATCTGCCACAAGCACAACACCGACAATATCGTGATTTGTCTGTTCGATTATGCCATGCGTCTGAGCATTCATGGTTCCACCAGTACTTATTAGATCATCAACAACCACAAGCTGTTCTTTAGGTTCATTCTTTGTAATACCATCAAAATGTAAGCGAGTTGCCGCAAATTCCATAACCAACGGAATATCCGGTCTATCATCTTTCGGTTGAGTTACCCATCTGGATAATCCCATAGGTAAATCAATATCTTCAGGCAATTGATGTTGTATTGCCGCTGCCAATATCGCGCCTCTATCTTCCTCGCTGCTGAGCCTTGTTGCTTTTGTAAATACTTTCGACCCAACATACAACATAAGCCTCGCAATGCTATTTAAGACATAGCGCGGAGTAGGAGGTGTTTGTTCTGTAAGAGAATTCCACATGAATTTGTTATCTTCGCTACGCTTTCCATTAGCAATAACAGGCTGAAGTGAACAATCGTCCAAAGTTTCGACCAATACGTGAGCATCTTGTTCAAGTTGTGTTTGCCGATATACATCTGGATCATCTATTGGATTCATTTTTTGGCGGAAATATTAGTGGTTATAAGAAAAAATTCAAGCTTAAATCTGCATAGGCTTCCCCTCCGCATATCCAGAGGGTCTCTGAAGTACTATTCGAGCAAACCTGTACATCTCATCTATCGTCATAGCTCCTGAATATGTCACGCTGGACGTAATTCCATCAACGTAATGATGAATAATATCTGCTGCAGACATCCTTCCTTCTTTCGGGAATATTGGAACACCACTTACTCCCTCCGAGCGCCTACCAACTATGCGTCTGAACATCTGCGCATCAGATTCTTCACCTCTGCCACCATTTGCTCGAAGAGTAGCTTCCATTCTTGATGCCATTCCTGCAGATTCAATATAGGATCTGCCATCATCTCTCGTTTGCCACCTTGGCGGGCTCTCGTGAGTAGCAGTGAATTCCGTTCCAAGCATGACCTGAGAAGCACCTGCAGCCAAAGCTAATGCTGCATCACGAGGATGCTCTATGCCTCCATCAGCCCAAACGTGCTTTCCATATTTTCTTGCTTCTGCTGCACATTCCATAACTGCGCTAAATTGCGGTACCCCAACTCCAGACATTATCCTTGTTGAACACATTGCCCCAGGACCCAAACCAACTTTCACAATATCAGCTCCCGACGCAAGAATATTCTTGGTCCCCTCTTTCGTTACAACATTGCCCACTATCAAGGTGACAAGAGATTTAGCTCTTTGTTCGATCAGATCTCTCACTTTTTCAATATTGTCATAAGCAATCATGCCGTTATCTATGTGCGCAGCATCCAAGACAATTCCTCTGACATTCAAATCAATAAGCAATTTTGCTCGCTCAACAGGATCATTGTTGAATGCTCCTATCGCAGCTGTCATTGCAAGACCGCCTGTTTCTGGATGAATGTGCGGCTGGTACCGCAAACGCATGGGAGTATTTTTTGTAAAGGCACCCTCCAATCTTCCTTCATCATCAACAACAGGTAGCATCGATAATCTTCGATGATCCATAATCTCCGTTGCTTCCCGCACACTCGTATCCGTTCCGGCAGTCGGCCAATCGGTTCTCATTAGTCCAGATGCTCTTTCATCTTCATTAATACCACCTGGAACTTCGTCAAGATTGACTACACCTTTGTATTTCTTTTTCTTGCCAACAACAGCAACAGCTCTGGCGCCGCGCTTTTGTGCCCAATGTTGAATTTGTCCTAACCTTGCATTGCCCTTGGACCACACTGCCGTTTCATAATCCGGATTACGCGAGTGCAGGAATTTTGAAATTCCTCTCATCTGTTTATCAGTAAGATCCTGCGGTAACACTGCATTAGCACCCATTCTCGCAGCCGCTTCTGCTTGTCTCTTGCCTGTTACCTTATTCATATTTGAAATTGCAATCGGAGTATTTCCGTATCCGTCCGGAGGCCTAAAATCAACATCATCACGAGACAATGAATCCGGAACGCCCAACTCATCGCCTAAAACTTTTAGAGCTCTTCGATATTTAGCAGCACTATTTAATGCTGCTTCTTGCAATCTTGCCAATGCTGCTTTGTCGTCTAATTTTACATCAATTAAATCTTCACTTACAGATGCCTGCCGACGAAGAGCCCCGACAGACTCCCATTGGCCTGTTGCAGCCAAATCGCGAACTCTATCTTCATATGAGTTATATGGACGCAGAGTTACATCCTCGTAAGCAAGATTCTCATCGCCCGGTTCGAAAAGTAGTTTTGGCATAATAAAAGTGGACTATGATACGCATAATTGCACTATAGTCCACTAAGTTGTCAATATTTCTAAAACAATCCATTAGCCGAATAAAGTCCAACCGTAAGTACGCTCACGATAGTCATTAGTTTGACCAGAATATTTATAGAAGGTCCGGAAGTATCCTTGAAAGGATCCCCTACCGTATCCCCAACAACTGCAGCTTTGTGAGGCTCGGAGCCTTTTCCACCTAAGTTTCCGGCTTCAATGTACTTCTTGGCGTTGTCCCATGC
>DCXE01000061.1:5469-11438 GCA_002328295.1 Candidatus Peribacter sp. UBA2144 | reverse complement strand
TCAATGTACTTCTTGGCGTTGTCCCATGCTCCTCCGGAGTTTGCCATGGAGATTGCAAGGAGCACTCCTGTTACAAGAGCACCAGCAAGCAGTCCTCCAAGCGCTTCTGCTCCCAGAACTAAGCCGACGACGACAGGCGAAGCTACTGCCATAAGGCCGGGTAACATCATTTCTCTGATTGCGGCAGCGGTTGCAATACTTACACAACGCGCTGAGTCCGCTTCAGCCTCTCCTTCCATAAGGCCTTTGATAGTTCGAAACTGCCGCCTGACCTCCTCGATCATTTTGAATGCCGCACGTCCAACCGCCTTCATTGTCATTGCAGAGAATAGGAATGGAAGAGTTCCTCCCAAAAGAAGTCCGATAAGAGTCAGAGGATTCATTAAGTTAATTGATTCAAGTCCCGCAGCTGTGGAGAACGCTGCAAACAATGCGAGAGCTGTTAAAGCTGCTGAACCGATAGCAAATCCTTTTCCAATTGCCGCAGTTGTGTTTCCAGCTGAATCGAGTGCATCTGTTCTAGTTCTAACTTGTTTTGGAAGTCCTGCCATTTCTGCAATTCCTCCTGCGTTATCCGCAACGGGACCGTATGCATCAACAGCTAAGGTGATTCCGAGAGTCGAGAGCATTCCTACTGCGCTTATTGCAATTCCATAAAGTCCTGCGGAGAAGTATGCAACTGCAATCGCCAAACATATGAATAGAACAGGAAGAAATGTGGAGGCGTATCCGAGAGCAAGACCATCTATGATTGTTGTAGCCGCACCGGTTTTGGAAGCATCAGCCAAGCCTTTGACCGGTTTGTACTTATCGGAGGTGTAGTACTCCGTAATCATTCCAATAATTACTCCAACCACTAATCCTGATATCAATGCAAAGAAAACTCCTAGATATACCGTTTCTGGAAGCATTTGTTTACTTAAGAAATATGCACCAACAATCATTAGGCCTGAAGACAGGAAAATTCCATTCTTAAGAGCACCATGCACGTTATCCCCTCCTTTCCTTGTCCTAACTACGAATGTTCCGATTATGCTTACAATTATTCCGAAGCCAGAGATAAAGAGCGGGAACAAAATCGCAGATTCCATTGTTGAACCCCAAGCGACTGACGCAGTCACTCCAATAAGCATTGCGGCGACTAATGATCCGACATAACTTTCAAATAGATCTGCTCCCATGCCTGCTACATCGCCGACGTTATCCCCAACATTGTCTGCAATTACAGCCGGATTTCTTGGATCATCCTCCGGAATGCCTGCTTCAACCTTTCCAACCAAATCAGCCCCTACATCCGCTGCCTTTGTATATATTCCACCTCCAACACGTCCGAACAAAGCAACCGAAGATGCTCCAAAGCTAAATCCTGCAATTACCTGAAGGGCATCAGGGAGAAATAGGCCGAATTTCTGAGTTAGAACCAGCATTGTTCCAATAAGTCCCAGAAGACCTAATCCTACAACGGAAAGCCCCATAGTCGCTCCACTTAGGAAAGCAACTCTGAGTGCTGAAGATAATCCCGTTCTAGCAGCCTGTGTAGTTCTGACGTTTGCTGCCGTCGCCGTCCTCATCCCAATGAAACCCGCAAGCACACTGCAAACTGCACCGAAAGCGAAGCTTACTGCAGTATATGGATTGGACCACGTGCCTGCTTTTGCATTTTGCAATCCTGTATCTAGAAATACATATAGAAGCGCGCCAACAACAATTACAAAAACAACAATGACGCTGTATTCACGTTTAAGGAAAGCCATTGAGCCTTGTCGAATACTCTTTGCAATCGCTTCCATTTTTTCTGTTCCTTGGCCTTTAGTTCCAATAATCATTCTAAAAATTGCCGCAACTATCAAAGCTAAAACTGCTGTTATCAGAATCACGAAAAGTGAATTCGAGAATGCATCTGGAAACGGGAGATAAGATGAAGAGAGGATTGAATTAATCATAATTAAAAAGGAGAATTAAATCCGTGGCATTGTAAACTATAAACAGCAATGAAAAAATGAAGATTTGCGGATTTTATTTGTGATTCCAAATGTTCCATTGCTAAACTGCCAAATTGTTCGACAGAGCGTTACGCATGCTAGATGCATCTATTATTAGTATCAGAGTTTATATCTTGCTCTGCGAACAATTTAGCAATTTAACAATAATTTCAAAAGGACCACCATTCCTGGCAGTCCTTCTATTCTTTTATTACTATTTTTAATTATTCTTCATTTCTTCCAAAATATTCCTATCACGTCCATTTACTCTGTAGAAATCACCATTTCCTCCACGAATATCCCTTCTGGTTGGGCGATCATAAGCTGCGCCAGTTTGAATCAATGAAGGAGGCAAAGATGATTGCTCTTCTTGCCTTCGGAAATACCTGGTATTTGGCCTAAGGGTGCGGTAACGATCTGAACCTAGCTTAGGTACGCGATTTCTATTTCTTCGTCCCCTATACAACCTTCTCGTTCTTTCAAGATAAGTTTTCTGTGTAGAAGTGGTAACGCTGGTTCCGCGATTGCGAACAGTGCGCTCCAGTAGAATGGGACGATCGCGGTTATCTCGAATGAATCGTCGAGATGGTCTTCTTACATCCCTCATATTTTTTATGGATTCGACTTCCATTCTGTGTGAAGGCCTAATAAATCCGCTGGAAGGCATGTAGGCAAATGCCGGAGCAATAAACCCGAAAGTAAGGGCAAGGGAAACGGCTGAAACGACTGACTTTTTCATGAGTGAAAAGAGGTTACAAAATACAGAGGTAGCCTATGGTGGCGTAAAAATGAAAGCAATGCAAATGTATTTTCTGGTATTGACACGTAAAGAAAACGATACTTATTAAGTATCAACGATTATCTCCTCTCGTGCCACGAAGCGTTTTACTCAAGCCAAAAAGAAAGAACATTAATCTTAATAATCACAACGATTATATTAAAAACGCGAAGTGGTATGAGTACAGATTGTATACAAGGTTAGACTTTGATCAAGCACAAGCCATAAACGAGGCAATGCACCTTTTTACAAACGAATCTTTCACAACAACAGTGGGCTCGAATCAATACTATTTCTTCTTGCGTACAGCCTTTTTAACGCTCCGTTTTGCCTTGGCCGCGCCCTTCTTCACAGATTTTTTGGCTTTTGCGGCACCCTTCTTTGCCGCTTTCTTTGCCTTGCATGATCCCTTGCAAACCAATGCATCCATCTCCGTCTTGGCTTCTGACACTTTTTTCTTTGCAAAGCGCTTCGCCTTGCCAACATTTTTCTGTACGTCATCACTTGCCACAAAATCCTGAACCTGTTTTGCGATTTTCTTTCCATCTTTCTGAAGGTGCTTCCCAAGAAGCTTAGCAGCCTCTTCGGCATCCTTAGCGTCAGCTAACTGATCACGGAGCTTCTTGTTGTGTAGAAGGTATCCTGCCATTGCTCCTCCGAGTGTGCCTACGAGAAGTGAGAGTTTTTTCATATATCGGTTGGGAAAGTGGAGACATTATAAATAAATGGATTGTTATATGCGAGCAATAGCTATTGACGCACCCTCCCCCCAGCCTTCGCATAGCGAAGGCTGCCATCCGAAGCCGCGAAGCGCGTAGGATGGCGTCTCTAGCACAGCGACGCTATGGCTACGGCTGGCAGGCCAGGGGTGGGTATAGGTTTTGGGTGGCGGGGTGGTATTAATGTGTCACACAGAAAACCGAAGTCAATAGATCCTTCCGTAAAAACTATTTATTCAGACGACTTTCCCGCATCAACTAGACCCGCAAGACGTTCCAGCCTACGCGTAGCGTAGGCTGTCCGCCGAAGCACGAAGTGCGCAGGAGGGCCATACCAAAGAATGAAGTCGCTACGACTTCGGCTGGCAGGCCACCCCGAAGCGGAATGCAAACTAAACTTTTCATTTATTTAACACCTTTTTCGCTTCTCCAATCTTAACCATCTCTACATCTCCCGTCGTCCGATCTTTAACCTCAATCTGACCATCCTTCAAAGTTTTTTCTGAAACTACGATTCTCTTGGGAACTCCAATCAAATCAGCATCTGCAAGACGCGCTCCAACCGAAAGCCCAAGTCGATCATCGAATATGCATTCCTTGCCAGATGACTTCAGAGATTTATAAAGCTTAATCGCCTCCTTATATGATTCATCTCCCTCCTTCTTTGCGATCGGGACTATGTGAACATCTGCCGGCGCAACACTGCTAGGCCACTTAATACCATGCTCATCATGGAATATCTCCGCAAGCACACCCATAACCCGTGAAGTGCCAAGGCCATAACATCCCATATATACCGGCTTGTCTTTGCCATCCTTATCCATGTAATTAAAGCCGAAACTATCGCTGAACTTGGTGTAAAGAGTAAACAAGTTACCAACTTCGCAGGCACGAAATACTTCATACGGCTTTCCAGTCTCTGGAACCAAGTCCCCTTCTCTTGCAATCTTGATATCGAAGAACTCTTTAGGTGCTTCTACATCTCTTCCAAAGTTTACGTTGATGCTGTGCTCATTGGTTTTATTTGCACCGCATTCAAAGTTCTTTCTGTCCTTTGTGGAATCATCCCAATAGACCTTAACCTCTTTGGGCAAACCTATTGGACCTGCATAGCCAACTTCAGCTCCGGTAACTTCTTTTACCTTTTTAGCAGATGCAAGAGTAAGAGATTTGCATCCTACAATTTCACAAAGCTTCTCCTCGTTCATATCGTAACCGCCACGAACAGCTGCAGCGATTATCTTTCCATCGTCAGTTTCAAAAAGAAGAGTTTTGGTAGTCCTCTCCACTTCGATTTTCAAAAACTCAGCAAGTTCTTCCACTCCGATAATCCCCTTCCCAACTTTGTCCTCCCTTTCCCTTTCCTCCTCTTTCGGATCTCCCCATGGTGACGCCAAACAAGGACAGATCTCGCGGTTATAATTTACTTTTGATTTTGGATCATGAAATACATGATCTTCGCCTGTTTCGCATCTGGTTTGGAATTCGACTGACGGTTCCTTGCTAAAGTCTCCTCCTGAAGCCAAGGCATTTTCCGTAATATCCCCAATTCCAACGCGATTGAAGAATGCTTCATATGCTGGTTTGGCTTTTTTGTGCAGATAATCAATCATATCTTTCTCCGTTGTATGAAAACTATAAAGATCTTTCATTCTGAATTCCCTCCCTCTGAGCAGTCCGGACTTTGGACGAGCCTCGTTTCTGAATTTGGTCTGAATTTGATACGCAGCACAGGGCAAATCCTGATAACTGGAAACGAATCTTTGAAAAATGGGAGTAATTAATTCTTCATGAGTCGAATTTAGGACATATCTGCAATCATTAATCCTTTTTGAAGCCTCATTGGCCGGCCTGGCTTCAAAAAGAGAACTCATTGAATTGAGTCTCTTGGTTGTTTCCCAATTCTCTGTGGAAGAAAATGCAGACATAAACAGCTCTGACCCTATTTTGTCCATTTCCTCTCTGAGTATATCTTCAATTTTATCCAAAACCTTCCATCCCAATGGCAAGAATGAATAAACACCGGCCATAGTTTTGTAAATGAATCCTGCACGGGTCAATAGATCTACATTAATAGCAGTCGCATCAGCCTGAGACTCTTTGGAGGTCTTGGTGAATAGCTGAGAGAGATACATGAGATAACTGTATCAAAATTAAGGATTCAGAGGAAGCACTGCAAATGAAACAGAGGAAACAAAAGAAACAGAGGAAACAGAGGATATGCAAGCGAACGATTATGCTAACACAAATTATGACGACTCTTCTGTTTCTTCTGTTTCTTCTTAAACCTCTATTTCCTCTCAAGATAGCGCTATGCCCACAAGTGTTACAGTACCACCGAAAGCCACTCCAACAACTACTTCTCTCAATGTATGCCCCACTTCTTCCGAGAATTTGTGTATCTGCTGAACAAGGTTAAGTGCCTTGGCATGCTTGCTAACGGTACCTCTCACGGCAATGGCATCGTACCAAACGATACCGGAAAAGACG
>DCXE01000061.1:0-5259 GCA_002328295.1 Candidatus Peribacter sp. UBA2144 | reverse complement strand
CCCACTTCTTCCGAAAATTTGTGTATCTGCTGAACAAGATTAAGCGCCTTGGCATGCTTGCTAACAGTACCTCGCACGGCAATAGCATCGTACCAAACAATACCGGAAAAGACCGCAGCAAGAGCAAAATCAACCGATTCCAACCCTGATTCTCTGCCTACCACAATAAGGAGGGATGTTACGAAAGCGGAATGGGAGCTTGGCATACCGCCATGACGGAACAATAGGCGTTCACCGGATCCTTCGCGGATTCTGTTTATCACTTTCACAATCTCTGAAAGCAGGAGAACTGCAATCGGAATAAGAAACGGATATGTACTTAAATAATATTGTAAATATTGCATGTTTAGCATTGTATCAAACAGCCGCCACATCGCACACTCCTTTATAAGGGCATCTCTTACAGACGGAAGCTGAGGGTCTGGGTTTAAATTCCCCTTCCTTTATATAGTTATTAACAGAAGTGATCTGTTTAATGGCATCTTTTAGCTGACTTTCTGATCTTTCGGTCTTAATTTCCGTCACTGAGTTCTCATTCAAGTAAAGCATCACAAGTTCTGATGGAAATTCCCCGTAAAGCTCCTTAATCGCCAATGAATAAATAGAAAGTTGAAGATCTGCATCCACTTCTTCCTGCAATCGCGGCTGAGTAGTCTTGAAATCTATAACCTTAATTCCTTTTTCGATACGATCAATTCTGCCACCTAAATAAACTCCACCCACATCAATCTTGAAACTAGTTTCAACTCCCATAACCTGACGATGCTCAGATTTCCACCAATCAAAATACTTCTTCATGATCTCCTCTCCTCTCTGTCTGTGAAAATCTGCTTCAACCCGGCTCTCGTAGGTATCAATAATGAAAGATTTATTCCATAAATCTTTTAAGCAATTAGCAGTTAGCTTTTGGCTATTAGCTTCTTTTTTTTGATCAAACATAGCCAATTGCGAATCTGCCAATTGCCAATTGCTGTCCGATTCACCTATTGCCATCTCAAGTTCCCCCCATCGTTTAAGACAATTATGAACTGACGAACCAAAACTTTCCGCCTGACTGATTCCACGTGAAAGCTTCTTTATGCTTTGATACTCGTACTGCCTAGGGCAAGTCTGGTAAGTACGTAGTTGTGAGTAGCTGAGGGGCACGCTCTCATTCTACCCTGAGTTACACCGCTCCCATAATTCCATGCACTGTAAGAGCATATGAATCCTTTCCTATTTCAATATATTTTTTACCTCTGCCGTTATAGAGCTCTTCAGTTGCAATTGCATTTGGCTTTCCTTTGAAAGCATTAAGGAACTCGCCTCGTATCTGATTGTAACTTGATGCTTTCCACGATCTAGCATCTATTTTACCGGCTATCTTTCGAACACGCTCCGCAAAGACGCCTCGTGCTGTTTGTCTGTAGTCTTCGTCGCTTGCCCACCTGCGCCAGCCCGTCCAGCTCCTTACATTTGAGTAATTTGTAGAAATGACCTTCTTCTCACACAATGCTAATTCATGGGATACAGAATTCAACATGTGGTAAACAGCAGTAATCTTGAATTCCTCAGGGCTTCCTTTGGCAAGAGTATCCAGTTCTGCTTTGACTAAACTTTCACGTTCCGCAAGTTCCTTGTCGATCATCTCATCTGCCTTGGCATCATCCGCAAGAGGAAATGGCTTGGCACTTTCCGGATCAAGCATCTCTCTACGCCATTCTGCAACATATAAACGCGCGTAAGCTTCTGCCCTTCTCATAGTTTCTGCATCTTTGAGATCAAACGTCTTATTCGACTTCTCCCTTATATACCTGGTAGCAGCTGAGACGTACATTCTAACTTGATCTTGATTTAATATTTGCAAACGTCTTTCTATCTTTTCATTTGCCTCATTATCGCTCTCACATTTCTCAGCATCCTCAAGTGTTTTGTCATCCAAAAACATAGGCGAAACTGGTTCACATTGAGCCGCTGCAGATTGGGCGAAGTAAGCGCTGTAGGCTTCCCAGCGAGCAGTTTCATTGGCTGTCATAAATGATTCTTTCATTCCTCCAATGTGCTTCAATATAGGAAGATTGTTGTCCGGAATCAAAAGAGAAACTATATGCGGATTGGCAGCTACAGCTTGCCCAACTGTTGCATACTTGCCGGATTGCGATTTTCCAACTTCGTTTAAGCATGCACCAGCCGAATAACCCTGCAAGTCGCTCTCATCCTGCAAAATATAACGTGTAGAATCTTCGATAGAATTTCTGAGCGCATCCGCAGCCTCACTCGTAGCAATGATTGCATATCCCCCAATCATAACAGGTGGGAATGGAATCAGAGTACAAACTGATCCTACGGCGTTGGCGCCCATTCGAATATGTTGTGACGACATCTCGCGTTCGATTTGCCTTCGTTTCATTGGATCTGTTTCATGTTTCAGCATTTCCTCTAGCTGAGGCTTAAGAGCCTTGTAATAAAACACGTACTCACCTCCGGTAAGTCCAATGGCACCCACTGGGCCCAGTACCCTACCGACTTTTCCTATTCTTCCAAGGCGCATAAGTTGGGTAAGCCTGTTAAGTCTTGCAACACGAGCAAGACGGGCTGCTTGACCAATAACTGCTCTTCCTGCACGTGCAGTTCTTGGAAGCATTCGACCAGCAAAGTGCGGAATGCTTTCGAAGTTCCTCATCATAACCTTCGCTCTGTTATAAAGCCTGGCACCGTCAAAACCCTGACCGTATCTCAAATTGAGCAGTTCCTTGTTTAACCTTTCAATTATCTCTCTCCTCAAAAACTCCTTTGTAATTGGAACTCCTTTTACACGGGTAATCTTTAGTTTATCAGCCACCCATGCCAGATTCTCTCCCCTTTCGACATACGCAATTAGCTCCGGGCGAATTTTTGCACTTCCAAATACGGTGTTGAGCTCTTTAACCATTCTATATCTTCCGATACATTGTTTCATTGAATTCCCACTCGCAAACATCTTAGCTGCCAGCTTTATGTCTCTTGCCCCATGCAAAGCAGAAGTGGCAGTTGATAACTGTCCGTGAGCCGGTATGGCCCTAACACCAATACGACTGAGTGTTCCCTTTGCACTGCTTACAGCACCGCTCCAACTTCTCATGTTAAAAGTTTTTGGTCCACCCACTGCAACCCTCTTGACCCAAGACATGCACTCAACGTTAAGTGAAAAGGCAAGTGAATTAACTGCGCCCGCAGAAACCGTACCCCAGAACTTGGGACCCGCTCCGCGTTCTCCAACCGCAAGATCTTTGACTCTGTCAACGATATCTATTGGTACAACATAGTATTTCTTTATGTTATCTAGATCCAAAAATCCTTGATACGGTTTATCGAACTCGAAGCAATAGAAGAAATTGCCAATGGCCATTCCCAGCCCCTTGCTGCCAAGAGGTATGCCAACTTTATCTAAACCGCTTTGCTGAAGCTTGCGTATTTCCTCCCAACCCTTTCCAAGAAAACGTGTAACCGGGCCTTCATTCAAGTAAATATCATCTGATTTATCAATAAATTCACCTTTATCCGTAACCGATGGATCAACACACAAATCGTATTCCAGGCTATCGCTTTTCCAGCTAACCATTCCATCAGAAATGGTAACTTCAATTTTTGGATCCACATTTCCAAGAGCTTCCTTAAGCCCCTCAAAAGACTGCATAAGATCATCATTTTCTGATAGCTCTTCACAACCACGATCCTTGTATAAATTATAGAATACTCCAACAGCAGCTAATGCAGTTTCTAAGGCTGGAGAACCTTCCCCCGAGCCCGTACCATCATCTTCTAATCTGAATCGTAATTCTTGTTCGAGTTTATCTATTCCGGCAAGATTATTTTGAATAGCACTTTCTTCCTCTGTAAGCCCAAAAGCTTCTACACCTTTATCATCCAGCATTTCAACCAAATCATTTGTTTGATTAGCCGCCCATTCTCCAGCATCATCTGTGATATCTCCAATAGTATTCATGTGCTCCTTAATTGACTCTATATGTTCAGCCCCAACGCCTTCCAATTCTCCAACCAAAATATCCTGATTCTTACTACAAGCTAAAGATAAAGCGGGCAGATTCTCCGGCATAAAACCTTTTTTCTTTTTTGCACGAGCTACTGCATACAGAGCGGCAATTGGAGTGCCAACCATAAATATGGAAAGCAAGGGGTGCCTCCCAACAAATCTGGCTGCTTCCACCGCGAATTTTTTGCCAAACCTCATTGTTAGTCCTGCCCCTCTTAACATAACTTTTGTAACTCCAATTCTATTCAAAATCAACGCAATTACTGCGCACTCACCCCAGTGTTCCAACAGATATCTGGAAACGCGCTTAAGCATTGTCTCTGTGTTCTGTTCATAATTGCGCAAAGCAACAGCCAATGTCGCATACCTGATACCATCAATTTTTTGATACTCGTATTTTTCATCCATGTGTTTCATAAACTTCTCATAATCCTCATTATTTTCACCGGGCGCCAAACCGAATACAGCACGAATACTATTCTTTTCAGCTTCATCTAATCCATCATCCTTGGCTCTACTATAAAGCTTGTCTGCCTTGTCATATTCATCTTCAGTAAGACTGAATTCTGCTGCCAGCTTATCCATTTCATCCTTATTCCACGGCATCCATCCCGTAACTGCATCCCAAGCATCACCAACTTTTTTCTTTGCTGTATCCACAGCTTTGCCGACACCTTTCTTCATAGCTGCAATATTCTTCTCAACTTTATCCGCATACATACCAAGACCAACGAGACAGGCACCACCAACCAGCAAGCCGGCTAATATACCCGTTCGTGCTCCTGCACTTCTCCCCTCACTTACAGAATTTGCAAGCCATGCAACAAGCACAGTGCCACCAATAGTAAGTGCATAACCTGCCATTCGCTTCTTTTCTTTACTCCAATTTTTAGAACCAGGGATTATTCCACCCACCTTCTCTGCCAAACTATTTGCTCTGCCCATAACGCCCTTAGGTTTCTCCTCCTTGTCCTCCGTAGCCTTGGCGGAGGAGGATTCTTTCTCTTTTTCCTCTTTTTTCTCTTTTTCCTCCTCTATAGCCGCCGCACCTGCATCCGCTTCCTCCTGCCTTTCCGGCACCTGAGGTACTATCGACTCCCTTGTTTCATCAACTTGCTGTCTTAATGTATCGAGCGCACCACCTGTCGTCTTTTGCGAAAGCTCAGTCAAGTTATCGTAAATCTCTTTGAGCTCTTGAGTTTCCAAGTTGTCTTTTATTGCATCCAGACCTTGTCGGATTCCCTTCA
>DCXE01000035.1 GCA_002328295.1 Candidatus Peribacter sp. UBA2144 | reverse complement strand
TTTTTCCGCCCATCGTGCACGAGTATCTTTATTAAAATGCATGTGCTCGCGCAAGGGCTCTGTAACATTTACCTTGACCGGATAAAGCAGATCGCCGGGCAGAGTATCCTCCGCCGCATATGCAACTCCTCCGCCGGTCGAAGTAATAATAATCGCGGCAATTACAGCAGTTGCAGCAAACTTAAGATGCATAAGACCTCCAAACGAATTACCAAAAGAAACAATTGGATTCAATTTAATAAATCTTTTCAATTCTTTTTTAAAACTCCTTTTTTCGCACTTACTTAGCTCAATGCCAGTGACCGACTTTGCAACGGTTCCCGCAAATATCTCATCACGCATTGCACAACGCTCTGTATCCGATAGGGATACTGCTTTTGCTGAGGCCAAAAATTTTTCTAGTTCATCCATATTTTGGTAATAGTGACTTTAACTTCTTCATTCCGCGGTTTATTCGAACGGATACTACATTTACCGATTCTCCAAGGGACTGTGCAATTTGCTTGGGACTCAGATCATCAATGTATCTCATTATTACTGCTGATCTGTACGGCTCTTCTATCTTGCCAAGCACCGATACTACTTCATCTGAAGTAAAACCTTCTTCGGTCTCCTTTTCGGTTCTTTCTGAACTTGCAACATCGAAACCTTTTTCCTGCAAGTCTTCGAACGACTCCTCTGTCCTCTTGGCTCTACGCCTGTACAGATCGACTATCAGATTATTTGCCGTACGGTACAGAAATGCCCTCATATCTTCCACTTCGTTGCCCTTGGCGATGTACTCCCAGGTTTTAAGGAATGCGTCCTGCATCAGCTCTTTGCCCCTTTCTCTGTCTCCAATCCGGAAGTAACAATGTCTAAAGATCGAGTCTGCGTATAGGTCGTACGCTTTTGTGAAACGGCGTTCTACGGAAGAATGGGGCATCCAGATCATAAGACGAATGAAGAGGTATGTTCTTACACAAATTACCGGCAATTAGCATATTGGCAGATTGGCAGATTGGCTATTTTTTTGATTAAAAAAAAGCCAATTGCTAATTGCTAATCTGCTAATTGCTCTCAACTAAAACCAATAATTAACAAATACTGCCGCAGTAATCAACTGCAGCAGTATTCCGATGATGTAATCCTGAAACTACACTTCAGGATTTTTACCCCGAACCGAGCGCGCTAGCGCTCTGGTGCGTGGGTCCCCCTTCTTCCCTCATTTGTTTCACCTTGTCGTAAATGTTAAGGAAGCATTGTGAAGCCTCTCCTCTATCCTCTAAACGTAAACATTTGCCAACCCCTCTTCCTATCTTGTGCTTGAAATGCCTACGTATACGTCTTACAGGCGGATCGATGTCGTATTTCTCGAATACCGCTTTCGCACATTCGCGTTTCTCTTCTCTTGTTTCTTTTTCCTTGCATTCCCTAAGCTCCTCGCGAGCGCCTTCGGGAATTTGTCCCCAGAATTGTCCCTGTGCTGATGCTACGGGCACCAGTGCAACAGTAAGGACTCCTAATAGAGAGAGTGATACGAATCTGTCGAGCCTTTTCATTGAGTATGGTTGGGAAAGAATAAAAGTGTCTGTGACAGTGCTTAAGACGAGTGAGGTTTGTGATTCTTACAAAAAAGACCATGATCAACATGATTTTCATGATAAACAGGATTTAAGGTAATTCTCTGTAATCAAGTTAATCCTGTAATCAAGCAAATCAAGGTTCAGACAACTGGCATTCCATACTTGATACTTAATACTCAATACTTAATACTTGAGTCATGCACTTACCAGATGACCTACAACAAAAGTACTTGAAGAAGATAGCTAAGCTCGAGATCAAATTGGAGGATATCGAGGAGCACCATACGCGCGGCGGCGGGCATGGGGGCCAGAAGATCAATAAATCGACCAATTGTGTGGAGCTGACGCATGAGCCAACTGGAATCACAGTCAGATACCAGCATCACAGAGGTCTTCATCAGAATAGAAAAGAAGCTTATGAGTTATTAATTGATAAGATCGAGGAAGAGCAATTAGACGCAAAATCGGAACTTGCCCAGAAACATCATAAGATAGAAAAGCAAAAACAACGCAGATCCAGAAGGTCAAAGCAAAAGATGCTCGAAGAGAAGCACCACCAAGCTGATAAAAAGGAATCCAGGCAGAAAGTGGATCCTGAGGAGGATGAATAATAAACCCGAAAACCGAACCCGATAGCCGAACCCGAATCAAACCTTCTTCCCCTCCTGCATTCTCTTCGCCAAAGTTCGAAGGTAACTTGTCGAGACCTTTATAACTTTGTAAGTCTTTGTTTTAGGATCATAAACTCGCTTCTTTTGAATATTCGGCTTGAACTGGCGCCTTGTATGTCTCATCGAGTGGCTTCGGGTATTTCCGAAAACAGTCTTTTTGCCAGTCTTGGAGCATTTACGTGACATGAGCTAAAGAAGCCTAAGGTTTGTTATTGAATACGTCAACAAATTTAACGCTATTTGATTATTTCTCATATTCTGCTATAATACAACTATATGAGACGCGGACCAGATCCTCACTGTATAGCAGAAAAGGCAGGGGGACAAGTACTTGCTATAGAAGGAGTAGAAGGCGCTACTTTTACACCCGATATTCTTGTAGTCACGACTCTTCCCGGCGTCGATACCGGAGAAATAAAATCGCAGGTTGAAAAACTACTTGCTGATTTGGTACCACATTATCCTGGACAAGTGGTTATCGAGACAGATGACGATTTAATTCAGTAAATCAAAGAGAGTCTGTCTAAGGGTAAGATACTGCGCTAAAGTAGTGCCAATGACTTTCCTAAACCCTACTTTCATCATCGCCGTTTTAATCGGCCTCTCTGTTCATGAGTTTGCACACGGATACATTGCTTTGAAACTGGGGGATCCAACAGCAAAGATGGATAATCGTGTCAGCCTCAATCCCCTCGCGCATCTGGACCCGATAGGAACACTGATGTTTTTTGTAATTGGATTCGGTTGGGCAAAACCTGTTCCTATTGATCCGCGATATTTTAAGAATGTTAAACGCGATACTACACTTGTAGCTCTCGCAGGCCCTGCGGCTAATCTGATCACAGCGTTTATTTGTTTCTTTTTGATGATCGGACTTTTTGAATGGAACTCAACATCTGCAATCGGACTTCTTGGAGGCTCTGGTGGAGGCTCTACTGTAATGATAATGCTCGAGCGCGTTCTAAGCCGTTGCATCTTTGTAAATCTAGCTCTTATGGCATTCAATCTGTTGCCGATTAATCCATTGGACGGTTCAAAAGTTCTTTACGCTTTCATTCCGCTTAGATATGAACGTGAATATTTTGAATTCATGGCACGCGGTCCGATAATTCTGTTGGGACTGATAATCGCAGGGATGGTATTTAATATTCCAATTCTTTCCACATGGGTGTTTGGGATAATGACGCCATTCCTTGTAATAATGAATATTATTGCCGGAGTTTTATGAGAAAACAGCTACTTCTTATCATCATATCTGTAACCATTGCAGTTTTAATATTCGAAATCATCCTCAGATTAGTGGGGTTCTCTTTCCCTTATTATATGAGAATAGACCCTGTGACCGGGTTTTCTCTCCGTCCGGAAGCGGAAGGATATTGGCAAGACGAAGGAAAGGCGCACTTCAAGGTGAATCACGATGGTTTCAGAGACAAATTGTATTCAAAAGAAAAAGCTGACGGAGTAATCAGAGTCGCTGTATTGGGAGATTCATATACAGAGGCCCGTCATGTTAATGCTAAGAATGCATATTGGTCCATAATGGAGAATGAACTGAACACCTGTGCTGGTAAGGAGATTGAAGTTTTGAACTTCGGAATGTCCGGCTTCTCGACTGCGCAGGAATACCTGCTTCTTAAGCACATAGTCTGGGATTATCAGCCTGATATTGTTCTGCTTTCTTTCCTTTCCGGAAACGATGTAAGAGAAAACTCAAAAGCACTTAATAATGTTCACAATATTCCATATTTCTTTTTGGATGGAAGCGAACTAAAGCTGGATGAATCTTTTAAAGACACAAAAGAGTTTAAAAGCTCACAGAAGTTTCTTTATCAAGGCTCACACTTGATTGTAAATAACTTTAGGACGATGCAAATGATAAATAAGATCAAAATTTCCGCGCGCAACCAGAGACTAATGAAAGAACTTGGCATTAACAAAGAAGATGAAGATGCAAAGAGAGGTGACCCCGGCTTGGATACAGAAATTTATTCTGATCCGCCGGCACCAGAATGGGAAGAAGCATGGAGAATAACCGAAGAAATTATTAAAAAGATGAATGAGGAGGTTAAATCTCATAATTCGAAGTTTGTAATTGTAACTTTGACCAACGGTGTTCAGGTTAAGCCTGAAAATAAAGCTGATCTTAATTATCCCGAAAGACGTATTGGGAAACTCGGCGAATCGATCAATGTGCCTGTAATTACTTTGGCACCTAAGTTCCTCACATACGCTAAGACTAATAATACCTATCTACATGGCTTTGATGATTCGGGTGAAGGCCATTGGAATGTCGAGGGGAACAGGCTGGCCGGAGAATTAATTGCCAAAGAAATGTGCAATATCCTTTATTAGGAAACAGAGGAATCAGAAGAAACAGAAGAGAAAAATCTTCAGATTCTATTTTAACGAAGTCCTCTGATTCTTCTGATTCTTCTGCTTCTTCTGTTTCTTCTGTTTCTTTATATATGTACAATCTAATTAATGAGCAAACTCTCGATCTTCTCAGAATTATGGCATTTCATGAGAATACGCAAAAAGTGGTGGCTTTTGCCCATTGTAGTAATGATTGCACTTTTGGGACTGATACTTGTGTTTGCCCAGGGATCGCCGTTAGCGCCCTTTATTTATACTGTGTTTTAAAGATATAAAGGATATAAAAGATATAAATGAGAATCCTTTAAATCTTTTATCTCTTTTATATCCTTCGATACGCACATAGCTTACAATTAACATATGCACATGCCTAAGCCTCTACAGCCTTTCTGGAAAGCCTGGTGCTCGTTTAGTCACGTGCTTGGCAAAGTGATGAGTTTTATAATCCTGAGCTTATTTTGGCTTGTGTGTTTCAGCATATACGGACTCGGGCTAAAAATTTGGAATCTAAAAAATCTTTTCAAGAAACCTGTCTCAACTTACTGGATCGATCCGCCGAAAGATGCCGGAATGCAATATCAGTTTTAATATGGATAAGCCAATCTACATCCTCGGCATTAGTTGCTATTACCACGACTCAGCTTGCGTGCTGATCAAGGATGGAGAAATAATCTTCGCGGCGCAGGAAGAACGTTACACAAGAAAGAAACAAGACGATTCTTTTCCAAATAACGCAATTAATGAGGCTCTGAGTTTTGCAGGAATTACTTCTGAGAGTTTAAGTGCGGTAGGATTCTATGAAAAACCTTTCACTAAGTTTTTCGATAGGATTTTAAAGACGCTTTTCAAAGTCTGGCCACTCGGCTTCATGCAGTATCAGTATGCAATGCAGGATTGGATGATTAAAAAGCTCTGGATACCTCACAACATCAAAAAAGAGCTTAATTACAAAGGCGATATCTTCTTTATCCCCCATCACGAGTCACATGCGTACTCAAGTTTCGGTGTCTCCGGGTTTGATGATGCAACAATAGTAACAGTTGATGGCGTTGGCGAATGGGCGACGGCTACTATTGGGAAGGGTAAGCATGTCATGGTGAGCTCTGTCGAACCATGTCATGCGGCGTCATCCTTCGACAGAGCTCAGGATGACACCTCTCCTGTAACTATTCTTAAAGAAATCCACTATCCCCATTCACTCGGTCTCCTATACTCCGCAATAACTTACTACCTCGGCTTCAAAGTTAACTCCGCTGAGTATAAAGTGATGGGCCTTGCCCCTTATGGTGAGCCTAAGTATTTGGAAAAGATGCGGGAGCTAATCGATGTAAAAGAAGATGGAAGCTTCGCGCTCAATATGAAGTACTTCACATTTGAGCATGGCCTTAGAATGACCGGAAGGAAGCTTGAATCTCTGCTTGGCCGGCCACGAAGGAAGCCGGAATCGGAGCTTGAGCAATTCCACAAGGATATTGCCCGTTCTCTGCAAGATCTGACTGAGGAGGTTATGATGAAAATTGTTAAACATGCCAAGAATTTAGCTGGTTCGGATAATCTTTGCCTGGCGGGTGGTGTGTCACTCAACTGCGTAGCTAACGGGAAGATCCTCAGAAGCGGTCTTTTTAAAGAAGTTTATATACAACCCGCATCAGGTGATGCAGGAGGAGCTCTGGGTGTTGCACTTGCTATATGGTACAAGAAGTTTAACGGATCTAAACTTCCCCGAATGGATCACGCATACTTTGGAGATGAGTATTCTGATGAGGAAATTGAAAAAACTTTAAATAAAGAAGGATTGCCATTCGTTAAGATGTCAGGCGACGGACTTATTGATCGCGTTTCAACTCTGATGCAGGGAGATAACGTAATTGGTTGGTTCCAAGGAAGAATGGAGTACGGTCCTCGCGCACTCGGCAACAGATCTATCATTGCCGACGCAAGAAATATGGATAACTGGCAAAAAGTTAACCTGAAAATTAAATTCCGCGAATCATTCCGTCCTTTTGCACCAACTGTGCTGGAAGAAAGAGTGTCTGACTACTTTGATCTGGACTGTCCGACTCCTTACATGCTTCTTGTTGCTGATGTTCATCCTGCAAAGCGAGAAGAAATTCCCGCTGTTACTCATGTGGATGGCTCCGCAAGAATACAAAGCATCAATCGCGACCAGAATGCTAAGTATTATGATTTAATAAAAGCTTTTGATAAGAAAACCGGATGCGGAGTAATTATAAACACATCATTTAATGTGAGAAGTGAACCAATTGTCAGAAGCCCTGAAGATGCAATTAATTGTTTCTTAAACACACACATGGATTATCTTGTTCTTGGCAATTTCCTGCTAAGTAAGATTGAAATGCCTGAAGACAGAGTACTTAATAAGAAGGACTACTTGGAGAAGTTTGATTTGGACTAATAAAATGATATAAAGGAGTTAAAGGATATAAAGGATGAAAATCCTTTAAATCATTTATATCCTTTATATCCTAATGTTGTATCCTTTCCACGATTACCTTTAATGCCCATATGAGAAATACCTGGATATCCAACGGCTCGCTCCTGATAGGTTCAATCCTCGTTTTCTTTCTGATTGCTGAATTGGGCTTAAGAATCACAGGATTACAACGAACTTCCCCCAATCCCCCAAAGATCTTCCAAACCAACGAGCATCCAGAGATAAGCTACGAACTTAAATCCAATCTAAAGAAAGAGAAAGCCTACAAAGCAAAAATCTCCACAAACAGTTTGGGGTTCAGAAGTCCGGAACTAATTGAAGACACTCCGACAGTTGCAGTCTTCGGAGACTCGATAACATTCGGATATGGAGTGAATGATGATCAGACTTTGACTGCTTACATGGCCGATCTCCTACCCGGTTACAATTTAATTAATACTGCAGTGCCAGGATATAATCTGGAACAAGAAACCGGCATACTCAGAAAAAAGATAGTTCCAATTGATCCCGAGATCATTGTTCTAGTTTTTTACTTTAATGACCTTGGCGGAACTGCGGGCTTCCTGGATGACAAAGGAATACTGCGACCAAAAGGTTGGGATCCATCACAGGAAACTTGCAGACCAATTACAACAGGAATTATGAATTACTTGCCGGGCAAATGTTGGCTTGCTGACCATAGCACATTTTATAAAGCATTCAAAAAGACTTATGATCTAAGAGCTGGGAAGAAAAGGAAGAAAGCCGAGCAGAAAAGCTCAATCGAAAATCCTGATCAAGATTCTGTTGAGCAAAACATACTGACGCAGTACTCGATCCAACTTGAACAATTCAGCAAACTGGTTCCGCTTGATCGCAAATACTTTGTTATCTGGCCAGATCAGGAATTGCATGAATTTGCGCGACCAAGACTCAAGAAGATTGCAGAGGCTTATGAGTTCCAGGTTATTGATTTGTACGATACGTTTGAAAATAAAGTCCCGACTTTGCCGTGGGATACTGTTCATCCAAATCCGGAGTCGCTGGAGAAGGCAGCGGGGGTTATTGCAGATAAGATTCAATAAACCCAGTCAAAATCACACCTCAAAATCACACCTAAAGATACACCCGCCCCCCAGCCTTCGCATAGCGAAGACTGCCATCCGAAGTCGCGAAGCGCGCAGGATGGCGTTTCTAGTACAGCGACGCTATGGCTACGGCTGGCAGGCCAG
>DCXE01000076.1:916-12408 GCA_002328295.1 Candidatus Peribacter sp. UBA2144 | reverse complement strand
AGGCTTCTTCGTCAGGTTATTAAGCGAAAGGTATCCGGAGCTATTCTGGAAGTTGGAGTGGCTGAAGGGCACACGTCCGCGTTTATTGCACGCGTGATGAGACATTTAAATTGCAAAAAAGAATTTCATGTTTACGACTCTTTTAAAGGTATGCCCGCCCCTTCAATAGAAGATGGCGAAGATAATATGCTGAGTGAAGGCGATCTTGCTGTTAAAAAAGGGAAATATAAATGTGTTTTTAGAAATATGACAGACGGTGAACTTCCGATTATTCATGAAGGATGGATTGAGAATACAATGCCGGAGGAACTTCCGGAAAAAATCGCCTTTGCATACATTGATGTTGATTTTTATAAGCCAACTTTGCACGCACTTAATTCCATTTATCCGCGCTTAAGCCCCGGTGCCGTTGTAGTTATTGACGATTATCATCATCCTCAGCTTCCCGGCATTGCTCCGGCAGTCGAAAGATTCTTTGCGGATAAACCGGAAGAATTTATCGTAATTCCTCCATGTGAGGATTATACGGATAATAAAAGTCAGGCATATTTTATTAAAGCCCAATCTCATCAGAGATCTCCTTCATTGCGTTCAGCGTAATTTCAACAAACTCATTTAGTTCAATTCCCAGTAGCTCCTCGCATTTCCTTATCTGTGCGCGATCTACTTGAGCGGCAAAAGCTTTGTCTTTCATTTTCTTGGTCACACTTTTTACTTTCACATCTTCAAGCTTCTTGCTTGGCCTGACGAGTGTTACCGCAATAATAAATCCTGTCAGTTCATCAACGCAGTACAAAGTTTTTCTAAGCTGTGACTCAAGGGGATGCTCACCTCCGTATTTTTCTGCGTAATGTGATCGAATGTCAGCCAGTAGCTCATCCTTATTCTCAATCTCACCAATAAGTTCGTCCAAAGTTTGTCCGCAATGTTCTTCCATATCTTTTTCCAGATGATCCCAGTCCAGATCATGCAACATCCCCACAACTCTCCATGTATCCGGATCCCCTCCAAATTTCTTTGCAAATACTTCCATCACAGCACCGGTTGCAATCAAGTGCTCCTTAATTTTGTCTGCATGTTCTTCCAACAGTCCATGTGCAGCGGGAAGTAAGTGACCGTACTGAGCATGTTGAAGCAATTTCTTATCTTTTTTTGATGGTTTACTAGCAGTTTTTTTTTCAGAGTCATCGACCTCAGGTTTCAAAAGAGGAAACAGAACAACTTCTCTTATGTTTGTCTGCTGGGTCAGCAATGCGACGATCCTATCAATTCCCATTCCAAGACCAGAACAGGGCGGACAACCATATTCAAGAGCCTTTACAAATTCATCGTCCTTTCCATGCGCCTCGCTATCACCTTTTTCTTTTGCAGAACTTTGCACCTCGAACCTGTTAGCCTGATCAACCGGATCAACAATCTCTGAATAAGCATTCACAATTTCCCACCCGCATACTACAAGCTGGAATCTATCAGTTACATCCGGATTTTCATCATTCCTTCTGGATAGCGGAGACAACTCGACAGGATGGTTAGTCAGGAATGTCGGTTGATTAATCTTTGGACGGCTGACTTTCTTGTATAACTGATCGATCAGATTTCCAAGCCCAAGAATATCGATGTCAACTTCAAGTCTTATCTTTTTGCTTTTAATTGCTGATCTGAGTTCGTCAGCAGTCTTAGTCGAGTTGATATCGATACCACAATCCCGCTTAATAACTTCGGCAATGCTAACTCTTGGCCATGGTGGTTTGAAATCTACTTCAACCAGCTTTCCGTCTCGATCGGGAATTTTGATTTTTGTTGAACTCATCAAATCTTTGATCAAAGTTGAAAGCATTTTTTCCGTGAACTTCATATTATCCTCATAATCCCAATATGCCGAGTAGTGTTCGACCATCGTAAAGTCCTGCAAATGGGAAGGATCCAATCCTTCATTCCGAAAACATCTTGCAACTTCAAATGTCCTGTCAAAACCTCCAACCAAGCATTCCTTCTGAAAAGTTTCACCGGCTGCAATTCTCAAGAACACATCCATATCATAAGCTTCATGATGGGTTACGAATGGAGTGGCCAACGCACCCGAAGCAGTATTTGTCAGTGTTGGAGTTTCAACTTCGATAAAATCATTCTTCCAATAAAACTCCCTTAGTTTCTTTATAAACAGACTTCTAAATATAAAACGTTTCATCGTTTCATTATTGCTCATCAGGTCCAGATACCTTTGTCTCCATGCTGTTTCCTGATTTGCAATTCCGTGCCACTTTTCCGGAGGCGGACGCAAGGCCTTTGTAAGAAGAGACCATTTTTTTACAAGTATTGTCGGTTCACCCTTTTTAGTTTCAAAATATTCGCCCTTTACGCCAACAACGTCTCCCAAGTCAATCAGGGAGATAGCGCGCTCATACTCCTTTTCTCCGATTTCATCCTCCTTAAATGCAATCTGCATTCTTCCCGTATAATCTTGAAGAGTCGCAAAAGTCATTTTCCCCATTTGCCTGAATAACATTACTTTGCCAGCAATAGAACAGGATTTACCTTTTTTAAGCTCCTTGGCATCTGCAAGCATTTTTGTACGTTTGAAGTTTGGCATGTATGGCTGACCGCCTTGGTCGCGGATTTGCTGGGCTTTTTTCAGGCGAAATTCATCCATATGTAAAGCATATCGTTTATTTATTCTATATTCCACATATTATATGTAGCATAGCACCTGTTTATTGTGCCATATCCTGACTTCCTCATAATCGGCGCCCAAAAATCGGGTACGACATGGCTTAGTGTAAACTTAAGACACCATCCACAGGTGCATATGCCGGCAGTAAAAGAACTGCATTATTTCAATATTATTGAAGAGAGGGTTCCAACTTCGCTTTTTGCACGCCTTTTTGACAAAAGAAATTGGAGATGGAGGTATTTTTTAAGAATGCATACTAGGCTTGGTCTCAAATACAAGAACATTCGCAGAAAGTACAGATGTCTTTTTGGGCGAATGAATGATGAGTGGTATGCATCCAGATTCAGGCCGAAGAGTAATCAAATTGCCGGAGAAGCAACGCCGGAATATGCCGCGCTTAATCTGGAAACTATTATGCATATAAAAAAAATAATGCCTGATTTAAAAATCATTTATCTACTGCGCAATCCTGTAGATCGTGCATGGTCATCTGTATTTACAATGTTTAAGGTCTGGGGAAAGTCAGTCGATCCACTGGACGAAGATGAACTTATGTCGTATCTGGAAGGATCCTTTCAGCGTTCTCTCGGTGCTTATATTCAAAGCCTGGATAGATGGATGCAAGTTTTTCCAGAAGAAAGATTTTTTATAGATTTCTTTGAGAAAATCACTTTGGATCCAGATGATTTGCTGATGTCAATATTTAATTTTCTTGGAATCAGAGTGGATTCGAAACATATTCATACTCATTTGTCCCGCCAAGTTATTATGTCCGGTCCAGGAATTGAAATGCCGAAAAAAATCAGAAAATATCTTTCCCAGATGTATCTGGAAGATTTGGAGCATTTGCATAAAAGATTCGGTGGTTTCGCTACGCAGTGGCTGAAACAGGCTCAGAAATGCCTTGGACACCCTCTTCCTGCCTCTCCCAAAAATACCCCCGAACTGCGTGATGAAGCCGTGGCTTGTCCGTAGCCCATTGCAATAATCCATTATCTCCGATTTTGATGTCAGTCTGTGGATCGAAATCATTATTCTTTAACATTTCGATTCTTTGTTCATATCTGCGATTTGCGTAATCGCCGTGCCATAAGTGATTAATGGAACCACTGACATATGAGATTTTTCCTCTTATGGAAGGGTATATTCGGTTTGCCCATTTCTTAAAGTGCTTAAGCATTGGTTTGTTCAAATAGTCTGTTATGTATAAGTGGTTGTGCCATTTACAGAAGCCCATGGTCATAAGAGAATCGCCACCGCCTGTTATATGTCCGTGATATAACTTATATTTTTCAAATATGTCTCTTCGCCCCGCCCATGCGCATCCGGGATGGTAATAGAAAAGGTTGCTGAATCCGGGAAGAGAATTTTTTACCGAGAAACCAACAGAAGTTTTAATTCTCGAGTAGCTGTTACCTGTTTGGCTCAAACTAAGAAGGGTATCGAAGCATTGCACTGCAGGATATTCTTCCAGAATTGAAGAAGTTTCATTTAACCAATTGTCATTATTAAAAATAAGATCGGCATCCACCCAGGCTACTTTGTCGTATTCTTTTGGCAGACTTGCAATCAAAACATTCAGCGCTGCTTCTTTTTGCCATATTATATCTTCAGTCCGCAGTTGAATTGTTTTCTCGTTGGACGGCAGATAAAATTTATCTTTTCCAAATGCGACTTCTGCAGTCCACAAATCCGCTCCCTGTTTTTGCATACCTTCGGCAAATGCGTTGAAATTACACCGACCTCTTTCATATCCTGCAGGATTGAAGTGAGTGGTAACAACAGCCAGTTTGCCGGGAAGAGAGGTTAGTATAAGATGGGGAGTGTGAGGCAAAGCATTAATATTCTATATCAGACTACCAAAGCGAGCTTCAAAATTCGCAATGCAAATACTTATCTGGGGATTTGTTGGTATTTATTGGGTCCAATCCTCACTTTCGTAGTACTTTTATTGGTTTTCTCGCATAGACTTGGTGCAGATATTGAGCATTATCCGCTCTATCTTCTATCAGGAATTGTTATATGGAACTTCTTTAGCATGGGTACATCCAGATCACTAACTTGTGTGTTTGGACAAGCGGGATTAATAAAATCCCTACCGGTTCGCAGAGAACTTTTGGTTCTTTCCACTGTTTTGGATGTTTTGATTTCCCATCTTTTCGAGATTGCAGTCCTGTTTGCAATTGCCGCGTATTACGGAGTTCTATCATTTACCGTTGTATTCATCCCGATAGTTCTTCTGCTGAATTTTATTTTCACACTAGGAGTAAGTTACGCACTTGCCGCTCTGATGTTTGTCTTCCGAGACCTTGGACAGATATGGTCAATAGTTACAAAAGTCTGGTGGTTTGCTACTCCAATTTTCTACGCATTGTATGAAGGTGGAAAAGGCGAAAAAGTAAGCATGTTTAATCCGATGTTTCATGTTCTGGATATTTCGCGGGATGTTTTGATATACGGGACGGTACCCGGTTTTAAATCTTTGTTGATCCTTTCCGCCTTTTCTTTTGCCACGCTTTTTATTGGGATTTTAATTTTCCGAAAACTTTATCCGCACTTTGCCGAGTATGTCTGATTCAAATGTAATTACAGTCGGCAATGTTTCAAAGATATTTACACTTCGGGGAGAAGAAACGGCGCTTACGCGTTTAATAAAATGGCGTGAGCATCTTAAGCTTCCCCGCAAGTTTACAGCCCTTAGAAATATATCTTTTGAAGTAGGTGATGGCGAAGTATTTGGAATAGTCGGTAGGAACGGGTCAGGCAAAAGCACGCTACTCAGAATACTTGCTGGTATTTATCCTCCGACATCCGGCGAAATCGAAGTTCGTGGCAGAGTGATTCCTCTTATCAATTTGCAAGTTGGGTTGCAGCCCAAACTGACAATGAAAGATAACATATTCTTGGTTAGTTCATTGTTTGGTATTTCTCGAAAAAAAATCATAAGCAATTTTGATAGTATTGTTGATTTCGCGGAGCTGAAAGATTTTGTAAATGTGCAGGTTTACCAGTTTTCAAGTGGTATGTTATCAAGATTGGCATTCTCGATCGCGATTCATCTGGAGCCGGAAGTAATGCTACTTGATGAAGTATTTTATGCCGGAGATGCAGGATTCAGAGAGAAGAGTAAGAAAAAAATGATGGAGTTGGTTAAAGGAGATTGCACAGTTGTTATGGTTTCTCATCAGGATGATATGCTTAAGCGTTTATGCAATAGGGTTATGTGGTTGGATGAGGGACAAGTCAGATCAATTGGCGATACACGGCAAGTATTGAGAGAGTATGGCGAGACAATGTCTACCTGAGCCAAATAATGTCAGGAGTTTTGAAGTCCTTCAAATCAATCTTGATATCTTTGTACAACTCATCCGGTTTCCCGGATACCCTGGTTTTCTATGAATATTCTTTGAAAACAAGCTCCTTATCAGTTTTTAAAATGAAAGAGGTTAGCAATGCATGATGCAGTCGAATGCTAGAGAGTCGTGGTTCGTACTGAATGTTATGCAAAGTGTCTAGGTTGGCCGAGCTTAAGATTTCCAATTGTTTTGAGTAACTATAGGATGCGCCCAATATTTGTATATATATCGCCAGTAAGCCCAAAATAGAGAAAGACAGTATCTTAGCCGGAATAAATTTTTTGTCGAAGGCGTGTATCAGAGGCAGATGCAACATGCCCATAATGGGAACAAAATATCTGATTCCCCAAAACTCATCTGACCAGTAGTCGAATGGTGCCCTGATCAACAAGATTGCAATAAACGAAAGCAAAATAAACAGGGCGGTTTCTTTGTGGTTCAAAATGAATTTTTTCCAGTAGAAGAAAGTCAGAACAAGCATCGGGCAATACAGAAATATACTTTTGTTTGCCGAGAAAAATATTCCGTAAAATCCTGTCCACCATATACTCGAAGCTGTTTCATAAGACAACGTATAAAGTCCGGTTAGCTGGCCATATGTTTTGTACTTTAGTAATAATGAAAGAATAATTACTATTGCTGCAGGCAGAAATGCATATAACAAATCTCTTATCAGGTTTTTTCTATTTGGATTTATCTTCATATACGAGAATCCCAAGAAAACTGCGTACGGCAAAATAAAAACAACTCCATAGATTTTTGCTGTGCTAAGCAAAGCCAATACTATTCCCGGCAAAAGTAGTGAGCTTCCTCTATTTTTCCATCTAAGAAGAACGAATAGTAACAGTGTCGCATAAAACGTTAACTGATATTCCATCCCGACGTTTGCATACGGCCAAATTATTGAACATGCAGTAATAATTGATGTCACCATCACACTTGTTCTTATCTTCTTTGTCAAAAACCATACACAATAGGAAGTCAGGTAAACGGTTAGCGCAGAATAAATCACAGGCACAATGCTTAGCCAGAACAAGTCGGAAGATCCGGAAAGTTTGAATAATAAGATGAATGGGACATAAAGGAGTGCTCCGGAGATTCCTATTTGTCTTGCTATGAACTCTCCTTCCAACAGTCTCTGAGCAGTATTAAGCACATCCATTTCGTATCCAACAAACTGCCTATTCCATGTGGTCAAATATAATAGAAAAGCGAAGAGCATTACAAATAATGCGACAACGTGGATATTCGTTTTTAACTTAAAGATCATAGTGGTAGTTTATCATTTTTTAAGCCCGAGGGCATTGTATGTACAATGTACATACAGTGATTAAAGACTCAAGGAACAGCCCTATAAGTCATACGTAATTCACCGTCTGGCATCTGTTGCTCCTGAAGTTTTTCCGCGAACTTAAAACCGCAGTCCTTAAGCATCGCAACGAGCGATTCTTCGGTAAGCCAAAAAGAATAAGTATTCTTCCAAGCAGATAATAAATGCTCAGTACGTTCTTCATCTGGCATGTCTTCGGGGAATTCCTGATGAAAATGCCCCTTATATTTACCAATAGATTCCTGCGGTTTTCCTACGTGTGTTTCTATTATGGTTTCTGTGTGATTACACTTAGAGAGAAGCTTTATCTGATCTTCGAATGTCAAATGGTATAAGAGTCCTAACAAAAAAATAAGATCGTATTCATTCGGCAATATTTGGAAGTCACGTACATCGCTTTGTATCCATGTAATACCTTCCTTCCCACTCCATCTTTCTGTGCGCGCATCTACTGCTGTTACTTTCCATCCTTTTTCATGTGCTCTCTCTGCCCAATTACCGTGTCCGGATCCAAGGTCAAGCAGGTGACCCTTTCGTTCTTTTAAAATTGGCGTAAGGACGTTGTGCCTTTTTCCTGTGACATATGCAGGTTTCATATTACTGATTAAGTTACTTTATCCAAATAACACTCTTTGCAGTAAATCTGCATCTCGGTCCCCTCAGGAAAAGTCGTTGTAATATCCTTACTACACTGTTTACATTTGGATTCTCTTAAGTTCGGAGGATTTTTTGTTGCAAGTCTTGCTAAGTGTCTGCAGTCAACACAATGCCTTGGAATAATCACATTGTATTTTTTATAGAATGCCAGTTCCTGCGGGATTATCTTGTAATTTTTTCCGCAGTTTTCACATGCAAGCGTTTGGTCGATAATATCTTCATTAACATCCTTAATGTTGTCGGGAATCTGATAAGTCTGAGCCTTGAAATCTTTTGGATCGTCTTCTTGCCACCTGTAGCCCATTCCTACGACGCGGTCTTTTGCTAGAGGGAAGTATTCATGAGCTACTGTTTCATTATATGAGTATGGTGAAATTCCAGGCGGGAAGAACTTCCCCCATTCACCGGTTGACTGCATGTGCTCAATAATCCTTGGTAATAGCGCTTCGTATTCCTCTTTGCTGTATTGCTTATTTAAAATGCAGTATTCATTTCGTTTAAGGCCGATGCATCCGAATATATTTTTTGATGAATTTATAAAAAATGAGTAAAGCACGTCACGGCACTCAGAAGTCCTCAGGCAAAACTGGACATTGTAAGAAGCGGCGACTGCGGTTGTGTAATAAATAAGTTCGCTGTCTCGTCCTCCACTGTACGAATCCATTGAATCTTTATAAAGCTTCACATCCCAGAGGTATCTGCCATCCTCCGAAAATTGAGTTCCAAAGCACATGTGGCAGTTTTTGCAGTCAAATAGGTTATCTCCTGTTGAGTTCTCGCAGTTCACTGTCATCAGATCTCTTCGAATTGTTTTCTTCTTAATACCTGCAAACATTTCGTTGGCTAGTTTGACCATGTTAAAAGATCCAGTATCAAATTCCTCAAGTTTTTTGTAATAGTCTTCTTTTGAAAGCTGATCATTCAAAAAGCAGTAACGTTTATTTCTTAGATTCGTGCACATAAAGCAGTCCATGCAGTTTCTGCAGTCCATCATGTAGGCGGAGTCACTGCACTCACTGCAGAAAAATAAATATTTTGAGTTATTGCAGTTCACACATTCAACGCACTGATATAGCCCGTCTGATTTTGTAATTTGCATGCAGTCCGCTGAGTTTGAGGACTTGTTGCCACGGTATGTGTAAAGAAGGTTTTGTGACATGTGAGTGCGCGAGCACATGTAGCAGTTACTACAATCGCGCATGTCATTGTTAAAGTCGCAGTTCTCCGACCGTTCTACTCTGATTGAAGGGAGGGGAATCATCATTTCCAATTCTTTGAATTGCTGGAAGAACGGTTTATCAAAATCATAATCTCTTCCATATTCCAAAGGATCAAACTCATCGGAGTACCAATAATCTTTTTCACAAACTTTGTGTGGAGAGTCAGGAGCAAAAATCGAAATGATATCTTTGCCAGTCACATCACATTTTCTGTAATAAAGTTTTCTCTCATTTCTGAAGCTCATTCTTCTTTGTTGCCTGCAATTTGGACAAATATCCGGAGGAGCAAACAAATATTTTTTTCCATCAATCTCCGGTGATATTTTTGCCAGAAAGTCTAAATCAGCTTGTGTTACTTCGAAGCCAGCAGAGCAGTTTGCACAGGTATTAGTCATTGACTTAAGTAGGATAACTCAACAATGGAGTAATTCACTACTGAATTTCAATATATTATCTGATCAAAAATGATTTGGTCCGCTTACGAGTAAAGCCGGAAAGAGCCCTAGAGCTAGAGGAAAAGTAGATGTATGTTCCGGAAAATTTTGAGATGGTATTGACGAGGTTTTTCAGGATGCCACTATAAATAGCAGCCCCACCACCCAGTCCCATACCCACCCCTGGGGGGAGGGTGCATCTCAATGCTGTTTTTCAGTATATTTTTCTGCAACAAAATCATTGACTCACCACGATATTTCCAATTAAAGTGCTCCTACTGATGCGAGAAGCCCGGTAAGCCATGAACTACTCGTTAACTCGAGTTCATGACAAGCCATTCTGGCTAAAGGCAATCTTATGTTCCTGTCCGACGTCTTATGACAACCCGGACTTCAAGAACCTCCAAGTATCAGATTCTGTTTAAGCAATTTACTTCGATTCCACTCAGTACAAGTGTGCAAAGGTCTTATTGCAAAAAAAGCCGGCATGTCGCGTGTCTTCCTTGAAACGGGAGAGGCTGTGCCTGTAACATATTTGGAGGTTGAACCGAATATCATTGTTAGAACCAAAACTGAGGAGAAAGATGGTTACAATGCGGTTGTTCTTGGAATTGGACCAAAAAAGTGGAAAACAAGGAAGGGCAAAGAGCACACCAAATTCAAAGTTCAGAAAGAATGGCAGGTTGAATCTTTGGAAGGATTGGATCCTGGGACCGAGTTGACCGCAAAATCAATTCCAGCGGAAAGCATAGTCACGGTTTCTGGAATCAGTAAAGGAAAAGGATTCCAGGGAGTGATCAAGCGTCATGGGTTTCATGGAGGGCCCAAAACCCACGGTTCACATAGCCACAGACGTGGGGGATCGATCGGAATGTGCGCATTTCCGGGTAGAGTCCTAAAAGGACAGAAAATGCCGGGTCGCATGGGAAACGACAAAGTAACTTTGAGCAAAAGACCAGTGCTTACCTCAGATCCGGAGAAAGGAGTGATTTGCGTCAAAGGTCCTGTTCCGGGTCCAACCGGCGCAACAGTTTTTGTTACAGTTGAATCTTCACCTGAATCCAAAGAATAATGACTATCGATGTATACACTGCCACAGGCACAAAGAAGGGAACGGCAACGTTACCCAAGGACTTGTTTGAAGCCCCAATTAATGAGGGACTGATGCATCAGGCAGTAGTAAGGCATCAAGGCAATCGCAGAACTGTTGTTGCGCATACTAAAGGAAGAGGTGAGATTCAAGGATCAACCCGCAAGCTTTTCGCTCAAAAAGGAACAGGACGTGCTAGAAGAGGATCGGTTAGAAGCCCGTTGCTGCGAGGAGGAAACAAAGCTTTTGGTCCTCTTAAAAATGCAAACTATAGAAAAGATATGCCGAAGAAGATGAGGTGGGCAGCACTCAAATCATGTTTGTCTATGCAGGCCCAGAACAAAAAGATCATTGGTCTAGAAAATTATTCTGATAACGTAAAAACAAAAGATATGATGAAGTTACTGGAGAAGCTTCCTGTTGATATTGGACGCAAGATTCTTTTTGTCACACCTCAGCATCATCAGGCACTTGTGCTATCTGCCAGGAATATTCCCAAGGTGAAAGCTATTCAAGTAAGCGGATTAAATGTAGAGGATGTACTTGGTGCGTGGCACATTATCTTTGTAGTGGATGCGTTGAAGGTGGCGGAAGAATTATTTAGTTCCAAGGAAAAGAAACAGATGAAACAGATGAAACAGAAGAGTTCGGGCGATAGTGACACGAAGAAAGTTGCATCAAAAACAAAAAGATCCTCTGTTTCCTCTGGTTCTTCTGTTTCCTCTGATTCATCT
>DCXE01000076.1:0-603 GCA_002328295.1 Candidatus Peribacter sp. UBA2144 | reverse complement strand
CTCTGATTCATCTAAGTAATGGATCTCTCTCGCGTTATCATCGGCCAAGTAGTTACAGAAAAGGCTGAACGCCTGAAGGGTCAGCGCACGTACACTCTTAGGGTTGCTAAAAAGGCAACTAAAATTGATGTGAAGGCTGCACTTAAGAGGTATTACGATGTTGAGGCAGTGTCAGTGAGAGTAATGTGCGTAGCTTCGAAGACCAGAAGTTTCAGAGGTGGAGTGATGGAAAAGAGACATCCTTTCAAAAAAGTTATGGTTACTCTGGAACCAAAGAGTAAGCCGCTTGATATTGCTACCTTTAAAACTTAAATGCCAATTAAGAAGCTAAAACCAACGAGCCCAGGACGACGTCGCATGAGTGTCATGACGACCGATCATCTTACCAAGAAGAGGCCAGAAAAGCGCTTATCCAAGGGCAAAAAGAGCTTGTCTGGTCGAAGTACATCAACAGGCCGTATATCAGTTAGGCATCGTGGAGGAGGACATAAACGACTTTATCGAAATATTGATTTCAAGAGATCGGACAAAGCAGGTATCCCCGGCAAAATCGCGTCCCTCGAGTATGATCCAAATCGCTCTGCATCAATTGCCTTGGTTAAT
>DCXE01000033.1 GCA_002328295.1 Candidatus Peribacter sp. UBA2144 | reverse complement strand
GCGTTTCAGAGTTGAAGACGGGTTGGCTCTGTATTTTGCTTCTATCGACGTTTTCTAGCAGCGTCCCCTCCTGCTCCACCGCTTTCTTCCCCATCTCGCATCCTTTCTTGCATGCAGAAATTAAATCCTGACCTTCATTAAGCCCTGCAAGAACCCCTGCCCTAAACGCATCCCCCGCTCCTGTGGGATTTATTACCTTGTCTGACTTAATGGCAGAAATCAGCTCAGAACCATCACGAGTGACTAGCAAACACCCCTTATCACCAAGAGTAATTATTATAAATCCCGAACCCGAGTCCGCCTGTACTGAGCTTGTCGAATGTGAATCCACAATCTCAAGCACGCCACCATCATCACACATCAGCTTCTTCTGCGTCACCTCCCACTCATACTCATTAACAATTATTCCAGAACTCATGTGAACCATCCTTTCAAATGCATCGTCGCCAAAAGCAATAGCTTGCTGTCCCGGATCGAAGAAAGTTGGAATGGAATTTTCTGAGCACCACTCCATTGCCTGAACCATCGCAGTCGTATCGCGTGCGCTGACTATCGCATAAGAGATTTCTGACGGATTTAGATTCGTCGGCCACTTTCCATGCGAGTCTGCCCCGGGATGGAAAAATGCGATCTGATGCTCGGAGCTATCTGTATTAATTATTGCTGTAGCAGTAACATGATCAGGAACTGATTGAATATGATCTGTTGAAATTCCATTCGAGCATAATTTCTTAAGATAATCTCCTCCATCATTTCCGATTGAGCTGACCAAAATCGGATCCTGGCGAAGCTTCTTGAGCCCCCAAGCAATATTCGCGCCTGTTCCACCAAAATGCTTGGCGTAGTGCGGAGAGAAATAGGAAACTGAGAGTGATTCAAGTGCCTCAGGATCAATCGCATCCGCAAATTCGCCGTCGTAGCCAAGAAGGACATCGTATGCTACAGAGCCAGTGACGAGGATCTTGCTCATATAAGCCAATATTCTCACATATTAACGAAATTCTAAAGCATAATAAGCAAATTTAGCTGTCATCCTGAGCTCTGTCGAAGGGTGACAGCGTGTGCCATGGTTCGACAGGGCTCACCATGACACACTTGCAAATAGTTTGTAATTTTCATAGCTCTCAACCGTCTTTAGTATAGACTACCCCTCTATGAAGATAGCTGTAATCGGTACCGGCTATGTTGGTCTTGTTTCCGCCGCATGTTTCGCGGAATTGGGACATGAAGTGTATGGAGTAGATATTGACGAAGAGAAAATCAAAAAATGCAAGAAAGGAGAAAGTCCGATTTATGAACCTGGACTTCAGGAGATTCTTCAGGAGGGCCTGAGGAATGGAAGGCTTAGTTTTACAACTGACCTGACTGAAGTTTTGCCGAACGTTAAAATCGTCTTTTCCGCTGTCGCAACTCCTCCGGGTGAAGGATACAAAGCTGACCTGAAGGCTGTCTTTACAGTTGCGGAAACTGTCGCAAAGCATGCTGACCACGATTTGGTGTTTGTGAACAAATCGACTGTTCCAGTGGGCACCGGAAAGGAATGTGAAGATCGAATTAATGAGGTTCTAAAAGAAAGAGGAGTTAATTATCAAATCCCTGTAGTTTCTAACCCTGAGTTTTTGAGGGAAGGAATGGCAGTAAGCGACACAATCATGCCGGACCGCGTTGTGGTTGGAGTAAATCACAACGAATGGGCGCAGAATTTGATGGAAGATCTTTACAGACCGATTACAAGAGTTGGGAAGCCGCTCGTATTTATGAGCCGTGAGAGTTCCGAGATCGTTAAGTATGCATCTAACTCGCTTTTGGCAACAAAGATCAGTTTTATAAATATGCTGACTGAGCTGACGGAGAAAACTGGTGCAAATATCAGAGATGTTGCAAGAGGTGTCGGTCTTGATACAAGGATCGGACCCAGATTCCTTCATGCTGGAATTGGATACGGTGGAAGTTGCTTCCCGAAAGACGTTAAGGCTCTGCTTGCAACAGCAGAAGAGCATGGAATCTCGATGGATATCGTCGAAGCGACTGACAAGATCAATGCAAGACAAAGAAAAAGATTCTTTAAGCAAATTACTGACCTTCTGCCTGCCAATGCCAACGTCGGAATTCTTGGACTTTCGTTCAAACCAAAGACTGATGACATGCGTGCAGCTCCCAGCTTGGATCTAATTCCGGAGTTGATTGAAAAAGGTCACAATGTAAAAGTATTTGATCCCGCTGCAATGAAAGTTGCCGCGCCTTTGCTCCCAACTCAAGTAACTTTCTGCAAAGACGCACTTGAAGCGGTAAAAGACGCTGACTCTGTAGTGGTTCTAACCGAATGGGATGAGTTTAGAGGAATAGATCTGATTCAATTAAAGAATGATATGCGCGGCAATGATTTATTTGATGGGAGAAATATTTACGAGCCTGAAGAAGTTAGAGAGGCTGGATTGGAGTATCACGGTATTGGTATTAGATAACTCACACAATTTACCCTCATCCCCCGGCCCTTCTCCCAGGGGAGAAGGGGGCTACTAATGCGTGAAAACAAACTTGTTTATATAACATTAGTAGCTCCCCTCTCCTGTAAGGAGAGGGGTCGGGGGTAAGGTCAAAACAATCGTGTAATTTTTCACATCTACAGTCGTCTTTGATATAGACTATTTCCAAATGAAAATTCTTCTTACCGGTGCTGCCGGATTCATCGGCTTCCACACCGCCAAGGCTTTGCTTGAGCGCGGAGATGAAGTTATCGGCCTTGATAATTTCAGTCCTTATTATGATCCTAAACTAAAGGAGGCCAGAGCCGCTCAATTGGATGGAAAGCCGGGCTTTAAAATGATCCGCGGAGATGTAACTGATCGCGAGACTGTGAGAGAAGCAATGAAAGGAGTTGATAGAGTATGCCATTTGGCAGCTCTCGCGGGCGTCAGGTATTCGTTCGAGCATCCGGAAGAATATATTTCAAATAATATTCAGGGGTTCTTTGAAATTCTTGATGAAGTTAAACAGCAGGAGATTGCAGGACTAATTTATGCATCTTCAAGTTCTGTTTACGGAGGAAATGAGAAAGCCCCTTCGCAAGAGGATGATAAAGTCGATAATCAACTCTCATTGTACGGAATGACAAAGAAGGATAATGAACTGATGGCACATACTTATAATCATTTGTATGGAATCCCCGTGACAGGACTCAGGTTCTTCACAGTTTACGGAGAATGGGGCAGGCCGGATATGGCTCTCTTCTTGTTTACTGATGCTATTTTGAATGACAGACCGATCGATGTATTCGGCGAGGGCAAGATGCAGAGGGACTTTACGTACATTGATGACATTGTGTCCGGAGTAATATCTTCAATCGATAAAAATTATGATGAGGAGATATTCAATCTTGGATGCGGAAGAAAAGAGGAACTGATGGATTACATTTCAACGATCGAAAAAGCTTGCGGAAAAGAAGCTGAAAAGAATTTTACAGGTATGCAGCCGGGAGACGTACGTGTTACATCAGCAGATATTTCTCATGCAAAAGATAAGCTCGACTACAATCCTCAAACTATGATTGACGAAGGAGTACCACGGTTCGTTAAATGGTATCGGGACTACTACGGATTAATTGAGAATTGATAATTGAGAATTGATAATTATTTGTCTATTGATTAACTAAAGATCTTTTGGAAGTTTTAATAATTGATGTCAAAAGCTTAATTAGTTCTTCAGCTTCATCAAGGAGCGTTGATGCAGTTTGTGATTCAATTTTCTGCTTATCTCTTAGTATCCTTAGCCAATAAAATGTTTCATGAGCTTCTTTTAAAGAAATCGATAGCTTAGAGACGAAATCTTTTGTTGATTGTCCTTGTAGGGCTTCCTCAACATTAGCTCCAATGCTTGTACCAGACTTAAGTATTTGTTTTCCAAGAACGAATTCTTTGTTAGAAATTAGAATTTCATGGATATCAACAATATGAAGTGCAAAATTATAGCTCTTATCTCGAATAGGGTTGTCTTTGGTCATAGCAAGCAATTCTCAATTATCAATTCTCAATTGTCAATTATTTACGCCAAGTAATCATTCTATTCATAGAATAATTCCACAAAACTCCTGTTATTGCTCCAATAAATACCGCAAGCAACTCAACCCATCCGCGGGAAAATAGGAAAGTACTCACGGCCCAGTTTGCAATGGCACCCAATATGCACGCAACATTGTATTTTCCGAAACCTTTGATTGCTCCAATTCCTTTTAGTTTCTGATTCGCAAATGTCCAAATGTTATTAAGAGAGAAATTGAAAATGATAGCGACTTCTGTAGCACCAATTACCGCCAGGCTGAATCCTGCAACATTTAATTGCTCTCCTCCTCCCAATAATCTGGCTAGACTTAAGTAAGCAGCCATATGAACTCCAACCCCAAGCGTTCCCACCATGCAGAACTTAACAAATGTGAGCGGAATGAACCGGCCGATCGTAACGTCATACAAGTATTCCAGAAAATCTAACTGAACTTTCCAGCTTAACTTGCTTTCGCCATGTAATCGCGTACTAAAAGTGAATGGAATCTCCATCGCACTCGTTCCTTTAGGTGCATGAACCAGCAGGTCGAGTAGGATTTTGAATCCTTTTGGATTTAATTTCTCTAAAGCCCCCTCGAATACAGCCCTATCTAAAGCGAAAAATCCGCTCATTGGATCTTTTACTTTTACTTTGCAGAGCGCAAGCGCCATCTTGGTTGCCACTCTGCTGATTAGTTGGCGGCGCTCATCCCATTCGCCTACGCTTCCGCCTTCGATGTACCTGGAACCAACAGCAAAACCTTTGTTTTCTATTACAGCCTTATAAAGATCGGGGAGTAAATTCATATCATGCTGTCCATCTGCATCCATAACAGCAAGCACGTCGCCTTTGGCTGATAAGAATCCATCGATGACTGCAGAAGAAAGCCCTCTCTTATCAACTCTTCTGACCACATGAACATCTTCCATATCTTTGGATACCTCCATACCTATTCTCCACGTCTCATCCGGAGAATTATCATCCACAATGATTATTTCATGCGGAATATCGCGTAAAACCTCCCTGAGCTTTGGAATAAGCACAGGAATATTCTCAGCCTCGTTATACGTAGGCAGTACTATAGAAAGCATTGTCACAATAATAGCGAATTTTTGGTTATAAAATACAAATAATCCAATTATTATGTCTATGTGAATAAACTGAACCCCATTGTTATCTGCCTGATCCTGACTATTGCTTTCAGCATCCCATCGACTCTGAAGATTCCAATGATGATTCCGTTTTTGGATTCTGAAGTACGAGCAAAAGCACCCCAAGCGATCGAAAACTTAAGAAAAGAAGGAGTCTGGATGGTTAATACGAAACTAAAGTCAGTTTCAAGAGAAGGGGGGGAGATTTGTTTTCAATTCGAGCATAGTTATACAAGTAAATTTCTTCGGGCAGTCCCTCGTCCCTCGTCACTAGTCACTTGTCTACCGACGAGTGACCAGCGACCAGTGACTAGTGACACTAATTATCATGAATAGATTTAATTCAATCATTTGGCCAATTATTATCTTAGGCATAATCCTAAGACTCACTGACGTTGCATTCCCAGACTTTGCGACTGATGAGGCTCAGTTCGCACTCGGCGCCTCCGCCGCACAACCACCAATCGGCATGTTCTTTTTTTGGCTTTCACAAACCATTTTTGGAGCTTCCATAATTTCAGCTCGCGCAGTTTCCATTGTATTTGGCATTGCAACAATTTATTTGATTTATCAAATCGTTCTGACTTTTTCTGATAAGAAAGTTGCCCTGACTGCTGCCGCATTCGCATCAATCTTCCCAACGCACATAATCTTTTCAAAACTTGCGTACCTAAGCGTACCGCTTTGCTTTGCCTGGGCTCTAACAACCTTGATGTTTCTCAAAGCAAGAAAACAAAATAACAAATTAACGAATAAACGAATTAACGGAGCATCTAACATGATCGGACTATACTTGGCAGCAACCCTATCAACATTTATCAAGACCCAAGGCCTCCTCCTCCCCTTCCTCCTATTGATTGGAGTCATTATCGAATCCATCAAAAATAAAAAACCACTATTAACTATTAACTATTCACTATTCACTATTCTCTTCCTTAGCCTTATCCCCATCACCCTCTACATTCTAACCAGCCCCGGCATCGGTGCGACTCTAACCTTGTACGGAGGAAATATGTACGGAATATCCGGAATATTTGAACGAATGCTTACTTTGCTCAAGCTCTGGTGGCATCTAATTCCAATCATATTCATCCTATTCATCCTAAGTTCTAAGTTCTATTTCCTAAGCTCTAAAAACAACTGGCCTACAACTATCCTAATAATAACTGGCGTTCTACTTGGGCTAACGCTCGGCCCCGCTCACGAATACTACACAACCTATCTTGTCTACTGGTCTATACCTATCGCATTACTTCTAAACAGAATGAAACCATGCTGGACTCCAGTTATTCTTACACTAATAGTTATAAATACGTTGTTACTTACCGGGCCCAGATCTGTATTTCTAAATGGCAGAACATACAAGTTGTATCAGAAAGAAGGTTATTGGAACACACATGCAGATCAGATTAATGATGTTCTGAAAGGAGTGGATGAAGTAATTGTAATGGGCCATCCTGGCCACCACATTCGCTGGTATCTGGAACCTCGTGTACTTGTTGGCAAAAATATGGATCTGATTAATCGAAAAGGCACCTTCCTAAATTTGGGCAAAGAAATACAGTTAGAGGCAGTAGGCGAAGTCTTGTACGATGATGAAAAAGTGGTAATAACCCGAAAATAAATTCCAAATTCGCAAATTCGCAAATTCCAAAAATTTTCTTGGAATTTGGTTTTTGGAATTTAGTATTTACCTCTAGGATACCCCTAATGAAGATTTTAGTTACCGGTTCCTCGGGGACAGTTGGCACAAGGCTTTGCGAAAAGCTTATGGAACAAGGGCACGAGATTGTTGGAGTCGACTGGCATAAAAATAAGTGGAAGCCGGAGATAAATAAAATGACTGTTAATATAGATCTCAGGAATCCTAAAAAATTAAAGAAGCTGCCAACTGATATCGATTTTATTTATCACTTAGCCGCAAATGCCAGGGTTTATGAACTTGTTAAAGAGCCTGATATGGCATTGGATAACTTCACGAGCACATACAATGTTTTGGAGTTTGCTCGCAAAAATAATGTAAAAAGAATCGTATTTACGTCATCCCGCGAAGCATATGGAAATGATGAGCACGAGATTCATACCGAAGACATGGTCAGAGTCGATAATTGTGAAAGTCCATACACAGCCAGCAAAATCGGAGGAGAAGCCTTGGTTTGGTCTTACATCCGCTGTTATGGAATCGATGGAATAGTTACCAGACTCTCCAATGTATATGGAATGTACGATGATTCCGACCGAGTTGTCCCACTTTTCATCAAGCAAGCAAAAGCCAACGAAGGCATGACTGTATTTGGCAAAGACAAGTGTCTGGATTTCACTTACATCGACGATACGATAAGTGGACTTCTTTTGATGTTGGAAAATTTTGATTCAGCCAAGAACAATATTTACAACCTGGCATGCGAAAAGGGCACAACCATCGTTCATCTTGCGGAAAAAATTAAGGAGCTTTTGGGCAGCTCCTCTGAAATTACAATAAAAGACAACCGACCGGGAGAAGTGGTTCAATATGTTGCTAACGTAGATAAGGCAAGAGAGAAACTTGGATACAATCCTCAAACTGACTTCGATGAGGGCATCGAGAGAACTATCGAATGGTACCAAAAGAATAAGGTGTAGAGCTTAGAACTTAGAACTTAGGGCCTTTCGATTACAGCAAACAATACCGATAAATATTAGATCTATTATCAGCGGCACAATAAAGAATTGATATGTCAGATGATGTCTTTCTGCCCATGCAAGATAGAAATAGAACCACTGGAAATGGAGAGTTGCCAATACTAATGGTATCCATAACTGATGTTTCTTTAGAACAGGTAAAGATGCGAGGATGAAAAGGAGGATGCTTGCATGCATATACTCATGATTCATTGTGGAGACGACTGCATTCATCAGAAGTCCGCCTAAAGCACCAATAATCAATGCCCAATAAAGCTTCTTGTCTTCGATATATTTAAGTTTGGGAGCAAGAAATGCTACTAAGCTCAAGAAAATCAGAAGCGGGCTTGTATGCATTAAGTTCTGATGCCCTGTTCCACCAGGATCCGGGAAGTGATAGTTGTGGACCGAGAAAAGTATCTGCAATGAATAGGCTAAATTGAGAATTACTTTCATCGGACTCTGCCAGATTGAAGTTTCATTAAGATCGGGATGAACGCCGGCCATCAAATGACCCATTTGCATGTATTGAATTGCCGCATACAAGGCGGGAATCGCGAGTCCTAGTATTATCAGACGATTTCTTTTGAATGCTGAGCCTTTTTCTGGCCTCTTTATCCAAAGTAGCGGGAGCAACACAAGTGCAAATGGCTTTGTTGTCATCGCAAGCCCCCACGCAATCCACGTCCACCACGATTTTTTACATGCACCAAAGATTGTAAGAAGCATGAGTCCGATATATGCAGAAGTTGTGTAACCAATGAAGGCCTTAAATGTCCAAAACGGCATCATTGTTACAATTCCTGCAAGGACAAGTCCGTGCCACGATGACTTGAAGAGTTCTTTGCCTGTTAAGTACGCAAGGGCAGGCAGTAAAAGCGACCAGATCAACTGATAATAAATCTCGGTAAACTTTGAAGGAATAATTATGTGAATAAGAGCAGCTGGAATATTAGATCCATGAAACCCCGGAATGCTCAGATCAAATCTTCCGTTTGCAAGCGCCTCTACAAATGCCTGGTAGAGCTTGAAGTCACGATCTTCATACGGAACTATTCCGATGAAGCTTATGAGCAAAGCCAAAGTCATAAGACTCACGTAAGTCCAAGGCGAAGATGTAAGACGTTTGAGGCACATATGCACATATTAGAGCAATAAAATTAAAAGGAGAACCAGAGACATAGGTTTTTCTGTGGATTTACCAAGGTTTTATATTAGTAAACTAGTTGCGCAACTAGTTTACCTTAACTACAATTCCTAATATGAATAATCTTCAGTTACACGAACAATACTTAAAGGTACTTGCCAGCAAGAAAAGGCTTCATATCCTTTTATATTTAAGAAGAAACAAACTCGCAACAGTTAACGAATTGGCTGATGCAATAGACTTAAAAAAGCAAGCTACATCAAAGCACCTACGAATTCTTAGACTTGCAAAAATTGTAAAGCCTAATAAAAAAGGTCTGTTTGTGAAATACAGACTTGCACTCCCTCAGGAGAAGATGGTTAGGCAAGTGCTATCAGTTATTCAGTAAATCTAATTAACTGTTTCCAGTCTTTCTAACAAGAATTACCTTTATTTTTTACAGTTTCAGCCATTTTAACGATTTCCATATGATCGAAGGCAAGATCTGCATTCTTCCAATCTTTGATAATCTCGATAGCTGCAGCATCGTCCCCTGCTCTAGGTTCTCCTGACCATTCTGTGGCCAGAAATACCACGCTAATTATTCTACCGCGCGGATCTCGGTTGGGGTCTGAAAAGACACCAACCAGCTTAAGACCGTCTACTTTGAGTCCCGTTTCCTCGAGCATCTCGCGTTTGCAAGCCTCTTCTACAGTTTCATCTATCTCCATCATTCCTCCTGGTACGGTCAGACGACCTTTGCCGGGCTTGTCACGCCTTCGTATTAGAAGCACTCCTTCTTCCATAAAGACGACACAATCGGCAGCGACGACGGGGAGTTTTTGGTTGGTGAAGTAATCCATATGAACAAACAACCGACAACTTACAACAAATATGAATAATTCTCTAGTTGTTAGTTGTCAGTTGTTAGTTGTCAGTTGTTAGTTGGCACATACCCTCTCTCAAAATACTCACTACCTGATCCAACCGAATCAACCTCATATCTCTTACCTTCCAATACACTTCGCGCAGCAAGTATTCCCATTTCGAGTGAGTGATCTTGATTTGTATATCGAAATCTGCCGGGCCTTCCGATTGCAAAGAAGTTCTCGAAGCTGTCTAACCATTCTGTGATTACTTTGACATTTGCTGCGTATTCCAAATCATAAATAGGATATGCATCCGGTTCTTTGATCATGTGAATATTCAAAACCTCTTCGCGCCTAAGGAACTTTAGTTTTTCTAACCATTCCATTGCCATATCAAATAGCTTTTCTTTTCCTGCATTCCAAATCTCATCTCCTTCGAAACAGAAAAACTCTATAAAGAGTGATGTTCTGCCTTTGGGGCACATTTCTTTCGAGAAGTTTTTCATCTCAGTTATACGTCCAAACGGAACCTCCTTGTCCGGGAAATAAACCCAGTTGTCATAAGTCACTTTTTCCTTATCAATCGTCAGGAAAAGATAAACTTGAGCTCGAAATCGGAGTTTCTTTGCTGCTTGCCTGACCGCTTCCGGTGCAACCGGATCGAAAAGTTCAACTGACCTTGTGATTGGAATTGAACTAATAACTGACCTTGGCCTTATAGTCTTTGTTTCAACGTCAACCGATATTACGCTTCCGTTTTCGTGAACTATTCTTGTTGGCTGAGCATTCAACAACACTTCCGATCCTTTTTCTTGTATCTTTTTGCTCATTGTTTCGTATACAAGACCCGAACCAAGGCTTGGATAGTAGAAAGTATCTACCAGAGTCTTTGGTCCACCCTTTTTTATAAGCATTTTTCTAAGTGCCGCCCAAATGCTTAATCCCGCAATCCTTTGATCCGCCCAATCGACTGATATTTCTTTTGCCGGAATTCCCCAAATCTTTTCCGTGTAATTGATCATATTAAATTCAGCGAGAGTTCTTCCAAATCTCGCGACTACAAAGTCTTCGAAGTTCTTAGGCTTCTTTTTTTCCTGACGTCCGTAGCCTTGGCGAAGGAGGTTAACTTTTCCTTTCACATGTTCAATCGAATAATCTCTGATCATCTTGTTTGCCTTGAATATACCCATCTGGCTTAGAACATTTCTAAAGCGAACGGGGTAGTAATAAAATTTTCCATCTACAAAAAAACGTGTGAGCCGACGAACCTGAATCCATTTCTCCCCGAGTAAATCTCCGATCATGTCATATAAGTATTTGTTCTTACTAAAGAAGCGGTGAGGACCATTGTCCACGCGAAAAGTACCCTGAGGCTCGTTGAAAACATAAGTTTTTGCCAAACCTCCAACTTGACCCGCTTTCTCTATTACAGTTACCTGTTTTCCGGCACGACTGAGTTCCCAAGCCGAAGCCATGCCTGCAGGGCCGGCACCGAGGATGAGGATGGAATTATCAGATGTATTCATAATTGTCTTAGACTATACAAGTTTAGCGCAGTAGGACTGTAACGCAGTACAAATAAATTACATTAATTTTTGTCATTGAAACCCTACTGCGCTACTGCGCCACTGCGCTGAAAATATTCAATGAAAAACAAACAATTTACGCATACCGAAGTTCCAAAACAGTACTATCCAAAGCACTATCATTTTGGCGATAAGGGGTGTCAAATTAATATATTCCACAACAAGCCAAAGGAGTAACTCAGTCCAAAATAAACCCCCAAGGGCAATGCCAAATACCATAAAAAACTCCAATAGGCGCGGATGACGGCTTTTGAATATCCACATAAGACCCAAGACATAATTCCATGAAAGACCAAACATATAAGCGACAAAAGCTGCCCACAGATAGTGCATTCCCAAGTAACGCATCAGAAGAACAAATATAATCAGATCAACGACAGAGGCTGATCCTCCTACGAATATGTACCGGAAGAATTGAACGCGCGATGATCGTGGGTCGCCAAAAACTAGGTGTTTCATTACTCATAGCTTAGCGCAGTAGCGCAGTAGCGCAGTA
>DCXE01000062.1:14100-14226 GCA_002328295.1 Candidatus Peribacter sp. UBA2144 | reverse complement strand
CTGCTGAACGGAACGCTCCTCTACTGCGCACCACTAAAAGTGGCACACTCATTGCTTCGGTTTATCGTTTCGCCCCGATACATTTTCGGCGCACGAATGCAATCGACCAGTGAGCTGTTACGCTTT
>DCXE01000062.1:13322-13792 GCA_002328295.1 Candidatus Peribacter sp. UBA2144 | reverse complement strand
TTACGCTTTCTTTAAAGGATGGCTGCTTCTAAGCCAACCTCCTGGTTGTCGATGCATTCGTACTACCTTTTCCACTGAACGATAATTAGGGACCTTAGCAGATGATTAGGGTTCTTTCCCTTTCGTCAACGGCAGTTAGCTGTCGCTGACTCACTCCCGTTATCAAAGACTTGGTATTCGGAGTTTGTCAGGATTTGGTAGGTCGGAAAGACCCCCGCATCCAAACAGTAGCTCTACCCCCAAGCGTGTATAACGAGGCTGCCCCTAAAGGCATTTCGAGGAGAACCAGCTATCTCCGGGTTCGATAGGCTTTTCACCCCTAACCACAGGTCATCCCCCAGTCTTGCGGCACTGGTGGGTGCGGGCCTCCAATCGTGTTCCCACGACCTTCACCCTGCCCATGGTTAGCTCACCCGGTTTCGGGTCTTGCGCATGCGACTCAAAAATCGCCCTATTCGGACTCGCTTTCG
>DCXE01000062.1:0-12941 GCA_002328295.1 Candidatus Peribacter sp. UBA2144 | reverse complement strand
CATTATGCAAAAGGCACGCCGTCACCCAAATAAATGGGCTCCGACTCTTTGTATGCATCACATTTCAGAGACTATTTCATCCCCCTTCCGGGGTGCTTTTCACCTTTCCCTCACGGTACTATCCGCTATTGATCTCTGTACCTATTTAGCCTTAGGTGGTGGTCCACCTAGATTCAGGCCGGATTACACGTGTCCGACCCTACTCAGGAAATCCCTACTGTGTTTCAATTTTTCGGCGACGGGGCTCTCACCCTCTTTGGCCGTCCGTTCCAGGATCGTTTGCCTAAATTGAAACAATCAGATATTGGGCTCCTACAACCATCCACAATAATATCGTGGAATTTGGGCTGTTCCCTTTTCGCTCGCCACTACTAAGGGAATCTCTATTGATTTCTTTTCCTCTGTTACATGAGATGTTTCAGTTCACAGAGTGACCTCCCCGCTTACGCGAGGTAGCCTTCCATTACGAAGGTTGGGTTTCCCCATTCGGAAATCCCCGGTTATAACGCCTGCCTAGCGGCTTACCGAGGCTTATCGCAGCTGGCCACGTCCTTCGTCGGAGTACAGAGTCGAGGCATCCATGTGATGCAATGAGTAACGTTTTTAAATATTTATAATCTGTTCACGTGTCACTCTCAAGGCGAGCAGGACATGCTCACACATGATGTGACACTAGTAAAAATTGCATTTTTTTTGATCATACAAACGGCTTATTGTTTGTATGATCTCTAGCCGGTGCTTTTAATGAGCACAGGGGGCACGTAGAAACAAAAAAACGGGTGTACGCACACCCGCAGAACTCGATGAAATCCTCCCTTATTTTTAGGGTTTCGATTCCAGCGGCTGGGCGCAAAAACGCATAAAGCTAAAGGATTTTAAAGGTTGAATAGATTGAGTCAAGAAAAAAGTGGCTTCTGGAGCCTAAAAAGTGGAGTTTTTTGAGTGTATATTTATAACTTGAAATGCACCCTCCCCCCAGGGGTGGGTATGGGTTCAGGGTGGCGGGCCAGTAGTTATAGTGTCACCTGAAAACACTTAGTCAATAGGCCCTCAAAATTTTCTTTCCCTAACCACGACTTTTTAGCTTACACTAGGGATGTTTCCGGTTCCGCACCGGAGCGGAATAACTCTATCCAAATGCCCCTAAATATGATACAATACGATTAGCAATCAATAATATATTACCAATGAATACTATGGCTGAATACTCCGAATCCCAAGATGGGGAACAAACCGAATTTATTGCTGGAATGTCTAAGGAAGAATTCGCAGCTCGATTCGAAGAAGTAACTGGAAAAAAACTAAATCTAAAAGGTGAAGTATCACCCGATCTACTTCGTGATCTCCAAGGCATTTCCTTGTCGAATGCAGATGATTTGCCCCCTGACCAAGTGCAGGCAAATGAGGATTTAGAAAAATTAGTGCAAAGACTTGAAGAAGAGGGAAGGATATAGAATCAGAAATGAACTGAAGATCCTCAGAGATTTCATGGTGCAAAATAATTGCCTTACAAACCTCTGGCTTTCGACCTGTGACCAGTGACTCGTGACACTCAAGCGCACATCTAACAATCCAGTAATTAAACACTTAACACAGCATCACACTATCACCTCCTCCGGCACCGCAATCTCATCAATCGACTCAACTGGAGCATGCATCTCTCCCTTCGGCCCGAGCAGAACAATGTTCTCGACCACTACTTCTGTTCGGAAGATCTTGGTCCCTTCGGGGCTGTCCCAGCTTCGAGTCTTTAGATAGCCTTCGATGAACAGAGGCTTTCCCTTTTTAACATTTTCTGCACAAAATTCTGCCAGCCCTCCCCATGCAACCAAGTTGTGATACTCGGGAAGACTTTGCTTGTCGCCTGTTGAATCTTTCCAAACGCGATTAGTTGCAAGACCGAATGTACACACAGACTGACCATTTGTTGTACTCTTTAGCTCGGGATCGCGGGTTACGTTGCCAAGCAGCATTACTTTATTCACGGACTTCATGGGTATAAGGGGTAAGGGTAGAACGATGGATGATTATATAGTTAATAGATCTTGGGAGGACTAGGGCTGGGGCTGGGGCTAAAACCTAGCCCTAACCCTAGCCCTAGCCCTATCATGCTGCTTCTCTTGCCTCTTCACTCACCGACTCCGCCATCTCTTTCTTAGCGGTCACTCCAGAAGCTTCCACTTCTTTGCCTTCTTCGATTCCTTCTTTGATCTCTGTCGAAGATTCCGATCCAACCTGAGGAAGATCCGAAAGCTCGGCAATCTTGTCTTCTGATGGAACAATTTCTTCCGCTTCTTTTTCTGCGATTACACGTGACTCCAATTCAACTGCCTCTATCTCTCCTTCTTCTATCGTTACACGTTCCTCTGCCTCTATTTCATCTTTGAACTTAAGAAGATCTACCTTGAGTCCCAAAGCTTGAAGTTCTTTTACAAGAACATTGAATGATTCAGGGATAGAAGGACGCCTGATTTGTTCGCCCTTAACGATTGCTTCGTATGCTTTACTTCGTCCAATAACATCGTCTGACTTGATGGTGAGCATTTCCTGCAAAGTATGTGCTGCACCATAAGCTTCAAGCGCCCATACCTCCATTTCTCCAAACCTCTGACCACCGTGTTGTGCTTTTCCTCCAAGAGGCTGTTGCGTAACCAGTGAGTACGGTCCAACTGATCGTGCATGTATCTTATCCTCAACGAGGTGAAGTAGTTTAAGCATATACACCATTCCGACAGTCGTCTGATGCGCAAATGGCTCTCCGGTGAATCCATTATAAAGTTGAACCTTTCCGGACTTAGGTAATCCCGCTACTTCCAAGAATCCGGCAATTTGTTTAGCCGAAATACCGTCAAGTGCCGGCGACGCAACTTTAATGCCTAGTGCTTGGCAAGCCCAACCTAAGTGAGTTTCCAGAACCTGTCCAATATTCATACGCGATGTTACCCCGAGCGGGTTTAGAATGATATCCACCGGAGTACCATCTTTAAGGAATGGCATGTCCTCGGCTGGAACAATTCGGGCGATGACTCCTTTGTTACCGTGTCGTCCTGCCATTTTATCTCCTTCTCTTATCTTTCTGGTCTGCGCAACATACACTTTTATCTGCTTGATTACTCCGGTTGGAAGTTCGTCTCCTTCTGACCTATCAAAAATCTGAACATCGACGACTTTTCCTCCAGCTCCTCCTGGAAGTCTGAGTGAACTGTCTTTCACGTCCTTTGCTTTATCTCCGAAAATGGCTTGTAGAAGACGTTCTTCGGGGGTCAGCTCAGTTTCACCTTTCGGAGTTATTTTTCCAACGAGAATATCGCCTTCGTGGACCGTCGCTCCGATTCTTACAATTCCATCTGTGTCCAAATCCTTTAGCTTGGCTTCTCCCACATTTGGAATATCACGAGTGATCATTTCGGAACCAAGTTTTGTGTCTCGAACATCTGTTACATAAGACTCTATGTGAATTGAATCGAAGAAGCCTTCCTTCACCATTCGATCTGAAAGTATTACTGCATCTTCGAAGTTGTATCCCTGCCACGACATATATGCAACAAGCAGGTTTTGGCCAAGTGCAAGTTCGCCATTGTCTACAGAAGCGCCATCGGCAAGACTATCTCGTTTTCGAACTTTTTGTCCACGAAGAACACGCGGTCGCAAACTGAAACACGTCCCCTGATTTGATCTGACAAATGAATGCAAAGAATAAGTTTGTTTACGTCCAGATTTATAAACGACGGAAATTTCTTGAGCATCACTGTACACAATTTCTCCATCTTCCTCGGCAAGTAAAGCATGTCCAGCTGATCTGGCTGCTAAACCTTCCATTCCTGTTCCAACAAGAGGAGACGAAGGTTTTACAAGAGGAACCGCCTGACGTTGCATGTTTGTTCCCATCGATGCGCGGGTGTTATCGTCGTGCTCAAGGAATGGAATTAAAGCAGTCGAGAGCGAAAGAATTTGTTTAGGTGAAACATCAACGTGAGTAATTTCACGCACGTGGGACAAAATAGGCTCTCCCCCCCTTCTTGCAGAAACGCGCGATGTTACAAACTCACCGAATCCCGAGAATTTCTTTTGAGCTTGAGCAATCGTTAGGCGTCGCTCTTGTTCGGCATCTGCATAAATAACTTTACCAGTAACATAGGCTCGCACTGGCACATTTTTGAAATCTTGTTTCTTAAGCAATGAAATTATTTTCTTAGCCTTTTCCTTGGTATCAATCACTTCACCCGCACGCACAATTAATTTTCTATTATCGCGCAAATCGATGTCGAATATTCTCCCCAACATCTTATCAGGATCAAAAGACATAGAATGAGCAACTTCTCTGTATGGAGTTTCCAAAAAACCATATTCATTAACTCTAGAGAAAATCGACAAATGGACAACCAATCCAATGTTCGGTCCTTCGGGTGTTGCAATAGGACATATGCGTCCATAGTGGCTTTGGTGCACATCACGCACATCAAAGCTTGCTCGCTCGCGTGAAAGTCCTCCGGGTCCCATAGCAGAAAGCCTTCTCTTGTGGCTTAGCTCGGAAATCGGATTGGTCTGATCCATGAATTGGCTAAGCTGTGAACTTGCGAAAAATTCCCGCATTGCCGCTGTAATTGGACGGCAATTAATTAACTGCATTGGAGTTACAGTTTCCAAATCCATTACAGTCATACGGTCTTTTACAATGCGCTCAGTTCTGATCAATCCAACTCGGTACTTATTTTGGACTAGCTCTCCAACACTTCTAACTCTTCGATTACTAAGGTGATCAATATCATCAGGAACGCCTTCGCCATTATTTAATTTGATAAGCTCCTTTAAAATTTCAACAAAGTCTTCTACTTGAAATACCCGATGTTCTTCGTCACTTGAAGTTTTAAATCCGAATCTTCTGTTCATTTTGTACCTTGCAATCGCACCCATGTCGTACTTTTTGAAATCAAAAAACATGGCATCTATCAATTGTTTGGCATTTTCAGGTGTTGCCAAGTCTCCCGGTCGAACTTTTCGGTAAACGCTTTGGTAAGCATCTTCGACTGTCTTGGCAGGATCTTTATCTAAAGTTGTAAGAATATAATCCTTTTCTTTTATGACTTCTGAAAACACATTAATAATTTTTTCATCTGTATCGAAACCGAATATCCTTAAAAGTTGAGTGATGGGTATCTTTCTTTTGCGATCGATTTTACAAGAAATAATTCCCCTTCGATCTGTTTCTATTTCCAGCCATACTCCACGCTTTGGAATAATTTTCGCTGCATGAAGTTTTGGATTATCCGGCATTCTGGAAAAGAAAACTCCAGGAGATCTAACAAGTTGGTGGACAACTACGCGCTCAATTCCACCGACAATAAATGTTCCAATATTAGTCATTAGTGGAATTGACCCAAGGAAGACATCCTGCTCTTTGATTTCTCCTGTCTCCTTATTGATAAGTTGTACATGGCCTTTCATTACAGATTCGAAGCTCAAATTTCTCCTTCTGCAAGTATCCGGATCATATTTTGGAGGATCAAAAGTATGCCCAAGCATCCTAAGCTCCATCTTTTTTCCAGAGAAATCTGTAATTGGCGATATCTCACCCATCAATTCCTTTAGCCCTTCGGTTAGGAACCACTCATAACTTTTCACCTGCATTTCCACAAGAGAAGGTATAACCAAATCTGGTGCTTCATCTCCTGTAAAGAAGAGTCGTTCATTCTGTATACCAACTGGTTTTAAATGCTCAGGAAAATTCTTTGTCACTGCTGGCATTTTCCCGGATGAGGGAATTGCAATTGATTCACTTGAAGGAAGAACCCCCTGGGGAATAGTCATTTGATACTCCTTCGCGGCAATCTTCTTTTTGGCACCTGCAATTTTGCGTTGCTCTTCCTTCTTCTCGGTTGCAGTTTGTTTAGGAGCAACTTTCTTTGCCTGTCCTGAGCCACGTCGAAGGGGGGCTACCTTCTTTGGGGCAACTTTCTTAGGTGGAGTCTTTTTAAGCACCTTCTTCTTAGGTGGTTTTTTAACTGCTTTTTTAGTAGCTTTCTTTTTAGCTGGTTTCTTCACAACCTTTTTTGCTTTCTTTAGAACCTTTTTAAAGATTTTCTTTTTTGGAGCCTTCTTGGCAGGCTTCTTCTTTGCGGGCATAGGATTTTGGATGAAATTAAACAAATAGACCGTGCGCGACTCGAGAATTTCCTCAAGCAACAACACAGATCTAATTACACAATCAAGACTACTGTGATCAGGGGAATTCTACTTAACTTAGGCCTGAGGTCAACTATTTATCTACAAACTTCCTTCCCGCCTCCTTCCAATCAACAACGTTCCAGAATGCCTCAACGTACTCGGGACGGCGATTTTGATACTTGAGGTAATAGGCATGTTCCCAAACATCGATGCAAAGAATTGGTCGTAGCGGCGATTCCGCAATCGCCGTTTCCCCCATTGTAAGCGGAGAATCTTGGTTTGAGGTTTTAATTACGCTGAGGTTTTCACCATCCTGAACCAACCATGCCCAACCTGACCCAAACTGGGTTAAAGCAGCCTCAGTAAACTTGATCTTAAGGGGTTCGAATCCCCCAAACGCATCATCAATTGCAGATTTTAGCCCCCCTTCCGGTTCCCCTCCTCCCTGAGGACTAAGACACATCCAAAACATATTGTGATTGATCACTCCTCCACCGTTGTTTCTGATGGCTGCTCTCTTATCTTCAGGAACCTGATCAAGGTTAGAAATAATCTCTTCTATTGGTTTATCCAAGAATTCCGTGCCTTCAAGTGCGGCATTCGTCTTATCAACATAAGCCTTGTGATGCTTGCTATGATGTATTTCCATCGTCTTTGCATCAATATGAGGCTCGAGGGCGGAATAGTCGTAGGAAAGTTCGGGTAGAGTTAGCATGAAATTATAATAATAGTTAAAAGTGAATAGTGAAAAGTTAAAAGTGCTACTAAAGTAACACATATTACATCTGAAAAAACTTTTAACTTTTAACTTTTAACTAATCGATGGATACTAACACAAACCTTTGGCAGTCATCAGAATGGCAAAAGTACCAAGAATCTCTTGGACATGAAATCAGAGTATATGAATCTACTCAGGTTGTGGTTGATAAAACCGTTGGAGGTTATTGCACTTGGGAAATTATAAGGGGGCCTTCGAGCCCAATTGATAATGAAGAATTGAGAATTGATAATTTATTAAAACCAATAATTGAGGATGCTAAAAGAAATAAATGCTTTGCACTTTATATTTCTCCTTCACAAGAACTAATTCTCAATTCTCAATTCTCAATTCTCAATTCTTCCCGCCATATTGTTCCGGAAGCAACCAGAATAATTGACCTGACCAAATCTGAGGATGAGATACTTGCGCAGATGAAACAAAAAGGAAGATACAATATTAAAGTTGCACAGAAACATGGAGTTGAAGTTAAACAGTCGGATGATGTTGATGCATTCTATGAACTTATTAAGAAGACTTCTAAACGCGATGGATTCAAACCTCATTCCAAAGAACATTACAAAAAGTTTTTGGAGAATCTGGACGGAGCATTCATGCTACTCGCTTTTGCGCCGTCAATTGTCAATTGTCAATTGTCAATTGTCGCAGGCCTGATCGGAGTTATCTTTAAAGGCCAGGGAATTTATTACTACGGTGCTTCCTCTCATGAGCATCGTAATCTGATGGCTCCATATCTTTTGCAATGGGAAGCAATGAAGTTTTGCAAAGCTAAAGGGTGTACGTCATACGATCTATTTGGAATCGTTCCACCTGAAAAATCTCCCCTCTCCCAGCCTGTCCTGAGCTTGTCGAAGGAGGAGAGGGGCCGGGAGAGAGGGGCAAATCATCCCTGGCAAGGAGTCAGCGCATTTAAGGAGAAGTTTGGAGGAGAAGTCGTGACTTATCCGGAGGAGAAGGTGATCATACTTAAGCCATTGATACATAAACTGATAGATATGAAGAGGAAATTCTTCTAACGACCTCACCACTAACCCCTCTCCTGCAAGCAGGAGAGGGGAACTATGTAATATGCGAAGTCCCCCCTCTCCTCCTCAGAGGAGAGGGGGCCAGGGGGTGAGGTCAATCGCCCATAAGAAAAAGCCCCCCTTTCGGGAGGCTTCTTCTATATAAACAACTAAGTAGGGTATTAGCCTGCGTAGCTGGTTGACTTCACAACAGTTGTTGGATACTCGATCCACGTGAAGTCTTGTGTGGAACTCGAGTCTTTGTCACGCCAATCGATGTGAGAGAATGATGCGCTGTTCAGAACACCGAAGAAGAACCTGGTATCTGAATCGAAGTCCTGGATAGACACCTGTAGGGTGCTAGGTGCACCAACAGATGAGCTGTTCTGGTTTGTTATATTAGCCTGCAATACGAGCGTTATGCTCTGGCCTGGGTCAACGTCTGTAACAACGCTATCAGCTTCAAGCCCTCGACATTCAATGAGAAGCGATCCAGATGCGGTGCCTGTTGTGGCAACACGGGTCGTGTCATTGACATACGACTGACATGCAAGAGTCGTATTGGAGTCATTCTGGTTGTAGACCAAGAAGTCACCAGCGGTAGCCCTGAGGTTTACGTTGGTGGCATTTACGTTGAAGACGATTCCAGACAGTGTAACTGTATTGAGACCGTTCTTCGAGTTGACATGGTCTGCAGCCGTGAACTTGAACTTAGCTATGTCGGACTGTCCGATAGGAATGGCAGAGCCATTTGTATCATCGGCGTCGTTGGTAATGGAGACGAGCTTGGACATAACTACGACACCCTTCTTGCCTACAACGTAGGCATTTGTGGTAGCGGTATTTACTCCAATGAACACCTCTCCTTCTGCAGTCGTATCTTCGTTGTTAGCGGCAAGGTTGTTGCTTGATTCATCACCGCGAGCACGAACGGCACCTGATCCTGTTGCCTCGTCGGAAATGTTCTGATTATCAAGGAAGAACTGGACGGGCTGTGCGGATACTGCACCTTGAACATCTGTCTTTACGCGAGGTCGGACAAGAACGTCAACTTCTGCTCCTTCCGGAACAACTAGCTGGCGACTCTCCATATTCGCACAGAAGGTCTTTACAACTGCTGCTGAATTACCTGGGTTGACGGCGAGTGTATCGTCACCTCCGCAACCACCAATTGTGGCGAGTGCGAATGGCTCGGATTCACCATCTTTGAACAGTTCCAGACGATCAACTTCTTTCGATGTTGTCGTTCCGGATGCGGTGAGCTGAATGTCTGTGACATCAATATCCTCGTACTCAGCGCGTAGCTGTAGTCGTAGGACAGTCTCACCCAATCCGCCACCAAGCAATTGATGCTTGCGGACACCCAAGGTATTCGTTGACGGAATTATGTACAGGTTACCCTGTGTAACAAGTAGCCATGGCTGTGATTCAACAGTCGTAACAATAATGTCAGCTGCTGTAACAGATGCATGGAACGATCCGTTAAGCTTGATTCCGGAAAGATTACTTCCGTCATCCAGCTCTTCGGCCTCCACAAATGTAACGGTGGAACCGGTTGCAAACTCTAGTTGCAAGTCGTTTCCTGTTAGAGATGACGCAATGTCAGCATGGACCTCGAAGATCACTGTCTCCTCAGCCGGAATGACATACCCTCCGCCTGCCATGTCACCAAATGTGACTTCGCTGGACTGGTTGGCGACACCATCCTCAAGGATTGTGTCTACTGCACCATCACCATCTGTATCAACCCACAGTGCGTAGTTTTGACCATTGTTAAGTGATCCTGAAGCAGATTCGAAGATTGCTTTGGTGAAGAGGATATCCTCCGCTTCGCCTGCACGAGCTTCATATCTGAGAAGGTTCACATTGTTCGCATTTTCAACAGCGTAGTCTGATGTACCAATTGGCTTAACAGCAATTGTTAGAGTCGCTGTAGCGATGCGCTGGTAGTTACCGGCGATGTTACCTCGTGGGCGTACATCTCCGACTTTGTCTCCTGTCGAGAGACCTTCTACCTGCATCTGCCATGTTGTTGCAGCAGTTACCAAGCTGTTGAATCCACATGTTGTATTGTTCGTAATATTAGCGCCGCCTGAGCGGATCTGTGTTGGCTCACCACAAATGTGAATACGGAACTGGTCGCCGCTTTCCGGGTGTTTGCCAGCGCCGTTGTCGATAAAGTCGACACGGAATTCCCATATCTCTTCGCCTCGGACGATGAAGTCATCGAAACGATAGATTTGGAATGTTCCTGCAACGGAAGAAGCATTTCCAGATTCGGCGGAGCCTGTTAGACGTACTCCATCGATTGTGCGGCCTGTGGTTGTGTTTCGGATTTCAACATCCTCAAGAACTTCCAACACAGTGTCGTCCGTTCCTGTTGCACATGTGCCACCTGCGGCTTGTGCACCACCATCTCCACAAAGTGTTCCACCAGTGCTAGATACAGCCTGAATTGCGATGAACAAGTCCTTCACGTCAATGTCCTCACCACCTGTGGTGAAGTGAATATTCGCGAGAACGGCATCGTTGTCATCACGGGTGTAGTCCTGTGTTGCAGGACCGTCGATAGCAATGGTGAACTCACCAGCATCAATGCTAACGGTGTCAGGCAGAGCTGCTGTCTCCGCTGGGAGACTGATCTGTGAACCGTATAGCTGGCCGTTTACACCGTAACCGTAGAGTGAACCTACAGCGAAGAGGTCAGATGACTCCTCGAAGTGCATGATGATCGAATCACCTGCTCCTCCGACAACGTCGGAAATTACTTCGAGTGTTACTTTGTCTCCTTCTAGGACTGTAAACGGAGGATCAAAGACGAGGGTGACGAAGTCACCTACCGTCTGAGCGACTGTGTTGGTGAGAATTGTGCCATCCGTTCGGCGAACTGCGAGGTTCGAGAAGTCACCGTCGGATGCTGAGCTGTTTTGCTCAATTGTCATTGAGTAGAAGGTCTGGTCCTCCGTGGAGTCCACAGCTACCTCCCACTTACCAATAACGATGCCTTTGTCACCAACCTCAACCTCATCGGGTGAGACTGTGCGGTAGGTCAAGGAGACCGTACCACTTGTAACAGCGGCTGTGCGGAATGTGTTTCCGCGGACAGGGAAGTTCCCGGTTACTTCTTTGGCGTTGCCAAAGACGTCTGATGGGAGTTCCACAACAAGGTTGTGCTCGCCGGATGCGCTTGCACTAGATGTAAGGTCTGCAACTACATCTACTGTTACAGTCTCGCAGGGATCCAAAACGAGAGGTGAGGCGAACCTCAGATCTGCTGTTTGATCTTCTGCGTCGATTGTGCGCTTGCGCGTTACACGTGCACCATTGATGGCAGCGTAGACACCATTGATGTCTCCACTAGCACCAAAACCTTCATGAAGGATGGTTAAGCTCTCAATTGTGACAGAATCGTCACAAGAAGCTGTTACATCCACAGAGAGCATTACAACGCCAACTGCTCCTCGTGGAACAGTGTCTCCAACAGGAGAAGCGGCGGATAGTGAAAGCTCCAAAACTCCATCACCCTGAACGAAGGATGTGTATCCGGCGAAGGTGATAGCGTCGTCGATAACAGTTCCATCTGCTGCAAGCAATCCGCTTACAGAAAGAGTGTACTCGTGACCTGCAGTGAGAGATTCACCAAAGGTTAGCTCAACTGTCTGTGGGTTTAGCAAAGATGCTGAGCTTACGGGTACTTCTGGGGAGCCGGTAACTGTGTAGTTTCCGACGTCCTCTGCAGATGCAGCGTCGAGGGTTACATTGAACTCGACTTCTACAGTTGTGGCTGCTGTTGCAGCCGCATCGACGATCATTGCTTCTCCGCCGGTTGTAACACCACAGTCAACACCATAGGTGAGACCTTGGTCAACACGGTAGAGCATAACGACCATCTCTGCGCGGTTCATGTTGTCACCTGGACGAACACGACCTGTTGCGTCATCACCTTGGAGGACACAATGATCGGCTGCCGTCTGCATGACATCTGTGTACCACTGACCAGATGGGTTGTCGACGAACTGAGCGGCATCGCCCGTGGCTTCTAGGCCAAATGATCGGGTGATAAGGGCCGCTGCTTCAGCTCGGTTGATGCTTGCACCAGGGCGGGCGTAGCAAGGATGACTGCCGTAGCAATCACCGTCACCGCGGACCCATCCCTCTTTACCGGCTTCTTCTAGGTACCCGTAGTACCATGCGCCGGTTGCAACATCATCGAAGCTGGGAACGGCAGGAGGTGTAGAAAGAATCCCACCATTTAGCTCGACAACGAGCTTGACGAATTCCGCACGATTGGCGGATTCGCTTCCACGGAAGCGTGACTGGCTGGCATCCAGATAACCGGCGTCAACAAATGCGTTGACAGCGTCCTGGAACCAAACGCCACTTGGAACATCTGTGTAAGCAGCAAATACGCTCCCGGCCTGGGTAAGCGAAATTGCAGCAACAGATACTCCCGCGAAAATCTTTTTCAAGCGAGGAAAATCCATATATTTAGGAGTAAAAAATAGATAAATAAAAAAACGGAACGAAAAAAGGAATGCATGTGTCTGTTAGTTTTAAAAGGTGCATTGCCCAAAAGACAAACCCAGAACTCTTGGTGTCAAAGAGGGACGACTTAATATGTCGACCGCCTCCTTATGCAATAAAGAGTGGACACGAGCAAAGGGTGAGGCCTTCTCTGAGGTAATGCCAACTATCGCAGCCCTCTCTCAAGGCGGCGATATGAAAATCCTGCCTTTGCACATAAATGTGAGCAAAAAGCGCACAGCACAAAAGTAGGTATAAGAAAATACGGCTCTATTCTGTCCATCTTCGGACAGAGAGCGTTAAATTGTCTTGTCGCCCCAATCTCGAGGTTAGGGGAGGCAAGTTGCCGAATTGTGAAAGATCGATTGACACAGACACGCCCCCCTAGGCTCCGGAGTGCGAATCTTTACAGGAAATCCTAGGAGAATGGCGGCAGAGAATCAAGACTCCCATACCGTTCCGCGTCACAT
>DCXE01000042.1 GCA_002328295.1 Candidatus Peribacter sp. UBA2144 | reverse complement strand
ACCAATCGGAGAGCGAGGACAGTTTCTAAGTTTATGAGCAATTGAATGAATTGCAAGTGTTTAATCAATTTAATTAAGGATTCCGAGGGAGCCGAAGTAACCGAGGAAACCGAGGGGATTAACAGCAATCCCTCGGAATCGTCGGACTCATCGGATTCCTTGGTTCCCTTTTTATAGTGGACTCCCGTTCACCATCTGCTAGAATCCAATCCTCCACTTCCCTCTTACACAAATGACCGGTGTCTACATTCTCCTAGGACTAATTCTAATCACCTCCGCTTTTGCCGCCTGGATCTCATTTAGTTCAAAAACTGACGATGACCCGAGGCTGAAAGCTGAACTTGATAGAAGAATGGAAGAAATTGGGGAACTAAAGAAAGCAATCCAGCAGATGCAATCAGAGAAAGATGAGATGTCTGGCAAAGGCAAACAGCTTTATGACAATTACAAAAATTTGGAGGCTGACCTAAAGTCTCTTACCAAAGAAAGAGACGGATTGGAGAAACGACTTGCCAAGTACGAAGCTCACGAAGAACAACTCGAACAGAAACATGAGGATAAAATGAGTAAGCTCGAGTCAGCCGAGAAAGCTTTGCTTGATGAGAGGGCAAGAATCAGACGCGAAGATGAGGAGAGGCTGGAAGAAGAGGAAGCTGAACGGGATAGAATGTGGGCCGAGCATGAGATAAGTGTTGTTTCGATGCTGACTGATCTTTGCAAGAAGCCTCAATATGCATTCACTTCTTATGACAATACAACCCTCCCCGAGGAAGAAGGCTTCAAAGGACACTTTAAACCAGACTTTGTGATTTCTTTCTTGGAACAGTTTGTTATTTTTGATGCGAAAGTCTCCAAATCCGAGAATATTTCTAAATATATTCAGGACAATGTGAAATCAACTGCAAAGAAAGTTAAAGGCAAAGATAATATTTACCCAACTGTGTTCTTTGTTATACCGGCTGAAGCTATGAAGGAGCTAAAACAGACCGCACACTACGAAGACGGCTTCACTTTCTACGCCGTATCACCAGAATCACTTGCTCCCATCCTCGCAATCTTCAAAAAACTTGAAACTTATGAGTTCGCACAGGAAATGGATCCGCAAGAACGTGAAAACATCATCGAACTGCTCGCACAACTGGACTTCCACATCTCCACAAGAAACTCTGTGGACTTCCATCTAATGCAACACGGCCTTGCTACTATGTCTAAGGCCAATGATTTGGATCCGGAACTCTCTAAGGAGGTCGCAGTTAAGAAGGCAAAGATTAGGCATTTAAATCTGACTGGATCTGAGCATAAGCAATTAACTGATAATCCTGAGCTTATTAAAGAGAAGCTCTTGGAGCTAACAGAGCCACAGGCGAAACTTAGAAAGGAGGAATTATAAAAAAATCGATATTTTATCGAAAAAATAGCACCACTAGCTTGCAACAATTGATAAGATAGATGCGTGCCAAAATCAGACCCCATCTTTTCGCCCCTAAATGAACCTCAAAAGAAGGCGGTCGAGCATACAAACGGACCTTTATTGATACTTGCAGGTGCTGGGAGTGGAAAGACAAGGGCTCTGACGCATAGGATTGCAAGACTGATGCAAGATGGAGTGAAGCCTTGGCAAATTCTGGGTGTTACATTCACAAACAAGGCAGCAAACGAAATGAAAGAGCGCATCAAGAACTTACTTCACATCACTCAAGTTGGCGGAGGGAATTTGGAATTTGGAATTTGGAATTTGAACGAAGAGAAGCAAAAAAATCCAAAATCCAAAATCCAAAATCCAAGACTTCCAGTAATGGGAACATTCCATTCGGTATGTGCAAGGATTCTTAGGAGAGACTATGAGCATCTTGGCAGAGATCGTAACTTTGTTATCTACGATCAAAGCGATCAGGAAAGAATGATGAAAGAAACAATGAAAGAAATGGGAATAGATATAAAGGAGCTTAAAGCCCGAGCAGTCCTTGGATACGTCGGAAGATTCAAATGTGAAGCTGTGTATCCAAAAGAGGCTAGAAGGGACGCCACATCGGATCGGATGCAAAAGATTGTTGATTGTTACGGCAAGTACCAGAGCAAACTTAAGGAAGCTAACGCCTTGGACTTCGATGATTTGATACTAGAGGCAGTCAGGCTCTTCCATGAAGTACCGGAAGTGCTCGATAGATACCAGGAAATGTGGAGGTACTTGCATGTTGATGAGTATCAGGACACGAACCATGCACAATACCTATTTGTGACACTGCTCGCGAAGAAATACAGGAACCTTTGTGTTATTGGGGACCCTGATCAGTCTATATACGCATTTAGAGGTGCAGACATTAGAAACATTTTGGAATTTGAAAAAGACTACAAAGAAGCAGAGTACATCAAACTTGAACAGAATTACCGCTCAACTCAGTTGATTCTTACTGCTGCTGATGGAGTAATTGAGCCTAATCCTAATAGACCCAAGAAAAAAATGTGGACTGAGCAGAAGGAAGGACCAAAAGTAACAGTGCATGAAGTGGAAGATCAGAAAGCCGAAGCAATGGAAGCGATCAAGAAGGCAGAGGAGCTTAAGAAGGAAGGGCTTAGCCTGAATGATCAGGTGATCTTGTACAGGACGAATGCACAATCCCGACTTTTCGAAGAAGCTTGCATGCGCGCAGGTCTCCCATACCGCATTGTCGGCGGAGTTAAGTTCTATCAACGCAAGGAAGTTAAAGATGTTCTCGCATATTTGTATGTAATTTTGAATACTTACGACACAATTTCTCTACTGAGGATTATTAATGTTCCTTCACGCAAGATTGGGAAGACTACGATAGCGAAACTGCAGGCATTCGGAGCCAATGAAGGTATGCCATTGTGGGATTGCTTATGCAATGTGGAGAAAATTCCAGATTTGAACGAAGCAACTGCAAATAGACTCTATAAATTCGTGGAGTTGATAGAAAAACTCAAGGAAGTCAGTCAACACGAGAACGTTTCGCATCTTACTAGCCAGCTCCTGGAAGCTGTGGATATGGAAGGATGGTTAAGAGACGATACTGAGGAAGGAGAAACACGCTGGGAAAACGTTAAGGAACTTACAACCGTAATGAAGAAGTACGATACGCTTGATCCGGAGACGTCTCTGACTAGTTTTTTGGAAGAAGTCGCTCTTGTTTCGGAAGTTGATAAGCTAAATGATGCCAGTGACGATGCACTGACTCTTATGACTCTGCATTTATGCAAAGGACTTGAGTTTGAGCATGTAATGGTTGTGGGATGCGAGGAAGGATTGTTCCCGCATGCAAACAGCTCGTTCGACCGAGAGCAATTGGAAGAGGAACGCAGGCTAATGTATGTTGGAATGACGAGAGCAAAGAAACATCTAGACATCATGTTTGCAAGGGAGAGAATGCTTTGGGGAGAAACTCAGGCAAATGCGCCCAGCAGGTTCCTCGATGACCTGCCTGAAGACGTAATTGAAAGAAGATCTGACGACATGCTCTCCGTATTCGCATGGGTCTCGGAGAAAGGAAGACAGAAAGCTGTAAAAGGAGAAGTGGATGACATCAAAAACCGCCAGCATTTGAATGTTGAGTTCAATCAAGACGTCGGTGCAGACGAGCTTGATGTGAATCAAGACATCGAACACGAGCTTGAAGAGGATATGCGCATAGAACACCCCGTCTTTGGCACAGGAATCATTACCAAAAAGCGTGGAGACATAGTGGATGTGCGATTTGATAATGGAGAGAGGAAGAGTTTTGCACTTAGTATTGCTCCGTTAAGACCCATTTAACAACCTCACCCCCTGCCCCTCTCCTGAAGGAGAGGGGAGCTACTTCAATGATAAAACAATGGAATATCTATTCTTAAGAAGTAGCTCCCTTCTCCCCTGGGAGAAGGGTCGGGGTTGAGGGTTCATAATTAATTACCAACTATAGTATGTACCCCTGACCACGGGTGAACTAAATGGTACCCATTGAAATGTACTAGCCCCATCTGTCCAAGTAATGTCTCCGGCTGACCCGATGCTTCCAGGGCTACTGATAATTACCTGGAGACTCGGCCTTTGAGCACCATTCGGAATCGTAACATCTCCATAAAGAATCAAAGTTCTTGGGGAACCTTTGAATGTTCCAAAGTTTGCGGGTATTGATGAGCATGTAACGGAGGTTCCGGCAGTAGTGCAACTCAAACGATCCGTTGAACCCGGTGTACTCATCTCCACATTAGAAACTGTTACGCCGTCTCCAAGGCCAAGAGTGAATACAATATCAGTTACACGCAAATCCGATGTGCCACCCGAAGTCACCCCTGCAAATTTAAATGATCCTATTGGAATATCGGTACCGGCAACCAGAAGTTCCTGAGCTGATCCGGCATTAGATACTCCCCCGACAACGGATTGACTGGTTTCATGCTCAGGAAAATCGTCAGACGATCCTTGAGAGTATGAACGATTGCTCCAATAGCCGTCTCCTTCGATATTTATTCCCTGAACTTCAACGTCTTCTCCGCTTACTCCTCCGCTTTTGTACCCGCTGACTATGGCACGAACATACACATGGCGCGTTTCCTGCTTTTGAATTACAAGAGAACCATTTTTCATGTTCAAAACATAATGTCGATTACCTGCTGTCGCATCTTTATTTGCTCTACCCAAATATTTCCCATTCTCATTGTAAACTTTCACGGCCTCGATCGAAGTAATACTGCTAGCCGCTGTGAAAATAACTATGATCTTTGTTACATCCAAAGGTTCTGCATCTAAAAATATCTCGACTGCTGCAAGCGCAGGAGAATCTTGACCTAACAAAATCATATTCGGCCTTCTTGTCGCATCAGGATCGGAATCATATATAGAGGAATCAGAAGAATCAGAGGTTTCAGAGGAGTCAGAGGATTCTTCGTCATCAGTATTCATAGGATCATTTTTTGTCATCTCCTCTGCTTCATCTGCTTCTTCTGTTTCCTCTGCTTCCTTTTCGATTCCTGCTTCCGCATCCAAAAGTTCCTGTAAAGTCCCCTCCTCGTAAGCAACAAACCTCGCAACCAAGCGGCTAACCTGTCCGCGAGTAAGTTTGTGTCCTGGAACTAAGTTCAAATCTAAATTGCGGCCTTTCGCTGCACGAATATATGGTTCATACCATTCCTCTCTGCATTCAATGCAAAGGTCGGGTTGGATATCATAAATATTAATTAGAACCTTGAGCGCTTCCTCGTATTGAACTGACCTTGATGGCTCAAAAAACCAAAACTGCGGATCAACTCCTTCCCTAGAATTACCATGGACTATTCCATACTGCTTAGCTCTGCAAATCGGCTCTGCAAACCATGCTTCGGAAGCAACGTCAGGAAAACATGAAAGATTAATTACTTCATCGATAAAGGAACGATCTTGCAAACCCTGATGCAAAAGCATCGTTATCTTCATGAACTCGGCACGATTAAGGAGTTTGTTGAATCTAAACGACCCATCCGGATTGCCATCCAGTATTCCTTCTTCTGTAAGAGCTCCGACTGAAACTTTCGTAGCGAGATCTGGAGCAGAGTCTGTGTAAGGAAGCTCAGTATCGTACGAAAGTGCAAAAGCAACATAGGGTATTAGGCCGATGATGAGGATCAAGAGTCGCATGAGAGCGGGAGTATAGCAGTACCGATATTCTTATGCATCTATTGCTACTTCCAAAGCCAAGGCAGGCCATTCTCTTGAAATATTGTAATGCTTCATACAATCTGCAGCTGATAAATGTCCGAGAAATCATTTGATGAACGCGCTTTACTCGTGCTCAAGCAGATGTCAATATTTCATTATGGAATCTCTGTCCGATCGAGTCCGGCAATTCTGCTCTGACCATAATCTGAAACTAAATAAACACTTAGGTCAGCATTTTTTAATTGATCAATCTATACTGGATCAGATAATCGAATCATCTGAGATTGAGGAGACTGACCATATCGTTGAAATCGGACCTGGCATTGGGATTCTTACCACTGAATTGCTCAAAAAAACCGGAAAAGTGACTGCTATTGAGCTCGACAAGCGAATGATTCCGCTACTCCAAGAATTTACCAACCGACAACCTAAACCTAACAACCGATTGACGATTATTAATCAGAACGCCCTCCAAACCCCATTTCCTGACGAAAGATACAAGATTGTAGCCAACATCCCCTACCACATAACCTCTCCATTGCTCAGACATGCCTTTATGGAATCAGAGCTCACACCTGAGTCTTTGACCCTTCTGATCCAACGCGAAGTTGCCGAGAAGATTTGTAATGAAAAGAGCGCCGGGATGCTTACAATCCTTGTAAACCTCTTTGGTAAGCCAAAAATCATTACTCGAGTACCACCTGAGGCGTTTTTACCTCCCCCAAAAGTAGACTCAGCAGTTTTGCATATCGAGTGTTTCGATAAACCTTTAGCCGAAAAGCCTATCTGTGAAGAAATTTTCAAGTTGACGAAAATCGCATTTAGCCAGAAACGTAAAATGCTTAGGAAAACATTGGGAGTGTTCCGCTTTGGAGCGGAACGTCTTTCTGCGCTAGGGATAGACGAAAAACGCAGACCCCAAGAACTTTCTACTCAAGAGTGGGTTGATTTGGCTACTAAATGGCTTGAATATTAACAATCAACACTCAACACGCTTCGCTCTCAACAATCGACTTATTGTTGATTGTTGAAAGGGCACGAAGTGCCCGTGTTGATTGTTGATTGTCATATGGAGAAAACCGCATACTCATTCTTAGGCACATTCATAACCTCCATTTTTGTATTAAGGTGGTGGCAAGAATCTTCTTATCCCCTAACTTTGTGGTTGATCATCTTGTTTGTTTTTTTGAATTTAATAATCTTCAAACAAACACGACAAATAATAATCCCAATAACTCTTGGACTTCTTATTGCGTTACTAACGGTTCAACGCACCACTCACCTAACGTCCATCGAGACAATCGACCACTACGCAGACGAATCGAAAGTTATTCTAAGCGGAATCATTTCCGATGAACCCGATCGCCGCCCTCTTCAGACAAAATTCACAGTTGAAGTTAGCTCGCTGACTAACTCATCAGGTACAACCATCCCTGTTAATGGAAAAGTGCTTGCGACTGACCGTGCACAATATCCTGAATTTAATTATGGAGATGAAGTTGAGGTTTCAGGAAGGCTTGAACGCCCGGGAGTGATTGAAAAATTCAGTTACAAAAACTATTTAAGTCGTTTTGAAATCTTCAGCGTAATTTACAGAGCAAATTTTACAAAAATTTCTGCAGGACACGGTAACAAATTCTATTCCGGACTTTTTAAACTAAAGAAATCATTCGAAAATCAGATTAATAAGATTTATGCGGAACCTCATGCATCGTTTTTGGCAGGGTTACTGACCGGATCGCGCAAAGGTATACCCGAACACCTGATGGAAAGCTTCAATACAACAGGACTGACTCACATCATCGCCATTTCCGGTTACAACATTACAATTATTATTGCAGTAATAGGAGGAATGCTCTTTTGGTTGCCACTTAAGTGGAGGTTTGTACCGGCCGTGACTGCAATTATCGCCTTCACGGTCTTTGTAGGAGCAAGTGCAGCAGTAGTTCGAGCTAGTATAATGGGAATTCTAGGACTAATTGCATTGCAGACTGAGCGTCTTGCACACACTAGACTTGCAGTTCTGTGGACCTTGTTCTTTATGTTGGTTTGGAATCCAAAATTTCTCTGGTACGACGCTGGATTTCAACTTAGTTTCCTTGCAGTAATAGGACTTATGGAAATTTCACCTCATATTGAAAAGTATTTTGCAAAGATCCCACCAAACTTTGGAATAAGAGAAGCCTTGATGATGACAATCTCCGCGCAAATCTCTGCAGTACCTCTCATTGTCCTGCTTTTCGGAAGACTTTCTCTGATCGCACCCATAGCAAACGTCCTCGCAGCGCCTGCAATCCCCTTCGCAATGCTTTTTGGGTTTGTAGGTACGATTCTGAGCTTCATTTATTTCCCACTTGGACAACTTTTTGCATACATCGGCTGGGCTTTCCTGGAGTGGATGGTTTTAGTTGCGACTTTGCTGTCCAAGGTTCCGTTCGCTTCGATTGAAGTCCCAAGAATTGGAGTAGGTTTAATCATTATCTACTATTTATTACTAACAACCTGGTTAATCAGAAGATCTTACCACTCATAAACATAAATCTTATCCACACATCCAAAATAAGCTGGCACTTCCACTTCTTTAATGGGAGTTTTATCCCAAAATTGGAAGGCATGTGATATCACTTTAGTCCCGGGCTTCAATTCTTTATCAAATTTCTTACCAAGTTTTACCATAAGGTTCGTGGTCATGTAGAGGAATATGCAATCTGCATCAGAAATGTCCGCTTTGAATGCATCTCCGAAACGCAAATCTACATCTGACCTTAAAAATATTTTTCTTATGCGTCCCAAAAACCAAACCATCGGAACTATTTCGTATCCAGTGGCGCGAATGCCTGGGTACTTTTTCTTGGCCCTAATAAGCATCCTTCCATCCCCTGACCCAAGATCATATACAACTTCATTTCCCTTAAGCTCCGCAGCTTCAATCATTGCTAGATTGGTTTTCTTTGGTGTTGGAACAAATGGAACTTTTGCCCATATCGTTCCAATTACAGTCGAAACAAATGCAAAAACTATTAGCAAGACAATGCCGTAAGTGATGTAGAGAATTATGATGGAGCTACTTTAGACTATTATTAGTAACGATAATAGTATCCGGCTTTTGGTACATAAATCCTGTCATCATAATTTGGATAGTACCAATCATCCTGGTAATAGGAACTTCTGGAAGGACGCCTATTATTACCGTAGTAAGTATTATTATAGTTGTACCTATTGTCGTAACGACTGTCGTAATAATACCGATTGTTGTAATTACGATTGTTGTAGTTGCGATTGTTGTAATTATTGTAATTGTAACCGCAGTTTCTATTACTATTACTGTTGTAACGATATGAACCGCGAAGTCCTGAATCATACCTGCAGTTGTTTCTATAATTATTTCCGTAATTACTTCCGTATCCATAATTGTTCCCAAAGCAAGTGTAATTGGTACACGCACCGGAGCTATCGTATGAATGACATACGCGATCTCCGCAATACGGAGAGGCTGCAGATGCAGCAAGAGGGATTGCCGCTATAACCGTCGCTAGGCCGGTGATTAAGCTTAATTTGTTCATAGGAGGGGAAAGGTAGTCCTGACTGTATTTAGTATCAAGCAGGGTGGATAGACAGAGGTGTTAGGTGGATGTGTGATGTGATTATTAGAAAATTATGCAGATATTTGTAAATACAAAGAAGCTTCACTAGAATATTGCCAATTACCCACTCAATTCCATGTCTAATCAACAGTGCTCTCTTCGCCTGCACATTCTATTTGGCTTCTTTGTCGGTCTTCTTGTAGGAATGAACTTACTAGGCAACAAAATAACCACTCTTGCCGGTATTTCAGTTTCAGTTGGCATCTTCATGTATCCACTTACGTTTCTAATAACCGACATTGTCGAGGAAGTTTACGGAAAAGAGGTCATTAAACACTTCATTATTGTTGGAGTTTTGACGATAGTGATGATGATACTGTTCACAAGACTTAGTATTTGGCTTCCTCCTAATGCGCGCTTTAGTTATAACAAGGAATACAAAATTATTTTTGATTCATCTACCAGAATAATGATCGCAAGTGTTATTGCATTCGCACTCGCTCAATTACATGACATGTGGGCTTTTGCTTATTGGAAAAACAAGACTCATGGAAAATTTCTATGGTTAAGAAACAATCTATCAACGTGGGTTTCACAAGCTATTGATACTTTTGTCTTTATGATGATTGCCTTCTATCACGTTACAGATAAATTTACCTTCAGCTTCATCATACAACTCGCAATTCCCTTCTATCTTTTCAAGATTGCATTCGCAGTTTTGGATACACCATTTGTATATGCTGGTGTTGCTTGGCTAAGAGGCAGTAATAATAAGCCCTCTTAACCCTCACCCCTAACCCCTCTCCCAAGGGAGAGGGGAACTTCGCACTCCTTGGCAATTAAATTGAGTACTTTGTTAATGTGTTTCTTAACTTGAACGTTTTTGAATCTAATGACTCTAAATCCTTTCTGCATTAGAAACCAATCTCGTTTTTCATCTTTCATTTTACTCCATGCATGCATATATCCGTCGAGCTCAATAATAATCTTCCTTTCAACACACACAAAGTCTGCAACATATTTTCCAATAGGAACTTGTCTTCGAAATTTAAGTCCATGAAATTGCCTGTTCCTTAATCGCCTCCACAATATTCTTTCAGGCTTGGTCCCAGCACTTCTTAAATAGCGAGCTTTTCCAACAGAGCCGTAAATATTTCCTAATATCGACATGAAGTGAGCCATTATACACTAACTTCATAGCTCCCCTCTCCTTTAGGAGAGGGGCCGGTGGTGAGGTTGTAAAGCTCACTAAATTAGCCAACTCTAACCAAACAATTTCTCGGAGATAGTCATAAAAGAGAACACTCCAAAGAACACAAACGTCAAAGCCATCACAACATTGCGCCACATGGCAGGGCGAAGGGCCTTGGAGAACATTTTGTTATTAAGGAGTATAAGAAGCCCCGAATATACAAACATCGCGAACGCATTCAACACTGCACCAAGCACAATCAGCGTCAACGGCTGGTCAAATCCTATGCTAAAGACTGTGATTCCAAACAATATCTGAATCCAAAGAATCGTATAATAGACTTTGGAAACCTGAAATTCCTCTCCTCTGGTTAGCAAAAGAAAATTCTCCGTCATTATCCTGCTTGTGGAGTCGAGAACAGTCAGTTGAGTTGCACAAAGCATGATGCCTGTGACAATAAGAAATATAATTCCAAGCTGTGGGAATGTTTTCATACCGATTGTGCTGGCCTCGGTTATTACAAACATTATTCCCTCCGTATCTCCACCCTGTCCGTACGATGTTACGTATGCGAGGAGCGCCAAAGTGAGCATTGTTATAAGCCCCAGACACCAAAAGACTATAAAGTGCTCTGCGTTTATTACTTTCCACCATTTTTTGTAATTAGCTAAGTTTTTTGGAGTTTCAGGAAACTTGTTTCCCGTTATTTTGAACTTCTGTTTCCCTTCCTTTCGGAACAATCCTGAAATTTTATCAGCATATTTGCCCATCCCGTATCCTTTATCGCGAATATAGCATGACTGAGCTAAATTCAGATTCCCTCCGGCGCCTGAATATGCAAGCGCTCCCAAAAAAGCTGCAATTGCAATGCCTATAGGCAGAAATGTGAATCCCTCTCCTTGTCCAACAACCCCTTGGGCAAGTACTACGAAGTCGGATGCGTCAGCAAGATAAAAAGTTAGTAATAGAATGAACGGAACGCCAATGCCAATCAGAATCATCTGCATCCTTTCAACAGTTTTATAGATGGTTTTTCCAAAAGTAAGGATGACTCCTATTAAAAGAAAAATAATGATTCCAATTACTTGCACATTTTCGACATTAAACGCGCTCCCCAGCAGAGTCGCGCCTCCTAACCCGATACCTGGCCATCCAAATCCCAGAAATGTGGAGAGTATGAACCATGCGGGGAGGAGTTTCGCGAGTCTTGCGAAACCTACGAATACACTTTCTCCGAAAGCCAGCGCATATCGCTCAACCTCCATATTAATAAAGAACTGCATCGTAAGTCCTATAACAATTGCCCAAGCAATTCCTAAGCCATAATTGCTGGCTAAATAAGGCCATAGAATAACTTCTCCACTACCAAGACCTAGCCCTAAGAGTATGAAACTGGGGCCAATTAGTTTCTTGAGTGAAAGCGGTTTGGGAAGATCTTGCTCCCCTAAAGGTAATTTAGTCATGCGAGTATATTACTCTCGCAATCCTGTCTCCCGCAAACCCAACAAAAATCATCAGGATTCCGAATGAAATCAACCCGAGCCCTAATAAACGAATAACCAATAAACTCCATTAGAAAAGCTAATTTTTTACATAAAAACACATTTCTGATTATAATATCCCCAACCCTCCCCAATCGTATGAATATCTTTTCAAAAGTACTCTTACCGAGCCTTCTTATATTCCTGCCGAGCCTTGCTCTGGCGGTATTTGTATCTCCCGGAAACCTGATACTATCCTCTGCTTATAATGGAAAGCCGACTTAATTCGATTACAAGCTTTATATTCACGCAAATCAGACCGAAGACGTGCAAATAATCGCCAACATGCACGGTGCAATGGAAGGTAAGGAGCTAGATAAAATGAAGATGCACATGTCCGGCGATATCCAGATTGTAAACGAAGAAGATGTTATGACCGGAAACGCAAAAATTGTAATTCACAATGGCATTTTTTATATCCGATTGGATGATACCGGTTTTTATTACCAAGACGAATACGTGGCAGAGATTTCATCATTTGAACAAACGGTAGCACCACTATTGGGCCAGTGGTACTCGATGCCAGTAGACGAATTACTAGAGGAAATCAGCGGGAATGATGGTGGCACTATAGATTCACTCGCTCCTTTATTCGAAAGTGCACAAGTGGAGGTAGATAACCCCAGAGATGTAGTAACCGGACTATTCGACTCGATTTTCGATATGGATAGTTCCAATTTCTTCGGAGGAAAGTCTTACACTTTAACACTCAAACCAGATTTCCTTTACAACGCAGTCTCTTACTTCGAACAAGTCACAAACAGATCTACCGATGATCCCATAGATTCATATGATGATGCATACGGTGAAGTAGAAGTTTTGCAGGAATTGCTTGATGACAACACGGTTGCCAAGTTAAAGATAGATACAAACAATAATGATGAATTAAGATTTGGACGCTACTACGTCTCTCTGAAAATGCCGGATAACGGGATACAGTTTGCAATAAATGGTGAAATGCAACATCGTACAAAGCCTGTTTATTTGGATGTACCTACAATTACAGCTTCTTTAGAAGAGTCATTACTAGAAATGCAAGAGCCCTCCTCTATTTTGGATGAAGATGAGGATGAATATGAGGATGAAGATGAGCACATGATGGATATCGAAGATGAGGAATTAGACGAGGAAGAGGAAGAGGTTTTGTTTGATGAGTTCGAAGAAGCAGAAGAAGAACTTGATGAGGAAGAAGAGGAAGAGGAAGATGAGGAGGATGAGGAAGAAGATGAGGAGGAGGAGGAGGAGGAGGATGAGGAGGAAGAGGAAGATGAGGAGGATGAGGAAGAAGATGAGGAGGAGGAGGAGGAGGAGGATGAGGAAGAAGATGAG
>DCXE01000009.1 GCA_002328295.1 Candidatus Peribacter sp. UBA2144 | reverse complement strand
GGATTTAAATGAAAGACTTATCAGATTTATTGGAGATTCAGAAGAAAGGATTGAGCATGATGCGCTTAGGCTTCTTAGGGCTATCAGATTCAGAGCTCAAATTGATGGTCAGTATCATCCTGAAACATTCGAGGCTCTTCATAAGAAAGCGAAAAACATCGAAGTTCTTTCCGGAACTAGGAGATTTAATGAACTTGAAAAGATGCTTATGGGGCCTCATCCAAATAGAGCTTTTGAGGATCTTTGGGAAACTGATGTGATTGAGCATTTGATTCCTGAGCTTCATGCATGCAAAGGCATTGCTCAGCCAGGCACTATGCATGAGGAAGGAGATGTATGGGACCACACGTTGGATGTAATTTCTAAATTCACGGAAGACCATGAGGCGGACGTCAGATGGGCAGCATTGCTGCACGACATTGGGAAGCCAAAAACATTTTCGATCGAAGCAGACCGTATTCACTTCAATGAACATGCTCCCGTTGGCGGAGATATGTCAAAGGAAGTTTTGGATAGGCTCCAATGCACATCTAAGAGAAGGGACAAGATCGCATGGCTTATAAGCCATCATATGACGATGTCCACATACGGAGAGATTGATGACAAGAGAAAGGCGCACTGGTACTTCCATCCTTGGTTTATCGAACTCCTTCAACTCTTTTGGCTTGATGCTGCTGGAACGCAGCCCACATGTTTTGATCTATATGAGTCCATTATTAAGGATTACAACCAATTTCTGGACGCTCATCCTCGCCCCAAAAAGCCACTTCTTTCCGGAGAAGAAGTAATGGAAATATTAGGGATAGAGTCTGGGGAGAAAGTAGGAGAATATCTGGAGAAGCTTAATAAGGCTCAGATTGGCGGGAAAATTAAACTAAAAAAAGAGGCGATTGAATATTTAAAGAGTATTAAGGGTCGATAGTCGCTCGTCACCAGTCACTAGTCATCTATTTTGACTAGAGACGAGAGACAAGTGACCAGCGACGGTTTGTATGCTATAATGATTAGTGCTCAATGATCGAACTCACATCAATCGCCGTCTTATTCGTTCTTCTTTCAGGCTTCTTTGCAATGGTGGAAGCGGCCGTTTTAAGCATTTCTCATGCGGAAGTTGAAGAATTGGTTGTAAAAAAGAAAAGAGGAGCGAAAGCACTCAGGTCAATAACTAGAAAACTGACCAGGTCAGTTGTTGTTCTTGTGATATTTACTAACACTGTAAATATTCTTGGTCCGATAATGGTTGGAAAAATGGCAATTGAACTTTACGGGAATTTCGCGATTGGAGCAGTGACTGCAATTCTCACATTAGCGACTATCGTCTTTTCTGAAATCATTCCAAAATCAATCGGGGCGCACAAGGCTCCTATGATCGGTAGGCTTTCGGCTCCATACATTCTTGCACTTACAACAGTACTTTATCCTCTTGTATTGCCCCTGGAAAAGCTGACTGAATTCTTTAAGACCGGGAAGAGGGTAATCGGGAGTGAACAGCAGATAAGATCTTTGGCAAGCATGGGACGAAAGGCCGGACATATAGAGAGCGACGAAGGCCAGTTGGTTCACAGGGCTTTTCTTTTGAATGATAGAACTGCCGCGGATGTAATGACTCCTCTTAAAGACATCATAAGTGTAAGTGAAGCTTCAACAGTTCGAGATTCTGCGGACAAAGTATTAAAAAATCCGTATTCCAGATACCCGATATTCGGTTCTTCAGTCAACGAAATAAAGGGATTAGCTATGAGCCAGGACATTTTGGAAGCTATGACTGAGGGAAAGGATAATGAACCAATAATGTCCTTAGCAGGGGAAGCATTGATTGTTCCCTCAGAGAAGCCTTCTGATGAGCTATTGGCGCTATTCAGAGAAAAGTTCATTCACTTAGCGATTGTTCAGGAAGACGGCCATACAATTGGATTAGTGACTCTTGAAGATGTGTTGGAGGAGCTGGTTGGGGAGATTGAGGATGAGGCTGATGTGGAGGATAACAGTTGACACGGGCGCTTCGCGCCCTTTTGACAATTGACAGTTGACTTCATGATTATTAAATAGATATGATGGCGAGCTATGGATACATTTAGATTTAAGAGATTCGAGGTTTATCAGGATGCCAAATTGTTTAGAAAAGATGTAATGGAACTGGTAAGCAAGCTTGTAAACAAAAAGACATATGATCTATCGGATCAGATTAAACGGGCAAGCTCATCCGTGATTTTGAATATTGCAGAAGGTTCAGCAAAGAGATCTGACGTTGATTTCGCAAGGTTCCTCGAGAATGCTATTGGATCTGTATTTGAAGTTGTTGCTGGTTGTGATATTGCAAAGGATGAAAAACTAATTACTGAAGATGAATATAAATTAATTGAAGTGAAAGCTGACAGTATCGCAAAACAATTAGGCGGATTTATAAAAAAATTGCGTAATTCCTCTAAATTCAAAAAATAGTCAATTGTCAAAAGTCCCGCGCATGCGGGGCGTGTCAATTGTCAATTGTTATAACAACTCTAACAACCACTTATTCTCCTTAAGTAATATTCTACGCCGTTCCGATTTATCATCATAGAAAAAATCAGGAAGCACCTCGATGACCTTGTTTATCATTGAAACTGAGTGTTCGTGCATTCCTATTGAATTGTAAATAAGTGCTCCAGTTCTAAGGGTTGGTACATGCATTGGATTCTTGTATAACGCTTCGTGAATCAGATCGTCCACAACCTTGCTTTCGAAATCCAGGAAGCGAAGAGATTCGTTCCAAGCAGAAAGCAGATCTCCGATACCATCGTTATTTGATGTAAGGAAGGAATGAAGTTTGAGAGTACTGCGGACTGAATCCTGCAATTGTCCTCTTCTTTCAATATCGTCAAAGTTTGCATTGGCAGAAGCAGATAGCCAGCTTTGTTCGGAAATCATATTTTGTGCATTGCTTATAAGTATCGACCTATCAAATGGGAATAAATAAACAGCGCGTTGCCCAGGCTTCAAGTAATCGTTCAAGTATCCATCATTAAATAGTCTTATCGATTGGAAAGATCTAAATCTGGCTCCATTCCATTGGGAAAATGCGATCACGCTTATTAAAACCAGGAACGCACTGCCCAAGTATATGGAGCATTCCAGCCTTGG
>DCXE01000032.1 GCA_002328295.1 Candidatus Peribacter sp. UBA2144 | reverse complement strand
GATCCACTTTTTTTACCCTATTGCCTCTGAGCACTCTTGGCCCAAAAACTACACAGACTTCAGCGATATCCTGCTGGGCTGTCCGAATGGCGTAGATCAGATTCATCCGCCCATCGCCCGCAATATCATTGATCGGATGTAGCGCACCTGTCAAAACAACGGGCTTGCTCAGGCCCTGCAAAGCAAAACTAAGAGCTGCCGCGGTGTAACTCAATGTATTTGATCCATGCACAACTACAAAGCCTTCATACTCATCGTAAATCTCATTAATCTTCTCCGCGATTTCCACCCAGTTGGCCGGTGTTACATCAGATGATCCTACGTTTGTTAGAGAATAGAATGTTAAAGAGACTTCGCGCTGGAGCTCCGGCAGGAAGCGGTGTATTTCCGTAAGTGATTCAATCGGCTCTATCCTATTCGTCTTCTGGTTCACCTTCATTCCAATTGATCCTCCTACATAAAGCAAAGCTATCTTTGGACGCGGCATTATAGGAATGCTATAGAAAAAAACATCAAGCGCAAGGACAATACATTGTTAATTGCCTGCCAGCCGTAGCCCAAAAGCGAAGGCTGGTCAATTGTCAATCTAGCCCTAGTTTTTGCTCAATTTCCACTACTGCCTCTTCCAATTTGTCCTGAGCGTTAATAACTTGGGTGTCACAAAGTTCTGCATATGTCATCTCTTTTTCCATGCTTGCAATCCTTCTTTTTAGCTCTTCATCCGATATTGGAGCCCTCTCTGTAATCCTCTCAATCAGAACCTCTTTACTCTCCGGAAGAATGAACAGAGACTCAAGCTTATACGGAGCTTCGGAGCCTCTGAATAGTTGATGATTCGTGATTGAATCGAATCCCTGCACATCTACCTCTCTGACCACAACCTTTCCATCCTCAATGTGAGGAATGATCTCATCAGCCAGAGTTCCATATCTAGCTCCTCCATGTACAACCGCCCACTCTAATATGTCTCCGTCTTTGATCAGTTGATCGAATTCCCCTTCATCAACAAACCTATAAAGTTCATCTCCTTCTCCATCGCGTCTTGCACGCGTTGTAGCACTTCTGGGAAAGTGCAGATCAGGATGATTTTCTTTTAGCGCTTTTAGGATAACGCTCTTACCTACTCCGCTTGGGCCAATGATGAGGACTAGTTTGCCGTGAGAATCAGCCATAAATGTGATATGTATTTTATCACATATAAACAGCTCACAGATACTGAATATAGCCATTCTACCCCTCCTTGTACAGATTACGCATTTGTGATAGAATAATCTGTTCGGCCTTTAACATCACAAATGGTAAAGAGAGGTGAGAGGTGACGCCTTGTACAGCATGGTTTGCCAGGCTTCTCGCTCAGCATCCACATGCGGCTTGGTTCTTTTCCCGGGACAAGTTCCTGGGCGTAGGGGTGTTTCATTCCTATGATTTTAGTCACTTCTCTCCCCTCTTTGCTCGTCGTGAACCCAACGTGGTTCATGGCTTACACAAACAAAAAACATCCGTTCTACTGGATTAATTGTAGACTCGATACCCGAAGCTTCGGGTTAGCACAAACATCAAAAAAGAGTGAAAACTCAATAAACATTTGTGCGAAGAGGTAAGGGCATCCGCCCGAATAGGCGGATGCCCGTTTTAAAGATACGACCTCACCCCCTAACCCCCTCTCCTCTGCAGAGGAGAGGGGGAACTTGTTGTATGAAACTAACGCAACAGAAACAACAAAATAGCTCCCCTCTCCTGCTCACAGGAGAGGGGCCGGGGGTGAGGTCATTACTTCTCAATTTTCTTTATCGCCTTATCCTCATCTTTACCCGCATCCAAAAATCCAAGCACCCAAAATACTATAAACGCCGCCATGCACATTCCTACAAAGTTGGACACAAGCAGAATTGATGAATTCTCTACCAATGTATATTTACCAAGAGAAAGGCCGATACCAATAGTGCAAATAGGAGGAAGCAAAGAAACCGTAACCGCAACCCCCGCTATCGCCTGTGCAAGATTCTTTTTTACAAATGCAAACGCTCCCGCGATTCCGCTGCAGAATGAAATGAAGACATAAATGCCCGGGGCGATCTGGGTCTGCATCAGATTGGTAGGCTCGCTGTAAGCTCTGGAAAGGACAGTAGTAAGCACTGCTGATGTAGCAACTACCAACACAATTGAAATCAAAAGTATTTTTACCGATCTAAGCATCCCATGGCCGTTCCCCGATACCAATGAAAGTGACAGTGATAGAATAGGAACAACCAACGGTGCAAGTATCATTCCTCCAATGACAACCGCAACATTATCAATCAAGAGTCCAGGAGTGACTATAAGAGTCGCCAAGAAAAGCATCAGATAATAACCACTGTGCAGAGTTCCCTGAGAGACCAAACTCTCCACAGCTTCGCGCTGTTCCTTATCTGTTGCTTCGAGTAGAGATGATTCTTTTTTAAATGGCCAGAACATAAGATCAAATGGAATGTTTAAGTGAGCCTATTTTGCACTAAATAAAGAATATTATCAAAAGAACAGTAGCCCCTAGCATATTATTCACTATGCTTGAAAATTTTCCTGCTTCCCCTCTCCCCCTCAGAAGGGGGAGAGGGTTGGGTGAGGGGGAGTTGGAGAAAGGAATAGATGAATAAATCGCTATGTAAAAGTAAAAATCCACATTGCACAGACATTGACATATTCCATAATATCATTATAATTTGTCTATGCGTGAAAATGCTCACGAAGGGGCAATTATCGACCCGGCCATTGAGCGCCGAGAATTTTTGAGGAGATCTGTAGAGGCTATTGGCGGAGGAGCTTTGGTTACAGCCTTAAGTGCAAGAGAGGCAATGGGTGCTGTTGATTTGAATAGGATGAAACCAGAGGAAGCACTGGAGGCTTTGCCGGATAAGTTTAAGTTGAGCAATGGACAATCTGCGGAGGTAAATAAATACCCGGTCCGCAATCCAACTCAACTGGCAATTATTCTTTGGACAAACCATTTTGCAAAAAAAGCTTTAAAGCAACCTGTCCATGACTTTATTGCAAAGAACAGACGTGAAACTGGAGAAGTAATGACTCAATTGCACAGAGATTATGGAGTTGATCACTACTGCCAAGAGGGATATACATCTGAAGAGGAGATTGTTAGAAGAATAATGAGAAAAAAGAAAAATGGAGAACGTATAACTGCAGATGATATTGCAGAAATGAGAACTGCCTTGCAGACAATGAAGTACTACGATGAACAACAAGGAGACACATTCGATGCAAACAGACAACCGGAAATAATTGAATATCAGTTGAAAAAAAATCTGCCACCTGGCATATATGATATGATAGAAAGCGGAAGACTGAAGATTAAAATAATTGCAGCTGAGAGGGAAAGTACTTATAAAGTTGTCTTCGAAATTGGCAAAGAAGAGGCCTACCATAATTACATGAGAAAATGGCAAACCATCAGCCGACGCGAACAAGCGAATCTGGATAATGTAAATGATAGAAGGGATGAATTTACTGCATTTGGTAATATATGGGCAAGTGGGCATTTTCGAAATGGGATAGCAGAAAAACCAAAAAGTATTCATGAAAGAAACCAGGGAAGTAGAGGTGGAAAATTTTGTAGTGCAGTCGTTGAAATGCCTGGAGACAAAGAACTTGATGAATTTTTGAAAAGAATGGGCAAGGATTACGATATACTTGCTTGAACCTTCCTAGACAATCTTAGAATCAGGATTCTTCTTCGCCATCTCTGTTTGAATATCAGAGATCGAATAGTCTTCGAATACGGGTTGAGACTTCAGCTCTCCATTTTCTTTTTCTGTCCACATAGATACCAATCCCTCTACGAAACCTTCCTTCATATTCGCTCGGAGCTTTCTCATTTCATCCGCACTGGACGCATGCTTACGCATCCATCCAAATAGCTCCTTTGCAACTACAGATGGCTCTCCGGACCCGTGACTGAATATATGAATTTTGTCCAATTGGGCTCTGCCATTTGAAGGAATTTCTACTGTGCTACCTGTTACTCCATAAGCAATTCCAATCATTTCCTTGTACATATCAGACTGATCTTTATCCATAAACTGGCTGTCATTTTCAAAGTCCATTGCCATCGATCGCAACTTTTCGCTCTCCACGAATTCTGTAGCACCAATGTTACTAGCATCTACTGCACCCTTGACTATGTCATAATCCTCTTCCACCTGATCGGATTGCATATTCACTTCGAACTTGTTGTCTTTGTTATCTTTCATATAAACAACAATTTCATTCCCGCTTGTATCTATATAAACAGTCTGCCCTTTTATTACACCCTCCATCTTCCCGGCTCCCGTATACCTCACGCTTCCGTTTGCAAGTATTTCGTTTGCAATCTCCCCCGCTCCACCATCAACCATTTTTTTAACAGAGGTTGCCGCTTCTTTGCCCTCCTTTGTAGTTAATTCAAACTGACTATTAAGTGCTTCATCCAAATCATTTATAGCACTATCCAGCTTCTTACTCTTAATCCCCTTGGCCTCTACTTCGCTGTATGCATCAATAAGAGAAGGAACACCCAGCTTCTTATCAATCTTTTTGCTAAGTCCATTTAATCTCCTCAGTTCTTCATGTTCCACAGAAGCTCTCTCAAGTATTGCATCGATTTTCTTAAGCTTCTCAATCGCAGGTGCATCTTTTTCTATTTCATCTTTTATGTCCTCAATCAATTCTGGATCACCTGTTGCATAAGCAGCCTCCAACTTCTCCATAAACAAAGCATTGTGATACTTCATCATGTTCTTATCTTCTGATGCTTTGTCGTAAATCTTTTCTGCTTTGTCTTTGTCCCCTACTGCGGTCTCTATCTTCTTCTTAACCTCCGCTACCGCCTTCTCTCGCTCGACAGGATCCTCGATACTTTCCGCTTCCAAAAGATCCTCGTACAAAGCATCGACTCCACTTCTGCCAGTTTCTTCATTCTCATAATTATCAACATCACTCATTACATTCCCCTCTTCATCTCGTGTAACTTTAACTATATCTCCGAAGCTTTCTTCGATTTCGTTTTTTCCTTCTTCGGCAATATCTCCTGCCTTTTCTCCGCGGTCTTCTGGCTCGGCATCTGCGAGTCTATCTATGCTTTCTGCTACACGAACTTTTGCATCAGCTATATTTTCTTTTCTTTCTATTGAAGCCTCTGTAACACCACCCAATTCTTGATCCATTTCATTTGATGCCAATGGATCCACACTAGCCAGTGGATCAACAGATGCCAATGAAACCTGTGTAACTGCTTCCTCCTTTTCCACCACAGGAGCTTCTACTTCTTCCATTAGAGCATTCAAATCATCCAGTTGTGCTGAATGATCTTCCAATTCCTCATCATGACCATTAACTCTGTCTTCTAATTCAGCCACCTGGTCTCCTAGTCCTAGGTCTTGCTTGTTTTCCTCCTGCCCCGCTTCTTGCAGTTTTTTAACCTCCGAGTCATCGGGGTTTTTCTTTGTATCCGGTGTTTTTTTTCTGTTTCTAAATGCCATTTTTTTGTATATATTTACTATTATTATACTATATTTATGCTATTTCAGCAATTCTGCGTAATATACGCCAAATAAGGCCTGATCTATTAATTTTCAACAACTAGAATCTACTTACTAGCCAATCTATCAGCTCTCTTATATCTACTCGCAGATCCCTTAATTATATAATCCATAATCTCATCCCAAGTATATTTATCTTTAGAATGCTCTGCCGAGAAAAATACTCCATGACCATTCCACTTTTCACCAAATCCTCTGTGATCTATGCGTGGATTTTTTTCAACTACGAAATAGTTTGATAAAGCACCAGTAGAAGTCTGCTTAAACTGGAATGGTCTTATATCAGTGTGATGTCCCGGAGGCCGAAAGCCACCTGGTCCAAACC
>DCXE01000079.1 GCA_002328295.1 Candidatus Peribacter sp. UBA2144 | reverse complement strand
GTTACAAAGAAATCTTGACCCAAGAATATATTCACTTCCTCCTTAACCATGCGTCCAGTTCGCTTATTTAGATATGGAATATGAAAAACCAAAAAGAGATATTCGTCATACTCCTCAACTTTCGGTCTTTCGTGCTCACTTAAACAGTCTTCAATATCCAACTCATGAAAATCGAATTTTTTTTGCAACTCTAGAAGATCCTTCTCCTGTGGATCCGGATCATCCAACCATGTGATGCCTTTGTACGTTAGATTGCGCATGATGGCGAGGGGTACGTTGTTCGCCCTATTAAACTTCTATTTTTGTTTTGGATCAAGTGTTTTATCTTTTCTTTCGCTTAGGCAAATACTTTTTTCTCGGATCATTAACTGTTTCCGAAGGCAATTTCTTGTAGTACTTTAACTTGAACATCTTTATCTGAAAAAATACATAAACAACCCATCCAATCAACCATACCACCCACCATAGTCTCATAGAGAGATAACTGATCTGTTCCGCTCTTGCTACAGTCAAAACTAGAGCCACTATTCCAAACCAAAGACAAGCCCCAGACCATGACCTACTAAGTTTTTTTGTGATTTGATTATCCAATTTTTTCCTCCACATTCGAAGCGTAAACGAAACTACAATTAATCCGAATGACATAACTATAAGCGCAGTCAGTTTAGGACTTCCATATGGAATTACCGGATTATTTGGCCAGAGGAGGTATGTTACTAGTTGTTTCATAGTGAGTGACTGCAATCAATATACATTGAGCAGTTGGCTATTGGCAATTAGCTATTGGCTTTTATTTATTTCTGCTAATTGCTGGTAGTTCCTTGATCCACTTTCTTGCTGCCTTTTACTTTAACCACCTTCTTCTTCGGTGCTTTTTTCTGAACTTGCTTCTCGGCTACCCCTTCCAAAATCGTCTGCATCATCTTATCCAGATCCCTTTGTTTAACAGTTCTTGCAGGACGAATTAGAATATAAAGCAAGAACCCTACTAACGGGAAAATTGCCACAAGCAAAATGCATAAAAGCATATAGATAAATGAGTGGGTTCGTAGAATGATGTCCCTTGTCGTATAAAAAACGATAAATATTAGAAGTAGCCCCACTACTATCAGAACAACTTGTCCGATTCGAAGCATGGGATTTTCTGCGAATAATATTAGCCAGGGCTGAAGAACCGGCATTATGGAGGCGAGTAGATTTTGCATGGAGGGATTATAGTATCTGTAGTCCTGTAATACAATCGACAATCAACACGCTACGCTTTCAACAATCGACAATCTTCTATTCTTTCAGGAATTAATAAGTTGATTGTTGAAAGGGTGCGGAGCGCCCGTGTTGAAAGTCCGCAGGACGTGTTGATTGTTGTTATAGATGCGGATACTTCCTCCTATGTACCAACACATACACTACTGTTGCAAGTACAGCCAGTATTGCCAGGAATTGGCTAAACCTAAGCTCAAATGTAGGCAATGTAACTACAGACCTGAGTATCAGATATCCACCAAATATCGCCAAAAGACAAATTTCGTATGAAATTAATCCAATTCTGGAAAGCTTAAGTTCGACTGCAGCAAAAATTCCAAGACTAACAAACAAGGCAATCAGAACTACAAAATCCAGCTGTGTTGCGAATACTGGGATAGAGAAGTCTCCTCTGAAATACTCGAATATAAAAGTGAATGCACTGGCAACCAGAATGCCTGCCAGAGTTTCTGCCCCTGCCCGCTTGTGATACTTGCGCACAATTAGAAGAATAAACGTCAGTATAAGAAAGAAGAGAGCATAATAAATCTGAACCGGATGAATCGGAACCGTGTATCTTACTCCGATTGTATCGTAAGAAACTCCCCAAATAAGATCCGTTGGTTTTCCGTACGAATGTCCGGATAAATATTTTCCAATCCAATCGAATACCAATCCAAAAGTTGTAGCTGGAAGCAACACGTCCAGCCATTGCAAGAATGTAGCTCTCTGAGTCCTGGTTGCAATGTATAGAACCACGGCAATGCCCATAGCTCCACCCAGAAAACTAAATCCTCCATCCCAAAGTATAAAAATCCTTAATGGATCGCGCATATAAATACGATATTCAGAGACTATTGCAATAAGTCTGGCCCCGACAATAAATGCAACCAGATATCTGATCGAATTATCCTTGAAGTTTTGAATAGAGAGATTCGCACTGGCAGTCAGACGCAGAAAAAATTCAGTACCCAGCCATACTCCCAGAAGTAGGAACACTACTCTCATCCAAATCATGAAGGGGCCAATCATAAATGCCTCAAACATCGTTGTAAGGATAGCAGAACACCAAAGCTTGTACATGCTTAGCAATTAGCTTTTGGCAATTGGCAATTGGCATATTAATCAATCGATATTAGCCAACAGCCAAATGCTAATTGCCAATTGCTTCAAACTCACAATCAGTTTATCGGGCATTAAAGACTTCTACTTCTGACATCCTCAACCGCCCTCTTTATAAACTCATCCAAAGGAACCTCTGCCTGCTCCTTAGTTTTAACGTCTCTGACAGCCACTGAGTTCCCCGAAACTTCTTTCTCTCCCAAAACCAAAAGATAAGGATATTTTTGCTTCTCCCCTTCTCTAATTCTCTTGCCCAACGAGTCAGCGGGATCCATGTATTGCGGACGAAGTCCCTGACTTTTAAGTTTCTGAACAACATCCTGAGCATATTTAGCATGCGGTTCGGCAACGGGAATAATTCCCATCTGAACCGGTGCAAGCCACAGCGGGAATAGGCCAGCGAAGTGCTCTATCAGGAAACCGATTGTTCGTTCATGTGTTCCAAGTGGTGCGCGGTGGATACATAAAGGAGTTTTTTCCGATCCATCCTTATCTGTGTACTTAAGTCCCATCTTACGCGGAACATCGAAGTCGATTTGGTTTGTAGCAATAGAAAATTCTCTCCCTATCGCACTCCATACTTCTATATCAATCTTTGGACCATAGAAAGCTGCTTCATCAGGCACTTCCTCGAACTCACATCCTGATTTTTTCATTACTTTCCTTACCATCTCCTCGGTCTTTACCCAAAGTTCCGGCTCATTAACGTACTTTTCACCCAATCCATCTTTGCCGTGTAGTGAAAATCTCATTTTATACTTATCAATTCCAAATATTTCGAAATACTTAAGGTACATTTTTGTTACCGCCATAAACTCATCCTCAAATTGCTCCTCTGTGCAGTACATATGTGCATCATTCATTGAAAGTGATCTGACTCTCATCAGACCAAATAGTGCTCCGGAGTCTTCGTACCTGTAACAATGTCCATATTCAGCCATTCGGATAGGGAGATCTCTGTAACTTCTTGGTTGTGAAGCAAAAATCTCATGATGATGCGGACAATTCATCGGCTTTAAGTAATAAGTTTCCTCACCATCAATTTCCATTGGAGGAAACATTGCCTCTTTGTAATGTGCGAGGTGTCCTGTTTGTTCATAAAGTTTACCTTTGGCAATATGAGGGGTCCTGACGCGTACATAATCATCCTTATCCTCCATTTCCTTAGCAAGTTTCTCCAGCTCATCACAAATTACAGTTCCTTTGGGAGTCCAAAGAGGTAAGCCCGGCCCAACCATGTCGCTAAAAGTAAATAAACCCAATTCTTTTCCCAGTTTTCTATGATCCCTCTTCTTTGCTTCCTCAACCATGACCAAATGCTGAGTGAGTTCTTCCTTTGAAGGGAACACGGCAACATAAATACGAGTTAACTGCTGATTTTTTTCATCACCTCGCCAATAGGCCCCTGCAAGAGACATAATTTTGAAGCCGTCTGCAGGAATTTCCTTCACATCATCTTTGTGTCCACCCGCGCAAAGATCTACGAAGGTCTCTGCACCCTTTGAATCGATGTTTTTATAGTGAGTGACCTCAGTTTCACCATCTTTCTTGAGGTCTTCGACCAACTCGACCTTGAATGGCTGCTTCATCTTCTTCCAAAACTTTATCGAGTCGTCAGATGACATCTTTTCCTCCTCAAACTTCTGTCCTTTGTTGATTATAGACCTCATTTCCTTCTCAATTTTCTTAAAATCCTCATCTGTAATTGGCTCCTTGAATTGGAAGTCGTAATAACTCCCGTAATCTATCGGAGGGCCGATGGAAATCTTTGTATCCGGCCACAAGTTCCCGACAGCCTGAGCCAAAACGTGAGAGCAGGAGTGGCGGAGATTGTATAAATCGGGATCCATTTCCTTTGCCATATGAGAGGAGAGTACCAAATAAAAACGCCCTTCGCTATTGGAAGGGGCGATGTAAGAGTATTTGAGTATGCAGGAGTCCCCTTCCTAGAAGGTCATGGTAGTAGTAGTCGTTGTTGCAACAAACTTCTGCATCGTTATTAGCATAACAATGAAATTGAAAATGGTAAATGGAAAATGGATAATTTTTATTCAAATAATCGAAATAGCACTGTTTTCGCTAGCGAATTATCAATTTTCAATTCGATCACACCACCCCAACCTCCTCCTCAATAGCTCTTACTTCTCTAAGGAGTTGAGCATCGTTTAGGAGCTTTCTTTCGATTTTTGATACTGCATTCATTACCGTAGTGTGATCTCGGCTAGAAAAGACTTCACCGATTCCAACATAGCTCATATTCAAATACTTCTTACCAAGCAACATTGCAATCTGGCGGGGCAAAAGTATGTCGCGATTTCTCTTTGGTCCTATCATGTCCTGAACAGATACTGAATAGTAACGACTGACAGCTTCGATTACCTCTTGGAAAGTAGGACGCCTCTTTTCTTTCTTTTCGAACCCAGTGTCTTGCTCTTCCAAATGTGGATCTTTATTTAGCTTCTTCATTATCTGAGCTATTGATTGAATGGTAGGCATGCGCTGTTCAAGCTCATAAAGTGCAACTGCCTGCATTAGTATTCCTTCAAGTTCTCGGACAGAATTGGTCGTATGTTCCGCGATGAATTGGAGAACATTCATTTCAATAAACAACTCATATTCCTTAGCTTTCTCGACCAAGATTGCAAGACGCGTCTCGTAATCTGGTTTGCTTACGTCCGCTATCATTCCTCTCTCGAATCTGGAAATTAATCTATCTTCCAGATCAAGTTCCTGCGGAGGACGGTCAGCTGAAATAATTATCTGTTTGTGCTCCTCGTAAAGAGTATTGAATGTGTGGAAAAATTCCTCCTGAGTTCGCTCTTTATTTGCTAGAAATTGAACATCATCAATTATTAAAATATCAACTTTGCGATAACGACCGCGCACTTTCTCCATCTTTTGCATTCGTATAGCTTCCACAACTTCATTTGTGAAATCTTCGCTAGTTGTATAAACAACAGTAGCCTTTGGCATGTTTTTCAAGATTGAATTCCCCGTTGCCTGTAGCAAATGAGTTTTTCCAAGTCCCACTCCCCCATACAAGAATAACGGATTGTATTTACCACCAGGTTGATTGGATACCGCCTGACATGCGGCATGTGCGAGGCGATTCGATTCTCCCACTATAAAGTTATCTATCGTATAACGAGGACTAAGTATCTTGCTTACAATTCCTTCTGCCATTTTTACTTCCTGTTTGCCGGGAAGCTTCCTCTTTTTATCTTCCGGAAATTGAATAAGTAAATCAATCGACCTTTCTGGATTGTCTTTTAGACCTACATCTACTCTGTAAACGATCTGCTCGATTGTAGAATCGCACTCCTGTGCAGCAACCAAAGTTTTCCCTTTGTAATGCTCGATATGCCAATTAAGGCCCATTGGAATCGGCAAACCAACAATCAGCTTTCCTCCATCCCTTCCCAAAACTGCAGTATCTCGAAACCAAGTTACAAACTGACCTCGCTGCACCTGTGGTTGTATTTTCTTGAGTATTTCCAACCAAAGATCTTTATTCGAGCCAGTTAAAACACTTGTTTCAACTTTCGCCGGTAAAGAGACGGACGACGTCATAATAAGTAATAAATAAAAGTAAGAATATTAGAAACAAAAATCCTATTGTGTTCGTCATTAGTTCGAACTTTCTATTAACTGGTTTTCTGCTTATCAATTCTGCGATCACAAATACCAACCTTCCGCCATCAAGCGCCGGAAAAGGAAGAATATTAAGTACGGCAAGACTCAGGCTAAGAAGCGCAACTAGACGCAAGTACATCATGAATCCTTCTTGAACTGAAGCATGCGTTAGTTGGGCTATGCCAACAATACCTGCAATTCCTTCCGGAACTTTTCCGGATTGCACAAGTGACTTCATTAAAGTTCCAATTCCTTTTACTGTCAGAATGCTTACTACCCATGTTTCTCTGAATGCAAGCCCAAGTGCCATAAAAATATCATGCTCCGGTGCATCTAGTTTTATTGGAAATGGAGTAAGTACAATTCCAGCTTTGCCATCCTTAAGCCTGATTGTGAAATCCTTCTCCGTCTCGAAACCTTCTCCGGACTTAACTGTATAAGTCACAACTCTCTTTCCTTCCTGCGCAGAAACAACATCGTTCGGAACAGTAACAGGAACTCCATCAACTGCAGATAAAATGCTTTCCTTCGGTACGCCAACCTTAGCCGCACTATCTCCACTTATTACATCCGAAACAAATACACCAAGTTCCAAATCAATAATCCCCTTCTGAGCAGAAAGCTCCATTGCTTCGAGAGATGTATAAGTAGGAATCCACTTGCCAACAGAAAACCCAATCGTGAGGATCACTATAGCAAGTACGAAGTTCATAAAAACTCCTGCCGAAAGAATCACGACGCGTTTCCAGATTGCAACTGATCCGAAACTTCCTTTGGATATTCGCTCTTTGTTGGTTATCGCATTCTCACCCTTTAATCGTACAAATCCTCCAAAGGGAATCCAGTTAAGAGAAAATATTGTCCCCTTACTCTTCCAAAGCTTTCTGGCTCTGGGCGGAAGGCCGAGACCGAATTCCTCAACTGTTACACCACTAAGCCTGGCGGCTGTGAAGTGCCCCCATTCATGGATAAGGATAAGAACTGAGAGGAGAAGTAAAAATGCGACTACAGATAGTAAGACTGTCATTTCAGAAGAAGTTATATAATCAAAGAACCATACACATCCATATCAAATATGCCACTCAACACTTTTCCTGATCTCCTCTCCCCCTTAGAAGGGGGAGAGGCCGGGTGAGGGGCGGCCGATTTTAGTACAAGCAAGCGTAAGCCTGGCATTTAGATGGCAGGTATAAGGTTAGTTCGCACATGTTAGACCTTATGTGGAAAACTTAAAAGATATCCACACCCACTTCTTGTTGCGAAGCCGAAAAAGCCTTTTGCAATACAAAAAGGTTTATGAAATATGACCTCACCCCCTAACCCCCTCTCCTCTGAGGAGGAGAGGGGGAACTTATCAGCTTAATAACTTGTTGGAATTTAAAGTAGTTGGTAATCTTTGTTGGCTTTCCAGGGCAGTTAGCTCCCTCCTTCGTCCGCCTAGGCGGACTACGGAGGGCAGGCAGTTTCCAACTTCGCTTTGTAAGCAATTGGATACTACAACAGTCCTTTCATTAAAATCCTCGGGCAGTTAGCTCAGTTGGTTAGAGCGTCGCGTTGACATCGCGGAGGTCACTGGTTCGACCCCAGTACTGCCCACCATTCGACTCGCGCCTTCGGCGCTCGCTCATGGTCCTCGACCTTCGGTCTCGGGCCACGGCTTAGTGAGTCGAATGACTCTGAGTGAGCAAATACAATAAGCGAATCGAAGAGCCCAACAAAACACAAAAGGCCTGCTCTAGTTTTTCTGTGTAACTTGTTTCTCTTTTAACTCTTTTGCCTCTTTTTTCTCTTTCAAATGTAGTACTATCCCCCACCATGCCTACAGCCATCGATCTCTTCTTCCCGCGCAAATCTCTTTCCGGAAAATCCGGCAAGTGGATCACAGAACATGAGAAAAAAAGGCTGATGTTTAAGCCCGTTACCGAGGATGAGGAAAGGCTTAGAGAAAGAGGTCTTGATTTCATCGATACAATTTATGCCGGGAGCTCTTATGAAAGAAGTCCCCTACTCCACAAAGCAATTCACACATTCAAATACAAAAGAATCAGGATACTTGCAAAAGATATGACAGAAATAATGCTTAAAAATAGTCCTGACCTTGGGCACACAGTTCTTTGTCCTGTCCCGCTTCATTGGAGCAGACTTTTTTCTCGCGGTTTTAATCAATCAAAACTTTTGTCTGAACTCTTAGCTCAAAAATGCAGAATTCACTCTATGAATCTGCTCAAAAGAACTAGGCCAACCGGGCATCAGATGAAAAGAAAAAAATCCGAACGTCTGACTGCTCTAAAAGGTGCTTTCAGAGTTAAATCTAAATTGCTCCCTTCGCATGTGATTTTGATTGATGACCTATCTACAACCGGAGCCACACTTGATGAGTGTGCGAAAGCTTTGAAGGAGGCTGGAGTTGAGAGGGTTGAGGGGTGGGTAATTGCGCATGGATAACGATCAACAATTGACAATTGACACGCTCAGACTTGCTTTGCAAGTCTTCGCTTTTAACAATTAACTACTTCGCTTTGCCTGATAACTGGAAATCAATTGTTAATTGTCAAAAGGGCGCGTAGCGCCCGTGTTAATTGTCAACTGTTTCCCCATTTCTCCCAATAATTTGCACTTATGCAACTTCACAATAATATACGCTTTTACACAACCTCTCAAAGCGGATAAAAGTCGCTTTTTAGGCTATAATATAAGGATTTATTACACCCAAAAACCATGGAAACACCTCCATCAAAAGAACCTCAGAAGGACCAGCAAAACGTACCTCTCATTGAGGATAAGGTACTTCTCTCCTGGACATCTTCTAATCGACAGGAGCATCAGAGAACCTTGCTCTGGTACATACTCGCGGCAATAGTGGCATTTATGCTAATTGTATATAGCGTTGCTACCAAATCGTGGAGTTTTACGTTTCTACTCTTTGTCTCCGGAGGATTGTACGTAATACTTCATAGAAAAAAGCCTAAGCAGATTGCAATGAGTATAAAACAGCTTGGGTTTCAGTTTGGAGAGGAATTTATTCCATGGTCATCGATTAAGGGATTTTGGGTTCTTAAACACAAAGATTTTCAAGAGTTGCACATAGAAAGAAACGCCAAATTCGGAATCGAAATCTCTGTCTCTATACAAAATATGGATTCAGAGAATATTAGAGGATTGCTCGCGCAATTCACTCCTGAACTTACAGACAAACATGAAAAACTATTTGACAAGATTATTCGAATTAGTAAACTGTAACCCAATGCGCAGTTTGCGCGTTGGGCGCATTGCAGTGAACTCCCCCGATTACGTCGGCGGAGCAGATTCGTGGTATCCAAATCCAATCAAAGAAAAGCGTCTTTGCTTTTTTGCCACTGAAAATGATGGGGATCAGCAAAATGATGATGACCAAAAGCCGCCTCCGGATACTGAAGCCGGAGAACTTGCTGAGCAAGGAGCTGAGGCAAGTACAGAACGAATCGCCGAAGCTAGCCAGAGACATCCAATAGATATCGTTGAAAAGACCCGATCCAAAATATTATCAGAAGCTCCAGAACTGATATCAAATGCTCCAGAGCAGATCTTGGAGTCCCCTGTCGTAACAGACGTTCTGCTGTCGGCTGACTATCTAAGCTTTGATCAGGAAAACTGGCTCAAGGACCAAATGGACAGATGGCTCTGGGCAGGTGCAACTGTATTCGACCTCAAAAAACATTTGCATGAATGCGAAGAAGAAGATCGATTAATAATTATTAATCAGCTTGAACCCTTGGTGCAGGATGTACTGCGGGAACCTTATTCAACATGGAAACTCTGCAACGACTACGAGACTTCGATCGAACAGGTAAAAGAAGACTTAAGGACAGCCGAAGAAACACTCGGGCCTCTCCCCAGCATCGACTACGATCAAATTCAGGCAAAGAAAATTCAACTTGAAGCAGACGGTTCAAGTTTTGGCGAATGGATGAATGATCCTGGCAATTTTGATGAAGTCTGCAATTTCTTTGGAATGGATCCGATGGAGGTTGATCACTACATTGAACTTAACGAACACATAGGAGAAAGCAACAAAAGCATAATCAAACGCATACAAAACAGATGGGATAAGGCAACTCGTGCATGGAAGACAACCATGAACCATATGCCTTGGGGCAAGGCCAAAGAAAAAGAGGCTTCGGAAGTTACTCTCGAAAAACTAGAGCAGGAAAGCGCAGAACTTAGAAAACTACTTGATGCGCTTCAGCAAAACGATGCTGAATTCGCGTTACAAAAACTTCAGCAAGTCGGCAACGCGGCTATGGAGAATCTAGATGTAGATAATCCAGAATCTTTCTTTGAGCGAATGGGAGTGAGTCCCGAAGCAGCACTTCATCTTAAGGCTAACTTGGAAGGGCAACTCGGAACGGTCTTAAGGCGTGTTGAGGAAGATCCGGCAATTGGTACGAGAAATGCACTTGAGCCGGTAGATGCCGATGGCAAACCTGTGGATGGGTATCTCCAGGAAGCAAAATCTAATAACGATCGTATCAGACGCATTCACAGAAGTATTAATCAGGAAAATATCAAAACTAGATTCGATGTAGCAGTAGAACAAGGCCGAATTACGGAAGAAGAATATGAGAGGTTCATGCCCTATCCACACGGAATGGAGGTATCTCCTGAAGGTTGGCTATTTTTACAATTGGAATCCGAGCGCGAGGACCACGCACGAGCAATGCTGCTCTTACCTCAAATATTGGAACGGTGGGAATCGGCTGATGCTGCACAAGAAGGTAGCGCTATTGAAGTACTAAAGGCCATTATGCCCGAAGGCAAAGTTGAGGATGTGTTAGCTACTGCTCGAAGAGTAAGAGATGGGAATCCTACTGTGGAAGATCATTCGACTATATACATGATGACACCCAATCTCTCAGAGATTGATCAAACTCTTAGAATGCTCGAACAGCCTGAGTCAGTTTCACAATTACTTGTCGGCCGTGAACAGTTTGAACAAGCAATGGAAAGTGATCTTGAAAGCAATGATGTTTTGAATCAAAGACTAAATGTAATTTCAGAAAAATTGTTACCGGGCGGACGGCTTTGCTCTGAGTTGGATCACACAATCACACAAACACTTCAAGTAACTAGTGGTCTTCAAGAACAAATTGATAAAGCCGAGGGGCTACTGATGAGATCGGATAAGGAAAGTGTTGCAATCGGTCAATGGATTGTTAGCACACTTGAAGATTGTCACAGGCAAATTACTGCAATTGAGATTCGCAATGTTGACCAAGCTACTTTTGATTCAAAATCAGATGCAGAAGGCGACGACATATACGGTTGTTATAACCTTAATGAAGGAACAGTATATCTGAACGATGAAGCTTTATCCGGTTTGCCAAATCGTACAACTGTTGAAGCTACTACACTTGCTCATGAAAAGGGACATGCAATTCTGGACATACTAACTAGAAAACCGGGAATTTTGGCAGGACTTCTTACGCAAACATATACTCTCTTTTCCGATGAAAATGTAACAACTAGCGCAGGTCCGCAGAAATTTACTGAACTATTAGAAGCGCAAGCGGGAAGATGGCAAATACCTGTCGGTTCAAATGATCCAAGATTCAGAGACTATCTGACTGATGAACTTCTGTGCAAATATTCATCTTGGGTTGCAGCCGGACGTGCTGATCTACAGTTCGAAGAAGATAGAGCATTATTCGAAGCAATGGATGCAATATTTGCACCATCTGAATCTTTGCAAACACCTTATGAAATGCAATCCGGAACAAGGGCGCTTAAGGCAACAAGCATGTTTGCAAACAACGCAAACAATGCCCAACCCCCCACTCCGGATAGAGCAGTCGACATCAACCAGGAGATAAGAGAATGCAAAGCTCATCTTCACACAATTTCTGAATACATAGACAAGCATCCCGGATTCGGAGATATGACAATTCCTCCGCACAATATTATTTCTTACAGAGGCGGAGTACCACTTGTGACAGTGCAACAAGACTACGAGGATATGAAGAAGTTCTTTGAGGAAGAGATTGATAAACCTCTTGAGGAAGGCGGATTCAGAGATTCAACAAACAAATCCAAAATTGAAGGCAACCTGAAGCTCTTCAAAGAGCGCTGGGAACAGTGGAATGGATTCCTAACAGAAATGAGGAAGCAAGAGATGGAAGCTGTAAACTCTACCAAAGCAGAAAAGAAAGACTTGTTAACGATGTGGAGAACAGGAGATATACAATTTGCTTCGATAATGGACATTTGGGTAATGGGAAAGAATATTGGTGAAGACTGGATGAGGCTCTGGAACAGGCGCGGAGAACTTGTGCGAGCAAGAATGGGAGCAGGCTTAACAGGCTGGATTCCTGATGGGATCCCAATGGTAGGACGCCTTAAGCATGAGTTTAATCGCCGAGATCAAAATGCTGAGCTGGAAGAAGTGCGACAATGGCGTGATGCGTTTAAAAACGTTGATAGCTACAAACTATTGGCACGCCTTGCTAAACCAAGCGTCAGGAACAAGGATGAAATCAAGGCGCTATTCGAGGAGCTTACTGAGCGAGGACGACTGGACTGGAATGATGATGCTTTATGGAAAAAACTGAATATGCTCTCCAGATTCAGAATGCCGATTGAACCATGTATGAATGACGATTTACTCAGAGACGATTGGTTGGAAAGATTGATAACTGATATTTGGGATGATAATGATCTTTTCAATAACTTGAAAAGAGCTAACGATGCGGGAATTAAAGGTGAAAAAGATAAATTTACTCCAAAAGTAGACCAGCTCGCAAACCTGGACTCAATGGGTGATAAGTTGGAGACTATGCTAAAAGACTGGGTAGAAAATCGCCCCGGAAAAGAGCGCGTTAACCCTCATTTGTACGAAGAGGTTGTCCATTATGCAATAAGAGAGGGAAAAATGTCCATGGAAGGCAAATTCTATTACCTAATTCGAGGAGTTGCCGAAGGCCTGCTTTCAATCGACAGGCTTCGCGTTCTTGCGGGTGACGGAGGAGGAGTTCTTATGACCTTCCCATTCATCGACTATTTCTATCAAAAGAATAATGATCCCGCATACATGAAAGCGCTTGCACAACGCCTTATTGAAAAAAAGGACGGGCAAGATACATATAAACCGGGGCTAAAAACCACAATGTTCGTTCGTCTGGAGATTGCACGCGAGGGAGCGGTTAAAGAACGTCTACGAAAAGCGCAAAGCAAAATGGGAGATAAAATCGATCATGATGATATTCCATACTTCTTGCCGGAGCTTGACCACAACCAAGTAGATGACTGGTACAAAATGGCAGGAGGACGAAGACTCAAGCTTTCTGTCGAAGCTGTAAAAAACAGTTATGTAGGATTCTCTATGAAGCTTAAAGCCATGGCCGCTCTTGCAGAAATGGATAATGGAAATCGTTTTTCGGATGCAGATATAGACGACCTTGTTAATACCATTGGTTCTTACATCTTGTCGGATAATATCCTAACTCGAAACGGTTTTGACGACGAGGGGCAAAGACCGGAACTGGGACAGTCTGAAATTGAGCAAACATGTCCCGTTTACGGAAAAACTACAAAGGTTTCAGAATATAGAAATAATCTAAACGGATTCACAGCAGAAATCGCGAATATTGACGGAATAGATTGGGCAAAGATTAATAATAGAAACAGGCATGCAAATAATGAAGTTGATGCAGATAACTTCACAGCTGGTATCGGTGCAGACAGTTACCACAGAAATATGAACAATCAAGAGCTTGCTGATAACATTCACAATGCCATAGAACCATTCATGGAAGAACTTCGCAGAGTTGCTCGCGATGATCCAACTAAACTACTTGGAATATTGGATAAATACGGAAAAGAAACTGGTGGTTGCAGATTTGTAAGCGACGACGTTACGGCTGGCTCCAGCGTTGCAGATATGCAAAGGGCATATCAGGAATCGCTTGCCCCGGCCGCATAGATGGAATAGTAGAATATTAGATTGATTTAGTTCGATTCATCATTGATTATTGGAGCATGCAGATTTCAATCCAAAGAATTGACCAATCTCTTCCTCTGCCGCGCCATGAAACAGGCGGTTCAGTCGGCTTCGATTTGATTACTCGCGTTGATACGCTAATTGAACCCGGTCAGATCGGGCTGGTTCCTTCTAACGTAATAGTTCAAGTTCCCAAAGGACACGCACTCCTCGTACTCCCCCGCTCTTCGCTCCCCAGAAAAAAAGGTCTTGTGTGCCCGCACTCTCTTGGTGTTATAGATGAGGATTACCATGGACCGGAAGATGAAATATTCGTCCAGGTTCAAAACATTACATCTAACCCTGTAGTCATCAAACGCGGAGAAAGAATTGCTCAGGGATTGATTGTTAAAGTCGAGAAAGCGGATTGGGCAGAGGTCGCCACTCATAGCACTCAATCTCGTGGTGGGTTTGGATCAACTGGCTAACTAACAACTGACAACTAACAACCAACAACTGGTAGAAACCTGTTGTTAGTTGTAATCCGCCGCAGGCGGAGTGTTGTAAGTTGTTAGTTCTATTTAGATACCGTCTTCCTCATAAACGCAGGTACCTCCAACTCCTCCTCATTCAAATCAACCGCAGTCGACCTTGCTTCAAAGGATTGAGGAGCTGGCTCTTCTTCTTTCTGCAATGAGTCAGGTGAGTTCTCTTGATTCGGCATTCCTAAGTTGCGAAGCGATGGTATGGACCTTGCAGCTTCGGACATGTCGGGAGCCATCTCGAATCCTGTAGCAACAACAGTACATTTAACCTGTCCTGTGTAATTATCATCGATGACTGCACCAAATATTACATTAGCTTCCGGATCAGCGGCTTCTGTGATTATGCGTGCTGCTTCATCTACTTCGAACATAGAAAGATCCGTTCCGCCTGTAACATTGAACAGAACTCCCTTAGCCCCATCTATCTTCATCTCTAGGAGAGGACTATCAACTGCTGCTCTTGCGGCTTCCGCTGCCCTGCTGTCACCTGTTCCGTATCCAATTCCCATCAATGCTGTTCCTGCGTCTGACATTATTGCCTTCACGTCAGCAAAGTCGACGTTAACAAGACCATGAATTGTGATGAGGGAAGAAATTCCTTCTATTGCGTGCTTAAGAACTTCATCTACTACCTCGAATGCTTCTGTGAGAGGAGTGGTCTTGTCAATTAAGGAGAGAATCTTGTCGTTTGGAATGGTAATAAGGGTATCTACCTTCCCCTGCAAATTCTCGAGAGCTTCCTCTGCCTGTTTCTTGCGTTTAAGTCCTTCAAAACTAAATGGTTTTGTAACTACACCAACGGTAAGAATTCCCATACTCCTCGCGAGCTCCGCAATAACAGGTACTCCTCCACTTCCTGTGCCACCTCCCAGCCCTGCTGTCACGAAAAGCATATCAATCCCTTCCAGATTTGATTTTAACTCTTCACTGCTTTCTTCGGCCGCCTTTTTTCCAATGTCAGGATTTGAACCAGCACCTAAGCCTCGCGTAATACCTCTTCCAATCGTTACTTTTTTTGGTGATGGGTTGTGATACAAGGCCTGCACATCGGTATTCACAGCAATAAATTCAACTCCATGCAATTTGGAATCAACCATGCGAGAGACCGCGTTTGATCCGCCTCCGCCGGCACCTAGTACG
>DCXE01000066.1:27145-36178 GCA_002328295.1 Candidatus Peribacter sp. UBA2144 | reverse complement strand
ATGAGGGCTAGGGGTGCACAAGTCACAGATGTTGCAGTAATAGTCGTTGCGGCGGACGAAGGAGTAAAGCCGACTACTGTAGAAGCTATAAATCATGCTAAGGATGCAGGCGTACCTATACTAGTCGCCATGAACAAGATGGATCGCGAGGGTGCAGATCCAGATCGTGTAAAAGGAGAATTGGCTCAGCATGAATTACAGCCGGAAGACTGGGGAGGCAAGGTTCCTGTTGTGCAATGTAGTGCAAAAAATGATCAGGGAATCTCTGATTTGTTGGATTCGATAGTGCTTGTTGCTGAAATGAACGAGTTTAAAGCAAATCCGAACAGATCAGCAGTAGCCACTGTAATAGAAAGTCATTTGGATCCTTCACTTGGGCCTCTGGCAACCGTGATTATAAATGCAGGAACTTTGCACAAGGGTGATTCATTCGTTTGTGGAAGGAAAGTGGGAAAAGTTCGCACGATGACGGATGCCCATAATAAAACCCAAGAGGACGTGAAGCCTTCTGGCGCAGTTCGAGTGTCGGGACTTGCCAGAGTGACTGAAGTGGGAGATATTTTGCAGGTGGTTGCATCTGAACAGGAAGCAAAGATACTCGTTCAGGAGGTCAAAGAACAGCATGCGCGCAAGAAGAAGGGGAGCTTTGTGGACTTGGTAAGCAGGCTTTCCGAAGGAAAGCTCACTCAGCTTAAGGTTGTGCTCAAGGCTGATATGCAGGGTTCACTTGAAGCCCTTCAGGACGCATTGGCCAAACAAGTCGCCGGAGATGTCTCTGTAAAAGTAATTCACGCCGCTGTTGGAGCTGTTAGCGAATCTGATGTAATGATGGCTGCGGCAACCGAAGGAGGAGTAGTTATTGCATTTACGGTTACGGTACCTTCTTCTGTAAGAAAGACTGCCGAACGAGAAGGTGTAGAGATAAGAGAATACGATGTTGTTTACAAGCTTTTGGATGATGTAGAGGCTTTAATACAAGGCTTAATTGAGCCGGAGGAAGAGGAACAAGTAATGGGTCACGTAGAAATTAAAGCAATATTTATGACCAAGAAGAACGAACAGATAATAGGAGGAAAAGTGACCGATGGATTGGTTAAGAGATTCCAATTCAGGCTCATGCGCGATGACAAAGAGGAAGGAAAAGGCCGAATTACATTCCTAAAGCATGGGGAAAAGGATATCAAGGAAGCCAAAGAAGGCACCGAATGCGGTATGAAAGTAGAAACCACTACTACCATAGAAGAAGGGGATATTATGGAAGTATATGTAAAGGAGTTGAAGAGGAAGGCTTAGGTTTAACCGTGCTCATTGATCCATTCATTGACCAGGGCCTCCATATCATTGCTTATTGTTTGTCTAGTTAAACTTGCAGCCTCCTGCATTTTTTCGAATGACAAATCACCGCCTCCTAGAGTGCCAACATCTCCCTGAAGCTTCTTCATTTGTGCATCAAATTTTGTGAATGCTGCATTACCACTAGTATTATCATTCTTTATAGCTTCATGAAGAGCATTGATCTTTGTTTGGTTATCAAGATCACCATTAATGGCACGTATGTTATTTTGAATAGATGCTTTCACAGGAGCATTTGTAGTTGCAGTAATGTTAGTCTTCATATTGTTAATTTGAGCAGCACTGCCCCCACTTCCGGCACCAGAGCCAAAGTACTTATCAAGCCCGCCAGCTTGTCCCTTTTCCAAGTCTTGTCCATATGCTTCAATTCCGGCAGGTACACCGGCAATCATCGACCAAGGAGCAGCTGATTTTCCTCCGCCAGTTGGTATGAATGGAGTCCTGAGTGGTAGTTTTGCAATTCCCTGACCAACACCTTCGCCCCATTGTCTGATTGGCTCAGAAACCTTAGAATAAACTTCGTCGATTTTGAATGCAGTAAATGTTCCGACCCAGAAAACCATAAAAGTCATAATTAGCCACAAAAGATCCAAGAACGTAGCCACTCCACTGATCGGCATATTTTGCATATATTGATGTGCAGGGAATTTGGTTGAGTTTTCGGCTATATAGGATGCGGCATTAAGTAATATGAAGCCGGCTGAAAGAGGTATGGCAAGTGCGAATGGAAGAAAAGCGGAAGCGACAAACTTCTTAAATATTACCATGCTGTTAAGGTCTGCATTTCCTATTTTCATTTTGTCTCCCATTACAAACCCCAAAAACATAAATGGCATGAATGCTATTGTTATCCATAGCATTGGTATTCGTATGGTAAACGCAATTACCATAGCAAGCAGCGGGAGGAAAAGCGCCATCATTAAAATGAACGCAAATGCCGTATTAAACAGTACAATGAATAGCTTTTGTGTCTGATTTGAATTTGCGCCACCGCCACCCATGGGCGGAGAATTGTTGTTGGGATTGCGCACTTTGGTTAACTCCATTATCCGTCCATGATTAAAGACTAGGCCCAGGAGTATTGCCTGTGGAGTATTTGCGGAAGAAGCAAGTGGCACTTCTTTGTAACAAACGGGACTGGAACCCATGTTTGCACATTTATAACCTTTGCTTTTCCAGCTTTGAATCTCTGCTGGTTCTACTCCAAACTCAACTTTGCTCCAGATGGTGCAGGCTTCCATGGCATTTGTATCAGGATTTCTTCTCTTACATGTCATCGTCGGGGAGTTATTGTTTATGTAGGAAGGAATGGTATATACAGATGCTGTAAGAACGTGCGATATATCCAGGATAACCCTTGGGAAGAACCAAGAAAAATTAACCAATATCATTGCCATAATGAATTTTGGCAAAAGACCCATTACTACATCTGTTTTGGCCATTATGATTGTATAGACTGCCCCTCCAATAAGCATTACAGCCAAAACTATATTTACTATGTCTCTAGACAACCTCCAGATCATATGTAGAGCGTCGTTGAAATATGCAATTTGTAGGAATGTATTTGGATCAAGTAGAAATTCAAGTATATGCACGACATACATCGTTAACGTAAAGAATACCGAGGATACAAAACTTAGTAACAAAAAAGCATCATTAGCTTGTTGATTGGGATTTGTTGCGCTTTGTGCAAGAGCCTTAGTAATAATTAAATCTCGGGCCGATGAATTACACACAAATATGCCGCAAACAATTGCAACGGCAATAGCAGAGAGGATTTTTTTGTGTGTAAACATTCTTATTATTCTAGCAGAAATAGGGGTTTAGAGCAATTTAGATAGCATCTCTGGTAACGTCAGCCCCTGCGTAATTCATAAGGCAAACAATGTCTATGTAAATTAACTATAACAAGAACATAAAAGGGTTAATTAGTTGAGTAGAAATTGTGAACAATAAGGGGTCAATAGTAGACCTATAATAGCGAGTTTTGCTTATAGACTAGCTTAAAAGTCTGAGCTAATAACCTAATCACGGGGTTGATCACTTTTCTTGCACTTAGGGTATGTTCTTGAGTACGATTTGTGAACGATCTAATCACTCATGTCTTCAACCATTTTAAAAGCATTGTTTAGCTCCCAAACGAGAGTAAAACTACTCTCTACTTTTCTATTACATCCGGAAGAGGAGTACTACATTCGCGAGCTTACCAGACTTCTACATGAGCAGATCAATTCGATCAGAAGAGAACTAGAGAACTTAAGGAGGATAGGGTTGGTGCGTGCAAGGCATAGGAATAGAAAGAAGTACTACAGAGTTGACCCTGAATTTTCACTGTACCCAGAACTTAGAAATATATTTTCCAAAGAGATTCAAGCCGAGAGCCCCGTCGTTTCCAGCCTGAAGAAATTGCCAGATACTGAATTGATAGTACTTGCAGGCAATTTTGTAGGTACGGAAAGTAAGGTGGATTTGCTAATAGTAGGAGAAGTAAAGAAGGAGATGCTAGAAGCACTTCTTTTGCAGGATCCGAGCCTGAAAAACATTAAGTATTCGATATTCTCTCAGGGCGATTTTCTTTATAGATTAAGCCTTAGAGACCGCTTTATTACCACGATTATTAATGATCCAAGGCACCTGATTGTTCATAATTTAATTCAGAAACAAATCGAGGAAGCCCAAAAAAAATAGGTAGTAATCCCGATAGATCGGGACGAAAAAGCTTCGTCTGCTTCTTAGGACCACACTCTCTCAGCCTTCAAGAAGCAATGAAGCTTTTTATTGACTAACAACGAACAACCGACAACTAACAACTAGTTGTAGGTTGTAAGTGAAACGTGTTGTCAGTTGGCAAATAAAGGCAATTTTCTGCTTTACAGCCCAATGAGCCATCAGTAATCTACGTCAGAACTATGACCTCTCAGACCGTTAGAGAACAGTCGGCCTCCCAAACAAAGCCCCGCCCAGATCTAAGGCCGGGTTACACTGTGCGAGTACACGAGAAGATCAAAGAGGGAAGTAAGGAAAGGATTCAGATATTCGAAGGATTAGTCATCTCTATGCATAAAGGCAAAGTTCCGACAGACACTACATTCACGGTCAGGAGAATAGTTTCTGGGGTAGGTGTTGAACGCGTATTTCCTCTACATTCAGCTCAGATTGTTAAAATAGAGGTTAAAAAGGTGGCAAAGGTTAGGAGGGCAAAGCTATTCTTCCTTAGAGGCAGGCACGGTAAGGCCGCGCGTCTTTCGGAGAGATTCACCACAGCTGAGGAGTTCTCTATCGCGGCCCAGAACCAGTCGTCCGCCGAGGCGGACTCCGGTTCAGGACAAGCAACTCAGGATGATCAGAAAGAGGAAGCAGAAGAAGCAGAGGTTTCAGAAGAAGCAGAAGACAAGAAAACAGAGAAAGAGATATCCTCTGATTCTTCTGATTCATCTGAATCGTCTGATTCCTCTCCGGAAAAGGAGAAATCTGCTTAAAATCGGTGTATTATCGTCCCATGAGCTATTTACTGGTAGGTAATTACGGCGTGGGGAACCTTGGTGATGAGGCTCTTAAGGAATATTTCCTTAATAGATTTCCGGATGTTGAGTGGAAAGTAGTATCTGCAAATCCAAGAAAGGGTGAACTGGCCAGACTCCCATTAGGCATCAGATCGCTATTCAAGCCGTGGTGGAAAACTGTGATGGAACTTAAAAAATCAAAGGGAATTGTGTTCGGTGGTGGATCGTTATTCACAGATGTTGAATCTCGTAGGGCATGCATTCTTTGGTGGTGGCATGCATTTATTGCATGGGCTTTTAGAAAGCCAATTTATCTCGCATTCCAAGGCATAGGTCCATTTAGAACCTGCATGGGAGATAAGCTAAGCAGATGGGTCACCGACAAGGCTGATTACATTTCTGTAAGGGATGAAAAATCAGCAGTACGCATTGAGCATTGGTTTAAGCACACAAAAGTTATTCAAACATTTGATCCAGTAATATTGCTAATTGAAGCCGAAAAGTATGGTAATAGATCACATAATGTACTCACTATTGTTCCAAGGAAAAACTCAGATAAATTATTCTTAGTAAAAGCTAAAGAGATGTCTAAATCATGCAAATGGGAATTCGTATCTATTCTGTCGTTAAATCCTGGTAATCGGGATGAGCGCAGAATATGCAAAGAGTTAAGAACCCTATGTGGAGGAGAGATCAGAACTGTTGGATCAGTTGATGAACTTTGTAACGAGATAAGTAAAAGCTGCTGCGTAATGAGCCAAAGGTATCATGGAGGAATAGCAGCTCTAGCTCTTGGTAAAAAATTAGAATCTGTAAAACAATTAGGTGGAGACAAGTTGGATACTTTAAACAATGACCAATCCGTTGATGAGCTAAAGAAAATGGCTTTAGTTGGCGAAAAATCCTTAATCGAAAAACTTTCTTAATATGCAATAATCTGTTATAATAAATATATATGTTTACTACAATATTTCTGACAGCAGAGGAAAAAGAACTCTTCAATCCGCTCTCTGATGATCTGAAAGGGGATTGGGAGCTTAAGGATGAGGTTATTAATTACGAAGAGAGTGCAGATAAGCAGAGAATGAGGTGCAAGCTAATGAAATTGTCTGATCCTGTGCTTCAAAAGGCATTTGATGAGATTCAGTCAATTGAAGCCAATTCACAGGAAGCTTTTGCGGCGTGGGTTGATTCTTTAAAGCTTGCTGAGCTTAATGATGAGGATATTAACGAGATCTTCTATGCTCTTGGTCCAGTCTCAATTTCAAAGATGCTTGTTCAAATGATTACGCAGGCAAAAAATAATGAGGATATTGAATTTATTGCTGCAATCGCAGCTATTCGCCATGTCATGTTTACCCCCAAACAAGATGCCTCAAGCACCAGCTGAAGCCGGACCAGACACAGACTTTCAAACCAGCGATCCACAATCGCAGGCAAGTCCCATTCCAGAGCAGTTCACAGGAACGTTCGATCAAATTGCCCAGTTACTGGGAGATCAATATTCTAATGAAGGAGAAAGAGCGAAGCTTGCTCTTGCTCTTACAAATATAGATCAACGAAGAGCTCTTGCCGAGACAGTTGCAGAGAGGCTTATTGAAATGAGAGATGAGCTATCCTCAAGAGAGGGATATAGTGCATTTTTCGAGGTTGAAGCAGACAATGGACAACTTCTTAATCATATTCGAGATGAAGTTCATAGCCGTATTAGCGCCCAGATTACGGACGAAGACGGCAGAACTGGCTTTGTTGAATCGTTGGCAAGTTCAATTGCAGTCGACGATGAGGCTTTGGCGAAGATTCAACAGCAATACCCGGATCTAAAATGGAATCCAAAAGATCCGCAGTCTCTGCAGCGTGCTCTGCACGAAAGAATGCTTGAAGATTTCAAGCAGCAAGCGAGAGAGTTGCAAGAAGATTTAGATTTGGAAGCACAAGTTCTAAGAGAAAAGGGTGAAGTAATGGAAAGAGCCAAGGAAGGGGGTAGCATGTTCTCTTGGGCTAAAGAGAGAGTTAAGAAATTGTGGGCAAAAAGATCAGTAAGGATTGCGACCTATGTTGTTGCAGGAGTTGCCGTGACATTGCTTCTTGGAGCAGCTGCGTATTATCTTTTAGATGCGCTTCAAGGGCTCCATGGGGCCGCGCTTGAATCGACTGCTGAATCTATTGGAGGCGCCATTGAAGGAGGAACCGGCGCATTGAACCCAGCACCCGGATTAGAAGGAGTCGGAGGCTCAATTCCCGGCGGACCCGGGGGACCTCCTCCTATAGATCCAATACATGTGATCGGCGGAGGGGAAATCTTGTAGATTTTCATTTTTTAAACAAACACAAATAACGGTATGGCGGATGAAACCCTTGATAGCGGGAACAGAGAAAGCCTGCAACAGGGTGAGGCTCAACTGAAACCCGAGCCCAAAGAAGGTACGCCAGAATGGGAAGCTTTAAAAAGAGTGCGGGAATCTAGAGAGAAGCATTATTCGAGGTATGATAAGAAAACGATATTGCAGGCAATGATTCAAGACGAATCCGGAAAGAAAAGATCCGATCTGGAAAGGCAAATGCCTCAGCCAAGACTTGGATCATATAAAGATGGAGAGACTCAGTATTATCTGCCATCACAACAGAGTATTTTGGATGTTCATGGTGAACTGGTAGAGAGGGCGAAATACATGGAAACGGAATTCATAAATCCACATAGCATGTTTCTTATGGCGACCGAACGAAACAGGATGGATCGAGTGCGAATGTACGGCGAAGTAGCAGGTCCAGAGATAAGTTTGCAGGAAAGGGATAAAAAAATAGCTGAGCTTTTGCCAATGACAGTGGAGTCGGATCTGCGAGCAAAAATTATCGTCTACGAAGAAGCTCTTATTGAGGACTTTTGGAAAACTGAAGAAGAGTATGCGCGATACATGGCAAAATATCCTGATCTTAGGGAACGTATTGGGGAAAAGTTTCCGGAGAGACTCAAAGAGATGGAGATGCGTGAAAAGCGCGTGAAGGAAATCCATGAAAACATCGACAAAATACTCGAAAAAAGCACGGCTGTTGCTCAGATTTGGCATTACGAGAATATGCTCTTGCACGATAAGATCGCGGGTTTGCTTTCTGAACCAGATCGCGAGCTTACAGATGAACTGAAAGAATTATTGCCGGAAGAATTGCGTGATACTCCTATCGATGAGCTTATTCCTTGTTTCAAAAGCTTGGAGGAGCAGGCGGAAAAACGAAATGGTCCGATAAAACGAGAAGATCTGGAAGCTTATGTAAAATTACTTAGAGGAATTGCTGTTAAACGCGGATACTTGGATGAAAGCCAGCGCGATGCGGACATAGATGAGCTGGAAGAAATAGCTGAGCAGTTCACAGGTGAGATGAGGGAGCAGCTAAGCGTAGGAGAGCCATGGCATATGCTTTCCGGAGAGGAGGGAAAGCAAGAAATTAAAATTGCCAATGCCATGTATGCCGATACATGCAAGGCTCATACAGATGTTGTAGTTAAGGAAGTGCTCGAACTCGGAAGACATGTTGATATTGGTGAGATTCTTGATGCACATAACAGCAGCATCGACGCTTGGATACAGGCAAATTCTGACGACCTTCACTTTGCTGGGAATCTAATGGAGTACCTGATGAAGGGTGAGCACATTGGGCCAGGATCCAGACCTGGTGGACCAATAAAAGATCAGCTGGATGTTCGTGAAAGACTCGAGCATAGAGCAAAGACACTTCCGGAGCCTTTACGCAGTCAGATATTAAGTGAACATGAGCGCTACGGAACTGGTTTCGAGCAGTATGTCGAAGCAATTGGACAGGTCTCGGAAAAAGAAAACGCAGTATTAAAGAGGTTTAGTGAAAGTTTGTTAAAGATGATCGATGACATGATCGAAAAGCTTGAGGAAATGATTAAAAAAGCTGAGCACTGGTCCTGGTGGTTGCCCAAACACACCGGAATTGGAAAAGTTAATGTTGGTACCGGCGTTTTGGCAGTTGCAAAAAGGATGGGATGCGAGTGGGCAAATCTAGACCCCGATGAATTAAGGCGAATAAAAGAAGAAGTTGCAAAACAAAAGCAGGATATGCAAAAAGAAGTGCAAAACCTAAGAAAGAAAAAGACCGTTATAAAATCAATACTGGAAAAAGCAGGACTATATAACGAGATGCTTGATACGGG
>DCXE01000066.1:20254-26763 GCA_002328295.1 Candidatus Peribacter sp. UBA2144 | reverse complement strand
ATTGGAACAGAGAAGGAAAAGGAGAGGGAAGAAATTGCAAGGGAAGCATTGGATAAAGCGCTTGATGGAGATGACGAAGCAGTCATTAAAAATGCTTCTGATGAATATAGGGAAGCACGAGTTGCAATGGGTGCTTCGCCGGAGGGCTTGTCGCTTGTTTTTACAGTGAAAGATTCAAGGCTTGCAGATTTTGTTAGTCTGAGGGAAGCAATACATGAAGCGGAGACCGAAGGCCACCAACCGACGGTGGAACACTTGAAGGAAGAGTGCAAAAAAATGATCGCTTTCTGGGGTGTTCCCGAAGATAAGATAGAAAACTATATAAACCGAATGAATACTTTAAGTGATGAAGTAATTTCGGCTAAGTCTGGACTTACGCAATCTCTGGAAACTAAGAAGGGGGTACCTGAAGCTAAAGATAGATACCAGAATGCCAAGGCTGCTATGGGGATGAGTCCTGTGGCGCCCGAGTTTGATGTATCTATTCCATCAAGGCCGACTAAAGCGGACGTAGAAAAACTTAAGAAAAGGTACGTAAAAGCAAAAGAGCTTATAGAATCTCTCGAGGCCAAGCCAAATGGAAATGTTGCAGAACTTCAAAAGGCCAAACAAGAGTTGCTTCAGGTTCAAAGAGAAATAATCGGAGCGTATTCAAAGTTGTTTAAACTCCATTTCGAACATATCGAGGCAATGGACAGCGGAACCAGAGGGATGATGATGCAGCTACGGGGGCAATTCAATCATCATGCAGTTAAGTATGCGGAGTATGATTACTTGAAGCACTTATCTGCCTACATAACGGCTGGAGTTGTTACAACTATTGCAGAAGTTGCTACCGGAACTGCTGCGGGATACACATATGCCAGGGGATATCTGCCCGGGAATCCAATTGCGACCAGATTCAGGCGTGGAATTAACTGGGGAGCGAGCAGGCCATACGTTTGGACTCGCGATAGCGGAAGATGGGGTGTTCGACGTTACCGTGCAATGAGAGCCGCAAGAAATGCACCTCCTGTAGCTCCTGTTTTGCGTGCAACGGGCAGGCAGGTTGTAAGGCAAGCCGGAAACGTGGCTCGTCTTACAAGATTGAACAGAGTTGCCGGACTTATGCGGGCCGGCAAATTTCTCAAAGCCGGAAAGATACTCGGTCCGGTGGGTGCAATAGGATTTACCAGTGTTGATTATGCAATGTATTACGCAGCTCTTAGACCGCATCTCATGGAAATGCTAGAGAATGAAAAAGATCCGATGAAACGCAGGCAAATTGAACGCGAGATGAATGCACAGCAAACCAGAATGGGTGCCAATGCTGTTGGTTCTATATGCACATTGGTTCCATTCCCACCGGTTATGATTGGCGGATATGCAATAATTATTACAAGTGAACTTGCGGATGTTCTTAGAACATCTATCGAAGATTCAACACGTTATATGTTGCAGGATGAAAGCGACTTGCAGGGTTATTCTGCGGGCGCCTGCTTGAATGAAATAGGAAAATCAAAAGACGGCGAACATGTATCTGTTGGAGGCGCTGTAGCTTCTATAGGAATGGGAGAGACGTTTATGACAGCAAATCAAAATGCCCGCTGGGAAGCTTACAATGCTTACTTTGCACAATCGGCAGCTATCCAATGTACACCTGTCTCTCCAATGTTTTTGGATGATGAGACACTCGATGAAATTGAGAAATGTGAAGACCCAAATAAAGCATCAAAGATAGCTGAAAGACGACTGAAGATTCTCAATCAGGATCAAACTAGGATGTATGTATCAGCAGCCTCCAGATATATTAGACACACTACAAACAAGACATTCAATCTAACAACACCGGACAAATTAAGAAAAGCAGAAGCGTATGCGCGTTTGTATGTTGCCAATTGGCGTCAAAGACGCATGGATCCGGAAAACACCGAGCAAGTTCCATCTATTGGTGAACCTGAGACAGAGAAGAAAATTAGTGAAGAACTTGTATCACGCGAAAAGATGGTGAAAGCAGAGTTGGAAGACTTGGCTAAGACAAATTCACAAGAATTTAAGGTAGTTGCGACGTATCATTTGCTTAATGCTGTGTCGCATGAGTTGGCTTTGTGCGAAAAGAAAGTTACATCGACAAATTATTCCAATGTTTGGAGTTGGACGGGCTGGCGCAGGTGGGCAAGCGATGAAGATTACAAATGTACCGCGCGCGGAGTATATGCAGATCGTGTTCGTAAAGTATTAAGAAAGATAAATGCCGGATCGTGGAAAGCATCAAGTTACGATAATTTCCGCAGAGAGCTTCTCGCAGCCTTCAATGGCAAACCGAATAAAATTGCCACCGAAGAGTTGTACCAAGGCAGAAGCGAAAAGTATATTAAAATTGGACAGGATCTAAATGCTCTCACAATACATGGGATTATGTCGTTGATATAAATAGAAGGTACAATGGACGTGTGCCCCTCACCCTTCGACTCGCCCTTCGGGCTCGCTCAGGATGACAATTCCTATTAAAGTTATGCCTTTAAGCTACTCTCAACTCCGCACTTACCAAGCTTGTCCTCGCCAGTACGAATATCAAAGTATAAAAAAACTTTCGCGAGGAATCAGTCAGGCAGAGAGCTTTTAAAAATAAAGAAAAGCCGAATTTTAGAAGAAGCCAACAGATAGCAGATAATTGGATTAAAGGAGCTGAAGATTTTTATGAAAAAAAGTATGGAACAGAATCTTGCGATGATATCGTAACTTCAATATTCGAAAGAGCTTAGTTTTTGCTGTGTAATGGGTCAGGATTTCGGTATTCTCTGTCTGAATGGAAATCCACAATTTTTGTCCTTCGACTTGCCCTTCGGGCTCGCTCAGGACAGGCACCATTACTCTATGGATATAAGAAACTTCTGCATTATCGCGCATATTGACCATGGCAAGTCCACGTTAGCTGACAGGATGATTGAGCTTACAGGCACAAAGGACAAGCGCCAGATGAAGGAGCAGATGCTGGACACTATGGATCTGGAGCGCGAAAGAGGGATTACTATCAAGCTTCAGCCGGTCCGCATGGTTCATGACGGGGTACAGCTCAATTTGATAGATACCCCAGGGCATACTGATTTCCGATACGAAGTTAGCAGATCCCTGGCTGCATGCGAGGGTGCGATTTTGCTTGTTGATGCTGCGCAGGGCATTCAGGCACAGACTCTTGCAGTTTTATACATGGCAATGGAGCATGATCTAAAGATTATTCCTGTTCTAAATAAAATCGATCTTCCTGCTGCAGATCCAGAGGGCGTCAGCGAGGAAGTAATGAAGCTATTGGGATGCGATAAAGATGAAATTCTTCTTATTTCTGCTAAGGATGGGAGGGGAGTCGAAGATGTACTTGAAGCTGTGATCGAAAGAATTTCAATGCCGTACAGTCACCGGTCACTGGTCACTGGTCACTCGTCGACTAGTGACAAGCGACAAGCGACCAGTGACTCCTCGAGAGCTCTAATATTTGACGCAATCATGGATCCCTACAGAGGCGCAGTCGCATATGTAAGAGTTGTTGAAGGAGAATTTGAAAAAGGTAAGAAGGTGAATCTTCTGGGAACCAAAGTTCAGGTAGAGATTACAGACTGCGGACACTTTGCTCCGGATTATGTATCGGATAAGAAACTTTCCGAAGGAGAGATTGGGTATCTTGTTACCGGAGCTAAAGAAGTTACAGACGTCAGGACAGGAGATACGGTTGCATCGTCTCCTGATTTAGATCCTTTGCCCGGATACAAGGAGGTGCAACCGATGGTGTTCGCCGGATTATATCCTTCGACAACAGATGATTATCCGCAGCTTAGAGAAGCTTTGGAAAAGCTAGCTCTTAATGATGCTGCGTTAAAATTTGAACCGGAAAGAAATGCTGCTCTTGGCAACGGATTCAGGTGCGGGTTCTTGGGACTTCTGCACATGGACATCGTTCAGGAAAGATTAGAGCGAGAGTACGATTGCGATCTAGTAATAACTGCGCCAAGCGTGCTTTATGAAGTCGAATTAAACTCAAATAATCCGGCTGAAATTGTCAGGTCAAGTATTTTGAAGGCTGACGAACCCCAGGTGGCAGAGATTAGCAATCCGGCAGACTTTCCGGATCCGACTTATATAAATGAAGTCAGAGAGCCATGGGTAAAGCTCGAAATTATCGGAAGGAAGGAAGATGTTGGTCCCGTTATGGAACTGGTTCAGGCCAAGAGAGGAATATATCTATCGCTTGAGTACTTGGAAGCTGATCGCGCCCTTCTTCACTTCGAAGTTCCGCTTCAGGGAATCGTTTTAGACTTCTTCGATGCTCTTAAATCAGCAACTTCCGGTTTTGGATCCATGAGCTACGAACATTTGGGATTCAGAGCGGGGGATTTGGTAAAAATGAACATTCTTTTGCTCGGGGAACCTGCTGATGCACTCAGTACCATTATCCACAAGTCAGAAGCACAGTCCGCCGGCGCTGTTATTTGCAAAAAACTGAAGAAGTCCATTCCAAAAGCTCAATATCAGATACCAATTCAAGCCGCGATAGGGGCAAAAATAATTGCACGCGAAACTCTTCCTGCATTCAGAAAAGATGTGACGAGTGGTTTGTATGGAGGAGACGTTACGCGTAAGCAGAAAGTCCTTAAGAAGCAAAAGAAAGGAAAAAAGAGGATGAAAGCAATGGGGAAAGTGACACTGACGCAGGAGGCATTCCTGAGTGTTCTTAAAAGGTAGAAAATGGATTTGGATTTCCCACTTCAGGCTACATTCCTAGCGCTTCCACTCGAAAACGAAGCCAAGTGGCAGTTTCAAGCGCTTCAGGAGGAGCTTAAGGAATATTCTGACTGCCTAAGGTTCCAAAATCCTGCTTCTCCTCATCTTACTCTCTACTATTGGAAGGAGGTTATGGAGATTGAGCTTGGGTCAATAAAAGAAACAGCGTCAAAGATTGTTCAGAGGACTAGTCCGTTCTCGATTCAAGTTGAGTTGGCTGATACATTTGGTTCAAGAGGAGAAGATCGAGTGTTATTTTTGAAATGTTCATTCTCTGACGAATTAGCACGCGTCAAAAAAGCGTGTCCATGGCCTGAAAATCGTCCGTTCAATGCTCACATTACTCTTGCGCGCATGAGCCATCCTCAAAAGTTCGCAGTAGTTAAAAAAAATGTAATGAAAAAGCTCAAAGATTGTCAGTTTGAAATTAAGTTCGACAGAATCCGCCTCTACGCTATGGTGGAAGGCAGGAGGCAGACACCGATTGAGGACTTTGTTTTTCTCTAAACCTCGTCAATATCATCTTCTTCCTCAGCTTTGGCCTCGGCAATCACTTTTCTTGCTTCTTTCATAAACGGCTGAAGCACGGCTTGCATAATGCTCGCAGTTAAAGGCTGAAGTTTTTCGAATGGCATAGCTTTATTTCGCTCCTCAAAGAAATCTTGAAGAACGAAAGTAGTTAGCTGGAGTACAGATCCATCTATATTCTTTTCATCAACCATCAGGCGTGCAATGATTTTGCCGGATGACATAGAGAGGACCATCTGCATTCTGGTTATCCATGCAACAAGAGCTTTATTTATATCAGGATCCAGCTCGCCGGTTTTCATTAGAGCCATGGATTCATCCACAGCATCTTCAGCAGATTTGTGCCCGGATTCTGTTAAATATTCCTGAACTGCCTGCTGACATCCTTCGTGTATCAACGACAGTATTGCAAGAATAAAGATGCTCGGGCAGTTGCGGGCTACCAGACGGGCAATAAGGGTGAATAGATGGGCGTTGCCTTCGTCTCCCAGAAATTGAATTATAGCCTTGGCTACTTGGTCATCCCTCTTTTTGGATTGTTTCTCTTCCCTTTTTATCTGTTGCATCGCCGCCGCTGCAGCTGCAAACTTTTGCCTGGCATTTTCACTGAGCTGTTCAGACACTTCGCTCCCGCCTTCGCCAGGACCACCATCTACGTCTAAGCCACCAATGATTTCTTCAGACATGAATTGATTATACCGAGAAATAATCTTAATTAAACAAAAAAGAGAATTTTAGGTATTGTAAGTAAGGTAAGTATTGTAGGTAAGGTGGGTTCCTTGTATTAAAAAACCTACCTGACACACCTGACTTACAATACCTACCTGACCTAAAGAGATTAGGTCTTAACTGGTTCTACATGGATGAAGGTGCATATCTCCCTCTTTCCATTGAACTTAGTTAGTCTTTTTTTGCTGAAGGTGACCTTGCCATCTGTGTCGGCATGAATTGTCCAATCATTGCCCATATGAGTGTTATTCCCTGGTCTGTACCAAAAGCCCTTCTGGCGAACCAATATCTCTCCTGATGACACACGTTGGCCCCCAAAACGCTTCACGCCCCTGCGCTTAGCGAGCGAATCTCTGCCGTTTGATGTAGAGCCTCCTGCTTTCTTATGAGCCATATCAGAAGCATTTTACGTATATAAAGGCGATTGTCCAATAAATGTTGAGATTTTTATTTTGTTAATTAATTGGTTGCGGGGGCAGGATTTGAACCTGCGACCT
>DCXE01000066.1:0-19932 GCA_002328295.1 Candidatus Peribacter sp. UBA2144 | reverse complement strand
CCTTCAGGTTATGAGCCTGACGAGCTACCGGGCTGCTCCACCCCGCGTTATACATAAATGATTATAATCAATGAATCTAAAAGCTAAAAGCTAAAAGCTTACAAATTTTTATGTTCCATGCTTTAAGCCTGCAAGCTTTTCTTTGCCAAAGAAGTATAGTTTCCAATGTTCCAAGGTGGGCATTTGCCTTAGGAGTTCCAGAAATGCTGCTTCTCTTTGCTCTTTTTGCATTTCAGAAATCTCTGAATTAGTTCCAATTGGGACAGAAGGTTTTTGAATTATAAGCACTTTTTCCCCGGGATTTACTAGCCCGAGATTTTCTTTTGCATACTTATCTTTGTATTGGCTAGATTTGAAATATTCCAGGCTTCTGTATCCTTCTTCGATACTGGCTCGAAGATCGTTGTTTTGTCCCTTCATATCAATCAAAGTTTTATCAAAAAGAACGTTTCTGTAATAAGAAAGAATCAGTCCGAATGCCATAAAACCTACGACTGTAAGGCCAACTGCAATAGTCAGCTGTTTTGATACAGGTTCGAGATCCTTATAAGCCATGAGTACATCTTAGCAAAGTATTGCACTGAAAGGGCAACTAACAACTCACAATTTACAACTAACAACTGGTTGTGAGTTGTCTGTTGTTGGTTGTAAGTCCGCCGCAGGCGAGCGTGTTGTTAGTTGACCTATTGGTACATATATCTAGAATAAACGCCTGTATGAAGATTTATTGTTCAGGAATCGGCGGAATTGGCCTAAGTGCATATGCTGCTATGCAAAATGCAAATGGGCACAAAGTTCTTGGAAGCGACAGGACAGAAAGTGAGCTACTTAATGACTTAAGGAGCCAAGGGATTTCGATTTCCTTGAATCAAGACGGAACGTATATTCCTGAAGACGTTGAATTATTTGTTTTTACGGAGGCTATGCCCAAGGATGCGCCCGAAATGGTCAGGGCGCGCGAGCTTGGAGTAAAAATGCAGAATTATTTTGAAGCACTCGGAGATCTTTCGCGCGATTACAAGATAATTGCTGTATGCGGAACTCATGGCAAGTCATCAACAGTGGCAATGGCGGCGAGAGTTTTGATTGATGCGGGGGTTGATCCTTCTGTTGTAGTTGGAACTAAGCTACATGAGCTTGATGGACGGAATTGGAGGAGAGGACAGAGCGATTATTTCCTTTTGGAAGCTTGCGAGTACCGCGGTTCGTTCTTAAGTCTTTCACCTGACATTGTTTTAATGACAAATGCTGATGGAGATCACTTCGATGCTTTTGAATCAGTTAAGGTTTACCAGGAAACTTTTGTTGAATTTCTAAATAAGCTTACTGGAGATGGAGTTGTAATTACTCACATGAATGATCCGGACTGTGTAAGGATTATAAGAGACGCCAAGAAGAAGGCAGTGGATATCGATAGCGTTCCTTTGCCTGAACTTGGAGTTCCAGGTAAACACATGCGAGAAAATGCTCAGCTTGTTATTGGAATGTCTGGGGTTATTGGAATTGATGAGGATCAAGTCTTAAATTCACTCAAAAAATACTCAGGTTGTTGGAGGAGGATGGAAGTAGTTGGAACTTACGAAGGTGCAACAGTTATTGATGATTACGCCCATCACCCTCGTGAAATTTCAGCAACCATCCAGTCAGCTTTGGAAGCGTATCCGGACAAGCGTATTTTATGTGTGTTCCAGCCGCACATACATGATAGGACTCTTAAATTATATGAAGACTTTAAGAAATGCTTCAAGGGAGCCCATGAATTAGTTATTACTGATGTTTATGATGCACGAAGCGACGTTGAAAATGAAAAAGTTGATATAGAAAAGTTAAGATCAGACATCGAGGAAGGCAGTGAAGTCAGAACCAGATACGAAGGTGACTTAGACTCAACCGAAAATGCATTAAAGAATGGAATAATTCAAAGCGGAGATGTTCTTATATGTCTTGGAGCGGGAGATATTACTGTTATGGCAAGGAGAATTGTCACAAGTCACAAGTCGCAGGATCTGTCACAGGTCATACATCACAAGTCTTGAGGACTTGCGACTTGCGACAAGACTTGTGACCTGCGATTTGTGACTATTAGTGTCTACTATAATTTTACTCCAAATCTGTGTAGGGCCTAATCTCATCTGTATTTTCCCTGTATGCTTTTACAGCCAGAGTAACCAGCTTCGCAGTTTCAGCTCTATTAATTGCTCCATCCGGCCTGAACTCTCCTGATGGATTACCAAGTGCATCGTTATAACCGGACATTACACCGTCTCTTGATGCTGTTTCTATAGAAGATGCGAAAGGGGTTTCGAAATTTACATCATTAAACATTTCACCCTTTGGCCAGAAACGCGGAACGTCCAGTGCCTGAAGAATTGTTGCGATTACTTCTGCTCTTGTTGCATTTTTGGATGGATTTAAACGAGCATTCTGGAAAACTTGCCAGCCTAAAGCTTCGGCGGAAGAGAAATATGTTTCGAACCATGTATCGCGCGCTCTGTAATTTTTTGGAGTTCTCCTTCCGGCTTCATTTTCATCAATACCTGCTACCTCATGTGCGATTTTTGCGAGTTGTGCAATGTTTACTCTGTCTGCAGGCCCGAATTCACCCTTTATATTCCCCAGATTATTCCTGTAACCCGACATGATACCGGTTCTAATAGCAACGTTAACGTGAGGGGCAAACCAGGAGTCAATGGGAACATCCTCGAATATGATTAGTTTTCCGTCTATGGTCGCAGATACGAATTGAAATGTTTTATTTTGATCTCGGGTTTGTTCCAGGTGCTCAATGTTGTCACAATCCAGAGTTAAATTTAAATTTATTCGACCGTCTTCTTGAAGCCTGTTAGAACGTGCAACCTCTTCTATACATCCTTCAATAGCATCGAAAGTAGCAGTATAAAGTCCTACAGGAACATCAATATAGTCAGAAGGAGTAGTTCCTTTCTCTTTAAAATTATTTGGACCGACTATTGTATAGGTGAGACCCGGAGGATTTGTTTGAACTGATATCTTTCCGACCCGCGTATATATGTTTTCAATTTCAATAATTGCATTATCTCCTCCACTCAAAGTCAAAGCTCCCTGCGGATAATCGTTATCCACAATTTGATTTCCATTGAGAGTAATGCGAATGTGAGCTGTTGCACCTTCAAGCGGGTCTACTCTTATACTGTATCCGCCCACTGGAAGATCGTCCAATAGCTGAGTCATATGTCTTCCTTCAACAGTTATGTTATCGGGCTTAAGAAGTGTCCATTCGCTGTAGTATCCGGGGACCGGACTGATCTGCTTAATTTCAATCTTTGCAGCAAAGGCAGTAAATGGGATTAAAACAGCTGTAAATAATGCAATATTAGTAGAAAATTTCATAAATAATTTGTGGTAAAACGGAAACAGTTAACAGTTAACACTGAACATAATCAAGTGACTTATATCTACTATTGAGAATCAACTCTGTGAATCTAAATTTTGCCGTGAATTGTTAATTGTCAATTGTTAATTGTCAATTGTTATCCAGATCTGTCAAAGCAGTCGGTGCAAATGCGCCTACTGCTGAGACAGAACCCTTCCCCGTACGTATTGCCGTTATACCGTTAATTCTACAAATTGTCTTCGGCGGATCGAATAGACGATTATTAGTGATACGCTCGCCAATATTCCTGCAATCAGAGAGTCAGTCTTCCAGCCGGTCTTGGGAAGTTCGACTACTCCTATCTTTGTGCTGAGATGCTGTTGTGGCATTCCGGATTCAACTAAGCCTTGTCCGTATATGCGGGATGACATCGCGATCATATCTCCGACTTTCGCAATCTCTGATGCGCGGTAATTAAACTCAGTTGTCCATGTCTGTCCTGCGTAGATTTGTGGGATATTCCAGACAATAAGATTATCCATTTCCATAACTCCGAAGTCAGTTACTCCGGATACTTCACCTTCGGACAGATCATACTGGACTGATGTGTCCAAATTTCTGATTGTGGAATCAGTTAGGTTGCTAACGCTAAGTGTGTACCTTGCTGTTCCTCCAGGAAGGACTTCTCCGGGATTAGATTTTAGATTTATGCTGACAAAGTCTTGCTCTTCTCTTTCAACAAGAACTCTATGAGTCATCACAACTCTTACATTGGAGTATTCAGGAACGGAAAATGTGATATATCTATCAGTTGTTTGCTTAATTACATTGGAGTCCTGATAAATAACGGTGAAAGTTGCCATTTTTAATGGCGATTCAATGGTGAGTGAGTAAACTCCTCCTTCAACCTCATGAATCTTTTCCATATGTTCTCCTCTGTGGTCTGCATATACCCTTCCGTTTGGAGTATTAATAGTCCATTTTCCAAGATTGGGAGTGTCTGACCTCTGTTCCATTATGATTGTGCCCATTCCCGATGCAGATGCACTGTGAATCATGCAAACAAGCGCGACGAAGACTCCTGCTCCTAGCAGAAGCGCGGATTTAAAAGCTGTCGAATGAGATGGCTCCATGTTTAAGTAAGTGAGTAGTAAAAAGGGAACTACTCTACGCCTCAGTTAGACAAATGTCAAGCTATGCTTACTACGGGTTCATGGCTTTCTTAAGCCCTAAAGTCCATATATCAGTAATTTCAGATAAGTTGAGATCAACCAGTTTATCACCCGATTTTAGGACTTTTAGAGTAGGGGATTTAATTGTTTTTCCGATCATTTTTACCTCAACTGACTGTTCCTGAGCGGCCTTTAGAAATGCCTCCTCATTATCAGGGCTCACTTCGCACAAAAAGCCTCCTGTTTCGGAGAAGAGAATCTTGTCAGCACTTAAATCTGAGCCTAAGGCATCAAGTTCAATCTCAACTCCAATACTTCCTCCTTGTCCGCGGTTAGAAAGAGTCATTTCAAAGAGAGCGAGAAGTAAGCCGCCGTTGGATACATCATGACATGTCCTAACATTTCCATCAGAAATTGCTTTAACGACAAATTCAATTTGTTTTGATACATCGGATGGCTCTGGCTGAGGTACATTTGTCCCGATCATCGAGTCGCGTGTAGAGTCCGACATTTCTTCAAGCAACTGGTAGTAGGCGGAGCCTCCGCATTCGTCTTTGCGTTCTCCAATCAAGTAAATGGATGAGTCAGGATTCTTTAAGTTCATAGTTATCGCCTTATCAGCATCAGAAATAACACCGACACAACAAACAATCGCAGTTGGATCGATTGAACTTCCGTCAGGTTGGCTGTTATAAAGACTAACGTTGCCGGAAATTACCGGAACACACTCGCCATTAATGTTCACATTAGACGCAGCGTGCGAAATACCTCTTATTCCTTCCGCAAGTTCCCACATTTGGTTCGGGATTTCGGGATTTCCATAATTTAAACAATCAGAAAATGCGCGAGGAGTGGCTCCAATTGCTGCAACATTCCTCATAGATTCCAAAGTTGCGTTAAGCCCTTGTAAGTACGGAGAAATTCTTCCGTATCTTCCGCATCCGTCTCCTGCAACTGCCACGCCAGTTCGTTTTTCGTTGGCATCAACATTCCAATCAGGATGTTCACCTTGTAAAACGTAGCTTTCTAGATCTTTAAGTGGAGTGAATAGCCCTGCATCAGCTTCGCCAGCCTCAATACGTGAGTTGCCTATAACGTTTTTATCGTAATGGACAGTGATTGGCGCAGTTGAAGCGTAGTTGGGGTGGGAGATGAGGGCTTTAAAAACATTAGTTATGGTTGTTCGGAAAGTGCTGTTACAAGTCTCAGGTCCCAGGTCACAAGTTTTGTCGCAGGTCACATGACACGAGTCTTGTGACTTGTGACTTGTGACCGATCCTGTGACATGTGACTTTCGACATGTGACTTCTATATTTCCCCCCTCACATACAATCTCAGGCTCCTTGAAATCTTTTTTCTTAGGTTCAATGGCACGTTCGTAAGTCAGCCCACAAGTTATATCCAAAGCTTTGGCCTCGCACACTGTTTCTCCTTTATAAGTGCATTTATAAATGCCGGATTCATTCACTTTTCCAACGACTGAGGCTTGCGCTTTCTCTGCAACGGAGGGGAGATCCCAATCTTCGTTGTAATGCTTGATAATATGATCAGTAACATCCGGATGGCATACCCAGCAGAAGCGTTCCTGAGTCTCTGCGCATCCAATTACTTCTGGAGGCAAGTCATCAAGCGACACATGAACCTTATCTAAGTCGACTTCGGCACCGAATCCAAGCTCAGCAACTTGTTCAACGGATGCACAAACTACTCCGCCGGCTCCCAAATCTTTGAAACTTACTTTATCAAGTTTTTTATTCGCCGCGAGCCAGTCAAAAAGCGCGTAAGTCGAAGCCAATAAGTGGCGTTCGAGAAACGGATTTGGTTCCTGAACTGCTCCGGTGTTCTTTTCCTTTTCATCTTCGTCCATTGCGGCGCTTGCGAACGAGGCTCCGCCGAATCCTGAGCGATCAGTAGGTTTTCCAACAAGGATTATGTCGTATCCTATCTCGCCGGCTTCTTTTTGAGCGTAGCTGTGGATGATCTCATCTTCTCTGACTATTCCTATTGCGATTGCATTCACCAAACAGTTTGAATTGTAGGATGAATCAAAAACCGTATCGCCGCCAAAGTTAGGTATGCCAAGAGGATTGCCGTAACCTGCTATGCCGCGAGCTACCTCAGAAGCAATTGTTCTGGATTCTTCGGTCTTCAGGTCTCCAAGCCTGAGTAAATCCATCGAACCTATTACGCGTGCTCCCATACAAACAACGTCTCTTACAACTCCTCCGATCCCGGTTGCCGCACCTTCGTATGGAACTATCTGCGATGGATGATTATGCGACTCGTGGCTGAGGACCAAGCCCCATCTTTTACCTTCTGGTCCGTCCGTAATCGCTACAATTCCGCTGTCTTCGCCCGGTCCCATGATAACCTTCGAACTTTTTGTGGGAAACCCCTTAAGAAATCTGCTTGATGATTTGTAACTGCAATGCTCAGATCCTTGAATACCCCAAATAGTAGCTTCAGTAAGAGTTGGATCCCGCCCGAGCATCTCGGAAATCTTCCTTGCCTCGTCAACTGTCAGCCCGATATTGTGTTTTTTAAGCTCGCTCGAAACTTCTTCATCATTTAGCTTCGAAAAAGGGATAGTCGTGACTGAATTCATGTGCTCCGATTATGAGGTTAAAAGTGAAAAGTTAAAAGTGAAAAGTTAATTAAAAAAAACGAGCGACAAGGGCTCGTTCTTGATATCCTTAAGCGGATGAAGTTCCTAAACAAGGTAGGCTTGCAGCAGCACAGAATCCTCGGTGGAGCGATGGTACTCGCCATTATGCAGTTTGGGGCGTCTTTTATGGGTCTTATCAGAGATAGGGTGCTGGCAGGTACGTTTCCTGATCTGAATGTTGTGGATGTATATATTGCGGCATTTAGGCCAAGCGACCTCCTGTTCCAGGTGATGATAATGGCAGGATTCTCGGTAGCTCTTGTTCCTTTGCTTGCTAAGTATAAGGCTGAGGATGATAAGAAGCAGATGACTGAGCTTCTGAGTTCAGTCGTGACGGTAGCGGCTGTTGCTTTCGGACTTGTAGCGTTGGTTGGAGCTTTGTTCATGCCAAAGATTGCGCCTTTACTTGCTCAGTTTGATGACCAGAGCTTGGAGCTCTACATACAATTTGCACGAATCGCATTGCTGACTAATTTCTTGTTTGTTTTCGGTAATGCTTACGGACAATATCTGATCACAATACAACGCTATTGGATTTACGGGCTAACTCCAATTCTTTATACGCTTGGCACAATACTTGGAACGATTTATCTAACCCCAACTGTAGGAGCGTTCGGTCCGATTTATGGAACGCTAGGTGGTGCGATTATTTACGTTATCCTCAGAGTTATCGCAATTACAATTTGGGGATATAAACCTCGGTTTAAGCTTTGGCATCCTGATTTAAAGGAGATGGGTGTGCTGATGCTTCCCAGAATGATTGCTCTTGGAGCACTTCAGTTGGAACTTTTGATGTTTGATCGAGTTGCATCAGGACTTGCAACTGGATCAGTTACCATTAATGCATACGCAAGAAATTTCCAGGCAGTTGCAGTCGGCATTGTAGGTATAGCTTTGGCTCAATCAGCTTATTCACTACTCAGCCAGGCGGCCGCTAAGAAAGAATTCCATCGTTTTTATATTTATTTAAGGAAGGGGATTATGATTTTGCTTATTTTGACGATCCCCGGAGCGCTTGCTCTTGCGTTCCTGGCTCCCGTTGCAGCGTGGCTTGTGAATGTACAGCATGTACTTCCTGTATTTGCGATTTGTCTTGGCTTATATGCAATCAGTATTCCATTCGAAAGCATTAATCACTTATTACTTAGATCTTTCTATGCCCTAAAGCACACTGTGACTCCTGCAATCTTCAGTGTAGTGAATGGGGGAGTGGCTATTGCAGTCGCTTGGACACTTGCACCGCGTCTTGGAGTATTCAGTTTGGCACTTGGTTTTATGATAGGGCAGGCTGTTCAGCTTTTGGGACTTAGCATTATGCTTCCAAGGAGGGTCAGGAAAATGGCTTCTGAACCATGATTTTCCTGATTAAAAGATGGACAGGATTACAGAGAATGAGTAGTTTAGTAGGTCCTTTATGCAACATAAAGACATCACAGGCAAAATCATTGGAAGTGCTATGAAAGTGCATTCAACGCTCGGAAATGGATTTCAGGAGGTAATCTATCAAAGAGCATTAGCCATTGAAATGGAGAATGTAGGCTTGGGATTTCAAAGAGAACTTGAGATGGAGATTGAGTATTACGACCGTTCAATTGGTACAAGGAGGGTAGACTTCTTGGTTGAGGAAGAGATTATGGTTGAAATAAAAGCAATTACTAATCTGGAAGATGTACACTTGGCGCAGGCTATTAATTACTTGGAAGCATATAAACTCGGAATTGGCTTGTTAATTAATTTTGGAACTAAAAGTCTCCAATATAAGCGTGTCCACAATAACAACATCAAAATCCATTCTATGTAATCAAGAAAATCCTTAAATCATGTGAATCAAGGTTCAAGACAGTGTATGTACAATGTACATACAGTGTGAATTAGGATTAGACAATTTCAAATGACTTGAGTCCCTCTTCTTCAACTTCTTTAATTTCAACTCCGTCAACTTCGGCAGTGTCTGGGCCGTGATGACACCAATTTGTAAGTTCAGTTAGAGCTTCATCGGATCCTTCTGCAAAAATTTCTAAGGCACCGTCTGGACAATTTTTAACCCAGCCACTTAAGCTTAGTTCTTTAGCTTTTTCTTGAGTGGCTGCCCTATAAAACACTCCTTGGACAGAGCCGGTTACTCGCAAATTTATTGCTGGCATACGTTATTTCTTATTAACCTGTGTGAAATCTAGCTCAACAGGAGTTTCACGGTCGAAGATAAGGACCATTACAGTCAACTTGCCCTTATTAACATCAACTGAACTTACAGAGCCTTCGTAGTTCTTGAACGGTCCATCGATAATCACAACTAAGTCTCCAACCTGGAAGTCGGATTTGAACTTTGCTTCCTGTTCACCGACTCTCAGCTGAATAACTCCGTACTCCTCGGGAGTTACAGGGACCGGAATGTTTCCTGAGCCAACGAAGCCTGTAACATTAGGAGTGTTTCTGACCAGATACCAGCTTTCGTCGGTAACAGTCATGTCCACAAGTACGTATCCGGGGAACAGCTTCTTCTCTTCTTCGGTTGGTTCGCCTTTCTTGAAGGTTAACTGCTTCTCTTTTGGAACTTGAACATCGAAGATATAGTCCTGCATTCCAAAAGATTCTTTTCGTTGAAGTAAAGCTTCTCGAACGGAATCCTCGTAACCCGCGTATGTGTGAATCACATACCAATTTCTACCAGCTGTTGGATCTTGTTTTCCCATATTAGAAGGCTAAATTGAGCATGAATTTGACAACCTGTGAAAGCCCGAAGTCTACGACTCCAAAGGCCGCTGAGGTTACAAATACGAAGATAATTACGATAATAGATAGGCGTATTGCCTGTTGGCGGGTAGGCCAACGAACGTGGTGGAGTTCTTCCAATGCCTCTGAGAAGTAAAGTCGGATTTTTTCCATAATAGATGGTCTCTTCTTAAAAAGCCCCTCCAGGGGATCTACATCCATTTTAGTCTTTGGATGGAAGAATGCAAGCGTTTTTAATAGAGAAACAGAAGAATCAGAGGAAACAGAGGATTCAGAGGAGTCTCTGTTATTTCTCTTCTGCTTCTTCTGTTTCCTCTGATTCCTCTGATTCTTTCAATAATCTCTATTGCTAGCCAAAATCTACACATAATCCTAAACTGCCACCAATGTGGTTTCCACTAGCTCTAGGATCGGCAGTCCTGTACTCATCTATGTGGCTCTTTGCAAGAGCCAGCAAGGGGCTTCCGTCATCTGTAGTAACAGCCATTAACTGCTGCTGGGGGCCAGTACTGCTTCTTTGCTTCCTGCCATTTGTCGAGTTTCCATGGGATCAATGGTGGTGGTATGGGTATCTGGTATTTCCATGGATTTTGCTACCTCTTTCAGCCTGGGTGCTTACGCATGCCTGCCAAAGGATAGATGTAACTGTGATAAATCCCTTATCGGCACTCTCTACAATAGCAACACTTTTAACTGCCGTTGTTCTGTTTTCAAGATCATTTGAGCAAATTCATATTCTTGGAATAGTAATAATCACATCCGGACTTCTGTTCTTGTATCACAACAGATGGCATACATGGAAAACAACATGGCTTTGGCTATCAATCCTTGCGGTTATTATCATGGGTATTAACGCCTCTATATTAAAAGAGGTAATCTCGCTGTTCCCTCACCCAATTGCAATATTGGCCATTGGGGAAACAGGTTCGTTTTCTTTTCTAGTTTTGGTTTCTGCAAGAAAAGACTGGAAGCAAATTAATTGGACCAAGAGAAATATTTTGCTTGTGAGCACTTTTTCTTTTGTAGTCTTTGCACAAGCGATTTTGATTTTCTTGGCTCTCGCTCTCGGTCCCGCACCGCATGTAATTGCTATCAAGAGAACATCGATACTTCTTACCGCACTTGGAGGTTATTTGATTTTTAAGGAGAAGGATCAGTCGATTTTAAGGCTCGTGACTTCGTGTGTCATTGTGGTGGCTGGAGCTATTCTTTTGAATTTGTAGTGAATAGTGAATAGTTAATAATTAATAGTTATCCTTTTATAAACACTATTCACTTTTCACTATTAACTATTCACTCTATGTAATCAATCCTATTCAAATTATGCTCATTATTAGTTTTGGCATAATGAATTTTTCCATCGTCCCCGTGCAAGTAATACCAGTAGTCTGATTCTTTCGGAAACAGTGTCGCTCTTATGCTTTTCTCCCCCGGGCTGGCAATAGGCCCCGGTGGAAGGCCTTTGAACTTGCGGGTGTTGTAAGGTGAATTCGTATTAAGATCAGCAACAGTAATCGCGCCGGTCGGTTTATCTATTATGTATCTAACTGTGGCATCGACCCCCAATCCCATTCCTGCATCGAACCGCTTCCATAATATTCCGGAGATAATGGGGCGTTCGTCATCTCTCAATGCCTCTTCTTCGATTAATGAAGCCATTGATATTACTTGATGAAGACTATGCTTGGGATTCTCGAATTGCTCCGGAAACGCTTCCAATACCCTTCGTCTGAAAGTCGTAAGCATACGCTCAATAAAAAACTTAGAAACGAAATCTTCCACGTCTATGTAATATGTCTCCGGAAACAAATACCCCTCCAGCCTTCCTCCCCTCTTTGCTTGCTCCTGATCGGACGGAAGAAATTCAAACGTCTCGAAGTCGCAGTCACTGGCACACGCAATTATTTCTCCTCCTTCAATAATCCCCTTTTCTGTAAGAAGTTCATCTATGTCTTTGACCGTAAACCCTTCAGGAATTGTCACTATCATCTCCTCTGCTCTTCCGTCCTGCAAAACTTCCACAATCTCCGCAACGTTCATCGAAGGCCTTATTACAAATTTTCCCGCTTCTAAGTTCTTTTCCGTTCCATGGAACTTTGTAAACATCATGAACGCTCTGGGTGATTTGATGAGTTCCAGTTTGTCCAAGTGCTCCGCGATTGATCTGACTGACATCCCCGATTCAATCTTAACGGCTCTCCTGTCATCGCTCTTTGAATTTACAGGACTAAGTGAAAACTTGTACCAAGCAAAAGCTCCGACACAAACTAAAAGAATAATGATCAATAATTTTTTCATAACCTGAGAATTGCTAAGGAGCCCTATTGTCAATTGTCAATTGTCAATTGTCAATCGTTATTCACCCATTCCTCTCATTCCCGCCTCGGTCGGCATCCCCATATCTCCCATAATCCCCTGCATCTTTTCGGAAGCGACTACCTGAGCTTTATTCAAAGCTCGATTTAGAGCGTCTTTAAGTAACTCTGGAATCTTTTCCCTTGGCACTTCATCTCCAATCGTAATAGAAATAATCTCCTGCTCTGCATTTACGACGACTTTTACGCCTTGAGCTTCTGCTTCTACCTGAATTTTTTTAAGCTCCTTTTTCATTTTCTTCGCCTGCTTCTGGAGCTTAAACATGTCCCGTGCTTGAGAGAGTGATACCATGGCTTAAGTATTGATCATTAACTAATAACTATCAAGTATTACGATTAGCTTTTAGCTTTTAGCTTAATTAGCTTTTCATTGTGGTAATAAATAGAAAACATCCAGAAGAAGCTAACCAAGCTAAGAGCTGCAAGCTGCAAGCTATCCAGTTATTCCAATCCTATCCTCAATCTCCTGATCAACGAAAACCTTCTTTCGCCCATACTTCATTCTGCTGTATTCCTTTATAAGTCCCGCAAGTTTATCATTTCGATCCGACTCATCATAGATTGTAGTCAAAGAGAATGGACGAGACTGAACGTTGTTGATGTTAAGCTTTGTGTAAGCAGAGAAGTTTGGAATTCCAATAACATCCTGTTCAGACAAAACCGGAGCGTATTCCTTCGCCATGTACTCTGAGTCCTCCGCACCAATTTTGAAGCTCATAATAGTTCCAACGTTACCAAAGATTGCATCCCTCATTTGCGTACTCGAGTCTCCGTAACCGGAAGTTTTCCCGACCAATTGTCCTATGTACTGGTGAGCCATAATAAGAGCAAGCTCATACTTTCTGGCTTCGGAAAGAATTGTAACGAATGCATCTGTCACGAAGTTTTGGAACTCATCAACATAAAGATAGAAACGTTGTCTTTCTTCTCGTGGTATGTCAGCTCGTGAAAGAGCCGCCATATTAATCTTGTTAACAAAAATAAGTCCGAGTAACTGGGCATTTGTATCCCCGATTTTTCCTTTGCTCAAGTTCACAAGCAATACTTTCTTATTATCCATAATCTCACGAATATTGAACGCGCTCTTTGGTTGGCCGATTATATTTCTCATCGTTGTGTTTGTGATGAACGGTCCAAACTTCGAGCTGAAGTACGGAATCATTTCTTCTTTCTCGCGCTGACCCGTTTTTGCCATTTCATGTTCCCAGAAACTTCGGACAACCTTATTTCTGCATTTGGCTACTTTATATTTCTGGAACTCTTCATCTACAAACATACGAGGGACATCCAGAATCGTTGCCCCCTCTTCTTCATCATCCATCAAAGTAAGACACCCGTTTCGGAAATAGTGCTGGATTCGAGGTCCGAATATTTCATTACCAAATAGTTTGATGAAGATTTGCATAGCATCCAAAGATGCTCGGTCTTTTTCTTCTTCGGATTTTACTTCAAGCAAATTAAGTCCCATCGGCCTGTTGGCGTCTGCAGGATTAAAGACCACAATGTCTTTGGCACGTTCCTTCGGAGTATGAGCCAAAGCATCTTCAATCAGGTCGCCATGAGGATCAACCATGCAAACCCCATCTCCGTTCGCGATATCCTGTCGTGACATGTACGAAAGCAGCGTTGATTTACCTGAACCGGATTTTCCTATCACATAGTGATGGCGCGTTCTGTCTTTCGGAAGGAACCTGATATTGGTTTCGACTCCGCGATACTTGTTGATTCCAAGAACAACCCCTTCTTTTGGAACAGATGGAGGAGGAGGCAAGACTTTGTATGTACTCCACTGAATAATTGGAATCTTGTTGTACCTGCTATCCGGGAAGTGGAAAAGGCCTGCCAATTCTTTCTCTCCCATCAAGCACTCATTGGAGAAATATCCTCCGATCCTGTGCTTCCATAAATTATGGAAAAACCATGCATTCCACTTAAGCGGCATAAAAGGAATGAACATTCGCTTGTTCTCTAGATAGTTTCCGTAAAGATCCTTATACGAATTAAACGCTACCTGCATGTTGTTGGTTATTTCCATGGAACGATCATATGATTTGCTTGATGCAAGAATTCGAATTGAAGAATGATAAAAGTTCATTCCTGCTTTTTCACCCATGCGTTTATAAAGCTCTTCTTCCGGCTGAAGCATTCGCACATAACTGTCTCCGCTCGAAGCACCGGGTGCATCGGTCGAAGCTGTCTTTGCAATCCCGCCAAGAAGCCCGAGTATCGGTCCTATAATGGGGATACCGCTTCCCCACTTTTCTTTCTCACCTTTGAACTTTTTGGTTGCATACTGCCTGGCTTTGTAAGCCCACTTGTTGGAAAAGGAAGGTGTTAGAACAACCTGGACTGCAGCTTTCTCATCTTCGCCAAGTTTACTTAGAACGTTTGCAATTCCATTCAAAGGATCATCCTGCATTTCCGTATAACATCTAATCGGATAGTAGAAATCTCTGCTGAATGTCATGTGATATCCCATCAAAGCTGACCCCTTTGGACATATATCTGGCGTTTCTTCCGGAGTAACTTCTGCATTCGGATAGTAGGAGGTAACTTGTTTCTCAACTATCGAAGCAAGACTTGGCTGCGTTACCACATAGAACATCAACTGGTTTTTCTCCAGAAACATCTCGAAACTCATTATGATGTGCCGGAAAAACCAAAAGTGAATCATCTGCTGGAAGTTTAAATTTCTAACTTCCCAAAGAGCCCGGAATAGCTGTTCCATAATCGCAATCTTTTCCCTGAAGTCTTTTTCTGTTCTTTTGTCCTGATCAATTTTGCTATCTCCTCGCGGAAGAATGACCTTAAGAGTTATTAGTTTCTTTGACTTATACCATTCATAATAGAAACGCCCCCAATATCTAAACAGTCTATAAAAAATATATACTGAAAGAATAGTAATTGTGAAACCAACGGGATGTTCCATTATGAACTCACCCATCAACACCCAAGAACCCGGATTTATCGCTGTTATTACTGCGGCGACGAATATCCACACACAAGGCCAGAATGCATATCTTAGGAAGTTAAACACTTAAGCTATAAGGGAGGGTTAATATAATCATACAATCCTTATATTGTAGCAGAAAATCGCTATTCCTGATAGGGCTTGACCTTGAATAACAACTATTGGCTACTTTAATTTCTGCAATCTCCAACTATCATCCTCATCTCTCTGATTCTTCCTTCTTTGGTCCCTACAAAAAATTTGTATTCCCCAATCTTTGAAGGTGTAAAGTGAAATCTTTCCTTTGGTCCTACAAAATCCTGCATTCTGACAAAATATCCGTCAGGATACTTGATTCCCCTTACTACAAAATACTTATTGGCACCAAGGGAAACCTGCTTTCCTATGGTCCAAGTATGCGGAACACCTCTGTGAAAACGGACTTGTTTTGTGATTCTTTTCTGGAATCTCCTTGTTTCCTGAACACATTTGTCCACATACGAATTATCTCCGAGTCTTTGAAAAGTAGCACTGACTACGCCTTGCCCGAGCGGAGCGATCTCTCTGAATGCAGCCAAGCTTAAATCCATATTTCTGCCGTCAACGTACGGACCACGATCATTTATTCTTACTGTTACGCTCTTTCTATTATCCACATTAGTTACTTTGACCAGAGTATTATGTGGCAGAGTTCTATGAGCCGCAGTTATTTCGTGCATATCGAACGTTTCCCCAAACGCAGTTCCATTTCCATGAAAATCATCCGCGTAGTAACTGACCAAATGCACTTGCTCCATCAGCTTGGAATCTAATTTACGTGCAAGCTTAATTACATCGCTTTGCGTGATGTGAGTAGTACTAAAACTTTCTTTGAATTCAATAATTTGAAACTCAGCAAGCATCCCGGCAATATTATCTCTTCCCATAAAGAAAAGATCTTCACGTACGTTTCTGGATCTAAAGAGCCACAAAAGAGCATCTTCCATATTCAAAGGAGAATCCGGGTCAAACTTTTTTGCCTCATCAATAATCCCGCGTGTCGTAGCATAAGTAATTTCCGTGTAACCGAAATCTGCTTTTTGAACGTCTCTGAATATGGGTTCGCGCGGTTCAAAAGCTGAGCGTTGTATACTGTTCCAAATAATAAGGAATCCTTCACGACGAGAAATGTAACCTTCTTCTGCAAAAACAGAAGCGGGTATAGCAAGCGTAACAATGAACAGAATTATTCTGTGCATGGAGAACTAGACTGGAGCAGTTGAATCACAAGATCAATTGACAGTTTCTGAACCATGATTAAAAGGATTAAATGATAAACAGGATTAAGAATCATTCCCTGCAATCAAGTTAATCCTATAATCAAGCGAATAAGGGTTCAGACAATTTAATTCCTACAATGAATTGCATCAAGCATTGCTACAATTCGATCTACCACCGCATTTTCCTGACTTGCAGTTATTTCGCTAGCAACAAAGCCTTCTTCATCCATTACTCCAATCTTGCCATCTACTACTGCAAGTCCACAACATTTCTTCTTTACCCACTCTGCTTGACCACCTCTTATTGCTTGTACAAGCTCATTGGTACAACCAGCTTTTGTATGATGCCCGCATTCAATTCCCGGCCTAGCACAGAAATTCTCAAAACTCATGAAAGTATTATAATCATTATTCAAATTTAGTCAATTCTGACTTTATAGCATCTGCTTAACAAAAACCCTACATCCTAAGTCCTACTCCCTACATCCTAAAGTACCCTCCATCCCTCTCCCCTAACTCTTCGTAAAGTTGATCTGACTTTTTCTTTTTTTAGAGTATGCAAAGTTTTTGGTCCAACATACCCCGCCGCTTTGTCGTCTGACCTTTCGATCAACCCACGCGAAATTTGATAATTCTTAACTGCTTCTTTTGTAAGTGGTCCAAAGTAACCGCTGATTCGATCAGGCGGGAAAAATCCTTCTGCAACCAAACGTTCTTGAAGTCTGCGTACTTCTGACCAGCCTTCCCCTTCTCCCAAGAATCGTTCAAATACTTCTCCTCGATTTGCCAGGACTTCCTCGATTTTTTGTCGATCCAGAAGCTTATCAACTCGATCAACAACCAAAAGTCTGTTCCATTCTCCAAGCAAGCGCCTGAGAGTTATTGGGCCGATTCTTCCGGCACCCGGATCCTGGGCTGTTCCAACCAGAAAGTTTACTTGCTGGAATTTGAGAATCGAGGATGCAAGTTTGTCTGAATACTCTCCGTCAGTCTTGCCTTTGTAATATCCAAGGAATCTAAGAATTCTTTGCGCTTCCATCACCGTGCTTGGTGCTGACGTTTTATCAACGAATCCACCAACAGGTTCACGCGCTTCTTTTCTTTCAACCGCTGCAAGCATGAACGCGGCAGTGCGCTCAGTTAATTGGTCGGAAGGTTCCTCCAATCTGAAGTCACGGATGAACGCCCCGAGTGACCGCTCTGTGTCTCTGCCAAAGTAGTCGGTTGTATTTCGCCTGAAGTATCCGAGCTTCTTTAAGTACTCCTGCATTCGCCTGACCGAAGGACCGCTGTCATCGAGCTTCGGACGCACTGCAAGGAAATTCCCACCTGACGGCATGTAAGGATTAAGCCGCTCATAGAATGTTGGGATGCTGTCAAAAGTAAAATTCTGACTGGGCTTTTGCGAAGCCAATGGATAAACCGTGCCAGTAATTCTTTGTACTCCGAATGAAAGTGCACGCGCCAATCCTTCCTCACCATGCCCTACCCAAATATCCAAACGATGCACACCGTTTCCGAGATCTTTAATTGCCCCTCCTCTGTCATGGACTTCCAAGACTCCCAAGCCCGGCAAACGAACTCGGGTTCCAAAAGCATAACTCGCAGGAGCTGCTAGCATTCCCGGATAAACTTTCGTTCCATCAGATGAGGTAAGCCCCTCGCCATTCAATATCTTGTCAGCTTTTAATCCACCCTTAACATAGCAACATTGTCCTGGGATGGGAGAGTAGTAAGCTGTGATTATGAATTCCTGTTCAAAAGCTTCTGATCCCTTAAGTGGATTTTCCTGACCGAATATATCTGCGGGAGCCGCGAAGGAAATCATCGCGACTAATCCTAAGATGTGCCATGGAACGAAGAATTTATTTTTGTTCCTGTTATCGAATAATTATACCAGAAAAGCCGTTTCATCTCTTTCTGTAGGGAGTGACAAATGTCTTGCTTTTTATTATCAAGAATTATTGTCTAGTAAAGTTATCAACTTGAAATTCTAATAGAACTTGCATTTAATACGCATAATCATAGACAATGCTTCTGACCCCCCTCTTCTTATGACTAGATATATTTCTAAAACACTTATCGGAACATATTTTTTCCTTGCCTCAACCTCCAGCGCCTTCGTACCCCCTCTCCAAAGGAGAGGGGGGACTCTCGATTTGGGCGAGCCAGGAATCGGAGGCTCATCTGATCTGCGTCAAACAATAATAAAGATTATAAAAGAAGTTCTTCTCTTTATGGCGCTTATCGCAGTCGTGGTAATTGTAATTGCAGGCATTCGTCTTGTGGTTTCGCAAGGCGAACAAGAGCAAATAGAAAAATCCAAGAAAACAATTATCTATGCGATCATTGGACTGATCGTTATTTTGCTTGCTACAGCAATAGTTAAGTTTGTTGAAACAGCGTTGGGGCTTTAAAGCTATTTCACTATTATCTCATCTTCCAATCGAATACCAAACTTCCCGGGAAGATACACGCCAGGTTCTATGGTAATAATTTCGTTCGGCAACAGTTTAGTCGGACTCCCATGTTGACTTAATGATATTCCCTCATGAATGTCCAATCCCACTCCATGCCCAAGCGAATGCGTGAAGTACTCTTCAAATCCATATTCAGAAAGAATGTCGCGTGCAATTTTATCCAGCTTATGATTAGTGATTCCTGATCTTGCTGACTCAATAGTTTTTTGTTTTGCTTTGCTTATTGCTTCCAAAACTTTTTGCTGAAGACCAGTCGGCCTGCTTGTGAAAAATACTTGGCTTTGATCAGAGCAGTAACCTTTGTACTTTGATCCAACATCAATTTGTACTATATGACCTTTTTTTAGTTTCCGATCCGTAGCATGATGATGCGGACAACTCGAGTGCGTGCCAAAGGAAACAATCGGCTCGAAAGATAGAGCATCAGCTCCAAGTTCGCGCGCCCATTCTTCAAATTTCCAAGCTAACTGTTTTTCTGTGGGACGGGATTTAAGCGCCAACGGAACTCTTCTTAAAAGCTCCTCCGTAATGCGCTGGGATCGTTTGAATTTCCTTATTTCATCAGGGCCTTTCTGCCTTCTGAAATGCTCAATTATTCCCTTCTTTTGTACAAATTTTGTACTCTTGTTTTTCCGCTTTAATCTACGCAATTGTCCGACTGTAACATGCTCAGATTCAAATCCCATTTCATCAAGTTTTTTAAGTGCCGATTCCATCCTTTCCGGCAAGTGAACCTTGATAATCGAACCAACTTTTTTATCCGCAATTTCCTTGTATCTCCCGTCTGCAAAAAGATTGTATGAACGTGAAGTTACAAGTAGCACCCCAGAACTCATTTTAATACCTGTCAAATATTCAATATTTGTTGGGTTAGTGACCAAATAGGACTTAGTTTTTGATTGCCGAAGAATCTGGCTTGGTGAAGTGGGACGCATGATCAGATTAT
>DCXE01000057.1 GCA_002328295.1 Candidatus Peribacter sp. UBA2144 | reverse complement strand
TCCATTATTACTATGTCGCCGGGAAGAAGTTCGCGCGATTCAATTATCTTCTCTCCCCCATTACGCCTGACCCTTACGTGCGGAGCTGAAAGCTTTTGAAGCATCGCAATCGCCTCCTCCGCTTTGAACTCCTGAACGAAACCAAGGACCGCATTAAGAATTAGAATTGCTCCAATAACAATCGCATCCAAGAAACTCTCGAACGTAAGAGCATGCCCTGCCAAAAAAGGCATCGCGATTGAAAGTGCAAGAGCTCCAATCAATATATAAACAAGAATATCGTTGAATTGACGGAGGAAGAGTGCAACCAAAGATCGCTTCTTGTGCGGAAGTTCATTAAACCCAAATTCTTCTCTGCGCTTTTTAATCTGAGGCCCCTTAAGACCGTCCAAGGAGCTTCCCAAACGACTAAGCACGTCGTCTGCTTTCAAATTGGCGTACATGGGGAACAGTTTAGTACTTATCAATACAAGTCTCTAGGGGTCACTGGTCACTAGTCGCTGGTCAAAAAATAAAATAAATGATTGATCACATTATAACAGCAAAAGAAAAATACGATCACAAGGAAAATCATGTGACTAGTGACCAGCGACTAGCGACCCCCAACACACTAACAGTAAACTAAGAATCTATATGATACTCCCCCTCCTTATCAACCCTCTCAAATCCATGATTCCCAAAGAAATCTCGTTGTGCTTGGATTAGGTTCTGTGGAAGCGTTTCTGACCTCAGAGCATCCCAGTAGTTCAATGAAGCTGACATGGCAGGTGTTGGAATTCCCCTGCTTGAGGCAAATACCAAGGTTCTGCGGAAGTCCATTTGGCGGTCTCCTTGGAACCTCTCCATTATTGCTTGTTTTCCGGCCTTCACTTTTCCTTCATCCTTTCCAAAGGCGTTTTGAAGTCTTCCTAAGACTGAAGATCGAATAATGCATCCACCTCTCCAAATCCTGACGACCTCACCCATATCAATCCCCCACTTCTCGTCTTCATTGGCTTTTTTTATAAGGAGTATTCCCTGCATGTAAGTAAGCAACATGCTCAGTTCATATGCATGTCTGACGATTGATCGAAACTTCATCGGGGGCGGAACAGGATCTTGTTCGTCCAGAGACACCGGGAAGTTTTTGCCGGATTTTCGCTCCGATTCACTGCCGGAAATGATCCTTGCATCAACCGATGCATTAATCGTTGGAATCGCAACTCCATAATGAAGTGCAGCTGAGGTTGTCCACTTGCCAGTCCCCTTTTGTCCCGCCTGGTCTTTGATTGCATCAAGTACATCACTCTTTGATCCGAAAATCTCAGCTGTGATCTCTAGTAAATATGAACTGAGCTCGTCACTATCTCTCCACGCTTCAAAAGTTTCAGCTAATTGATCGTTATCAAATCCTCCAATCCTTTTCAATAAATCGAAACTCTCTGCTATCAACTGCATAACTCCATACTCGATTCCGTTATGAGTCATTTTTACAAAGTGTCCTGCTCCGCCGGGACCTAAAAGTGAAACGCACTTCCCACCAACTCCATCATCAGCTGCCATTCTATTTAGAAGTTCATCAACTTCATCGTAAGCATCATTATCACCTCCAGCCATCATGCTTGGTCCATTAAGAGCACCCTCCTCTCCCCCACTTACACCCATGCCGATAAATTTAAGCCCGCTTTTCTTTAAATTATCATATCTTCTCTGAGTGTCCTCGAAATTACTGTTCCCTCCGTCGATTAAAATGTCGCCGGGACTTAAGTGTTCCCTCAGTTCATCAATTACTGAGTCAACAGCCTCACCTGCTTTTACCATGATCAAAATTGGACGTGGTGGAGTAAGAACTTGTACTAATTCTTTGTACGACTTATATCCCTCTATCATGCCCTCTTTCCCATATTGGCTCATAAACTCATCAGTCTTCTCTGCGCTCCTATTGTAAACGACTACCTTAGCTCCGTTCCTCGCTGCGTTGCGTGCCAAGTTAGCACCCATCGTACCTAGGCCGATGATTCCAATTTGTGGATCCATAATGCCAACTGAGTATCAAGGGATTTTAGTTAAAAGTGAAGAGTTAAAAGTTAAAAGTTATTATAAAAATCACTTTTCACTATTCACTATTAACTTTTCACTTTTTCCCAGTCATCCATAAACCTCTTCAAACCTGAAGTCGTCAAAGGATGCACTGGCATCTTCTCTAGAATCTTGAATGGAATAGTACAGATATCTGCACCGATTTCCGCAGCTTCAATTATATGACGCGGGTGTCGTGTCGAGGCTACCAGAACCTCCGTATCAAAATCATAGTTTTTCCAGATGCTAACAATCTCAGCAATTAGTTCCATCCCATCCTGCCCCGCATCATCCAAACGACCAATGAAAGGACTGAGCATTGTAGCTCCAGCCTTAGCAGCAAGTATTGCCTGGTTGGCCGAGAACACGAGTGTGCAGTTCGTCTTAATCCCCTTGCTCTTACAGTAAGCAATTGTCTTAAGTCCGTCTTTTACCATTGGAACCTTAACAACAATATGCTTGTGCCATCCGGAGTACTCCTCTGCCTGCTTGATCATTCCTTCATGGTCAGTGGCTGTGACTTGTGCTGAAACTTCCGGTACATACTCACACATTTTGGTCACAGTCTCTTTGAAGTCCTTGCCCTCTTTGGCAACAAGAGAAGGATTGGTTGTGACGCCGTCGAGGATTCCCCAAGAGGCAATCTCTGCGACTTCATCCAGATTTGCGGTGTCAATGAAGATTTTCATATGTTAAATGGAGAATAAACTGATCTCATTATCACATTTTCTGTGTGTTTTTAACAAGCATTCTTTTTAAAACAATGTAATCTATCAGCCAATATGAATAGATTCATAATTATTGTTGGAGCTCAGTTATTACTTACAGCTTGCACAAATATAGATGCAAGCATTACAGAAGTGTCTGAAGATATTCCAAAGAAAACTCAAATCAATGTCCCCTTCTCCCCACAAGCCCCTCATGCAAACTGGGATGATCCATATCAAGAAGCATGTGAAGAGATAGCTCTAATCATGGGGCACTACTTTCTGGAAGGGCTTGAACTTACTCCAGAGATTGCAGATAAAGAGATCCTAGACCTTGTAAAATGGGAAGAAGAACACGGATATCCGGAGGATGTAACGCTGGAACAACTTAATCAAATAGGATGTGAATACTACAAAGATTGTACAAATTTTGTGATCAATCAGGTCACAACTGAGTCGATTAAGGAAGAGCTGGCTAAAGGAAATCCAATAATTATTCCGGCTGCAGGAAGAAGGCTTCTCAATCCATACTTCTCCGGAGATGGTCCTTGGTACCATATGCTTGTTGTTAAAGGATATGACAGAAATGAGTTTATTACGAATGATCCTGGAACTAAGAGAGGTAAAGGATATAAATATAAGTACAACGTTTTAGTTAATGCTATACACGATTGGACTGGCATAAAAGAAGAGATAGGCCTAGGACAAAAAAAGATGCTCGTGATTCAATAATATTTAACCTCACCCCCTACCCCTCTCCTGACAGGAGAGGGGAGCTACTTCTGTGAAATAGCAAATACTTACTACACCTTTGAAGTAGCTCCCTTCTCCCTTGGGAGAAGGGACGGGGATGAGGGTAAATAAATGCAAGGATAGTTTTTTCATAACCAAAGCAACCAAGGGGGCCTACCCTTAGTTCCTTTGGTCTCGTTCCTGTGTCCTATCCTAGTGTTAGCATCACAAGGCTTAATAGAATGATAGCTGAAATGTTCATACCGATAATCGGCGCTTTCGACTTATGCCTAGTTTGATGCATATACATAAGGAAAAGGACAAAAATTAATTTCGACCGATGTAAGTTACTTATCATGATCTTATCGGTCAATGAGGTTTACTTGATTTTTTTGGAAATAATTACTTTGATTGAATGCATCCTTTACCTTGCATCAATTGAAACGTACAATTCCTTTACTTCTTCCCAATATAAGCTTGAAAAGACCTCAAATTAAATCGCTCAAAAATTCTGCTCAGTCTGCTATCAGGGTTCTCGAATCATCGAAACTTGGCGAGCATTACTGGTTTGGAGAAGATGAGAAGGTGAAGCTCAATGATGAGGATCAAAAGGCATATGGCCTGGCGCATACGATTCAGAGGCATCTGATTGTGCAGGCTCCCCTCAAGCACAAGTCAGGACACCCGGGCGGACCGCTTTCCGCGTTCACTTTCAGCTACTTTGTATATAAGAGGAGGAACCCGCAGGTAGATCAGCCATATAGAATGAGCGCAGGTCACCTTTCACTCCTCAGTTATGGACTTCAGTACTGCTTTGGGCGTGACAATGGGAATAAGCACTTACAAAGCCCTCAAGGGATCATAGACGCGTTCAGGACTCCAGATGGGCTGCCGGGCCACATTGAAGCAGGCGTGGGCGATACGCCCTTTGGAACAGGTCCTCTTGGCAAAGGAGTCTCTAATGCTCTTGGGGTCGCTTTTGGGCTTAAATACCAGAAAAAGCCCGGTATCGTCGATGTGCTTTTGGCTGACGGCGATGGGCAAGAAGGACAAGTTATGGAAGCATTCAGACTTGCGGCTCATCTGGAAACTGACAATCTGATTGTTCATGGCGACTTTAATGATATGCAACTGGGAGACATGCCGTCTAAAACAGTTTGGGCTGACTTCGCATCAATAGCCTATGCAGCAGGCTGGCACGTGATTGAAGTTGAGAACGGGAATGATCCACTGCAAGTTATTGCCGCTCAAAATAAAGCTGACGAGTTGGTCGGCAAAGGCAAACCAATCTTCGTCTGCTATTACACGACCATGGGACATGGAATTGATTTTATGGAAGAAGGTTCCGACACAGGTTCAAAGAATTTCCATGGCTCACCGCTCTCGGAAAAAGAAGCTGAGGATGCACTGGGTAAACTGATGCCTCTGGAAGAGGCAGTTAAGGAGTACGAACCTTTTTACAAGTCAGAGAAGAAAAAGTATGAGAGTGCGCCACCAGTAGAAACTGACATACTCATTGATTTTAATCTTTCAAAGCGTCACTCGTCACTAGTCACTAGTCACTCGTCAAATACAAAAGGACGAGAGACAAGAGACGAGCGACCAGCGACATACAAGCGCACCATTACCTCAGAGTCAGGTGCAGCGCGAAAAGATTTTGGTGCAGTTCATATCAAGAGCTTAATGGCGGTGGACGACCGTATTATTGTGCTTCACGCGGACATTGCCGGTTCCGGCGGATTTAACAAAGTTGAGGCTGATTTCCCAAATAGAGTAATAAATGTTGGAGTGGCCGAGGCCAACATGCTTATGATGGCCGCCGGCATGCGCCAGACCGGTTTGCTCCCTGTTACTTACACTTTTGCAGCTTTTAATACCAACGAAGCTCGCGCGAATGCAAGACTTATAGATATTAACTGCGGACACACGCGATGCGGAATAATTAATGACGGAACTCATGCGGGAACTTCAGTCGGTGAAGATGGTGAAACTCATCAGGAGCAAAGTTATCTGACCATCCCCTACTACCATACCCAAGTCTGGATGTCGGCTGATTCCAATCAGGCTGGAGCTATGGCGGAGCGCTCGGTTGAAATAATCGCGGAAGGACATGAAAGTGTTTACACATTTTTCCCGCGCTCATCGCATGAGCAAATTAAAACTCCTGACGGTGAAGTGATGTACGGACCTGACTACGTCTTCGACGGCAAAGCTAACTTAGTTCGCGGAAGTGGAGATACTTCTGACAACGTCACAATCATAGCCACAGGAAATTGCGTCCATGACGCGATTGGGGCTGCTGAAATGGCACAGGGACTTTCACAAAAAATCAACGTTCGGGTTCTGAATGTAAGTTGTGTAAGACCGATTGACTCCTCAGCCATCGTTCAAGCTGCACTTGAGACCGGACATTTGATAGTAGTTGAGGACCACAATATTGACGGCGGACTCGCTACACAGGTTGCAGATATTATCGCTGACTTCGCACTCCCCTGTTCCCTGAGGAGACTCGGACTCAACCAATACTTCCCTTCTGCCAAAGCTGACGAACTGAAACTCTTCGCCGGGATTGATGCCGACTCGATATTGGATGCGGTTGAAGATGAAACAAGAACTGAGGTTTGCGGAGGTGAAGATGCATTTGTTACTTCGATACATGAACTTACAACTAACATTGATCACAGTAAGTTTGCGGAAAATGCTAACGACTTTATTAAAATGTTAATCAATGAAAAAGGTTACATGGAAAGTTTGCGTGAATACTGGGGTGGACGAGCGTGCCCAGAGGGTAAGCTGCCGTCGAATGAGGACCTGATCAAAAAGCTGAAATCATGAAATCCTACACATCAGCCGAAGTCGCAGAACTCGATCGATACACAATCGAAGATCTTGGAGTGAACTTGAAGCAACTTATGGAAGTTGCAGGACTGCGTAGTGCAGAAGCAGCTGTAAAACTATTCGGAAAAAATAAATCACTAACTGTTTTGGTTGGACCGGGCGGTAACGGAGGCGACGCACTTGTGTGTGCTAAGTTTTTGAAACTTTGGGAGCATGACGTCACCGTTATTCTTTCAGAGACGCAAGAAAAACTTAAACCTGTAACATCTGACCAACTTAAAGTTTGGAAGAACTTCGGTGGCGAAGTTATAGATGAACCGCCCGATAAAACTGACGGCATAGTCGACGGCCTCATAGGTTATTCACTTGTCGGCGACCCGCGTGGAAAGTCAGCCGAACTTATCGATTGGACAAACCCACAAAATTGTCAGGTCCTTTCTTTGGATATTCCATCAGGACTGGATGCCACCACAGGTGAAATCCGAAACCCTTGTATAAAGGCAAATATGACAGTGGTTTTCGGAGTTATGAAAAAAGGGCTTTTGGTCGGATCGGCAAAGGAATATTCAGGAGATATAGAGATAATAGATATAGGGTTCCCAAGAGAATTTCCTGAGGTCAAATAATGGCTTCTAATCGCCATTTCCTGTAAAATACCTTACGGAAGGGTGGCAGAGTGGTCGATCGCGACGGTCTTGAAAACCGTTTGGCCCGCAAGGGTCACGAGGGTTCGAATCCCTCCCCTTCCGCCATTCTGCTTTGCAAGCTACGCAGAATGGCTATTTGATGATTAGATCTGCGAAGCTTGCGTAGCAGATCTCCCCTTCCGCCATGAACCACTCACTTCGTTCGGGTTCATGGCAAGCCATCCCGAAACACCCTTCAGCCCACTCCACGCTACAGTCCGCTCTTTTATCCTCTAAGGAATCTTTCAAAGAATCCCGTTTTCTGCTATACTAATATAATTCATCGATACAAAAACAAATACACACGATGAAACAAAAATTCCCCTCACGAGGCACGATATTAAAGCTCATAGAGCAGTCGCTCGATGAGGGTCGTGAAAAGCAAGTAATAGAAAGGCTTCAATGGTTTTTGCACTACTCAACCCATGGATCTGTAAGTAAGACATGCAAAGAATTCGAAATTGCCAGATCAACTTTCTATAGATGGCTGAATAGATTTGATATTAATGATTTTTCTAAATTGACTGATAATTCAACTAACAGCTTACAACTTACAACTAACAACCAAAAACTTTTACTGGGATCGCGAGCGGCATTCTTGCTGGCTCTCTTCTTAATTAATTTAGGAGTTCTTCTATTTGCATTGCCAACACTCGCCTCCGCTGCCTCATCCTGGAACCCAACCCTTCTTGTTAATACGGAGGCCTTCCAACAGATTGATGACGATGACACTGATTCTGATGTCTATCTTGAATTTGGGGACACGCTACAGGAGAAGTTATTATACAAACGATCCGAAACCCGATTCGAAACTACACGCGACCTTAGGGTAGCAGGAGCATTAACAGCTACCGGATCCATAGCATCTTCAGGATCAATTACCGCAAGTGGAAACCTCGCACTTAACTCCGATAATGGAGCAATTAATGCAACAATTACATTTGGAAATGATTCAGGTGCAGAGACGCTCACATTTAATGACACCTCAAACGCGTTTGATTTATCCGATGACTTAAATGTTACAGGCACAATGTCTGGAAAAAGACTTAGTTTCGGCGATCACTTCTCCGGTTCAGGAACTGTTAAGTGGCAAAACATAACCGATTCCACAACTCAGTTCCAGATTCTAGACGCTGACGGTGGTAATCCTGTTTTGAATGTGGATACTACTAACGAGAGAGTGGGTATTGGGACGGCGAGTCCTGTAGGAAATTTGCACATACAATCTTCTGATGGATCTATATCTGATGTAGTTGATGCTAATTCAGATGATTTAATTATAGAGAGTAGTGGTAATGTGGCAGTAACAGTGGGAGCGGGAACAGGAAATAAGGGACGGTTTTATTTTGCAGATAGTGAAGATATTGATGCAGGGGAGATTCAGTTCGATCATGCTACTGACAAGTTTCATTTTAGATCTAAAGGAAATGGGTTTACTATAGATTCTTCAGGCAACGTCGGAATCGGCACGACAAGTCCAGATACTGACTTAGAAGTAATAGCCTCAAGTGTATCCGATGGTATCATTGTCGAGCGCTCATCTTCGGACAGGTTAAAACTTTTAGGAGATGGTACTATCTATTGGGGGACGACAGCCAACCAAGGAAGACTCAGTTGGGATACGGGGGAAGCACAAATATTGGCTTTATCTGGGAATGATCTGTCATTAGGGAGCAACGGAGTGGCTGATGAGTTGTACATAAAATCAGGTGGCAAAGTAGGTATTGGAACCACTACTCCAACAGAAAAACTCGAAGTCATCGGCACTATCTCCGGCACCATCCTACACGCTCAAGACAACCTCACATCATCAGGAACATTGATTGTCGATGGAGATGCTATTTTCCAAACAACAACAGATTCAACGACAGGCTTCCAAATTCTTGATGCCGATGGCGGTACACCGATCTTGAACATTGATACAACTAACGAGAGAGTGGGGATTGGGACGACAGCTCCAAACGCTATATTAGATATAAGCGATGCAACAAATGATAACCTAAGAATAGGAACGAGAACGGGTGAGATGGCAATCCACTCAGTTACAGATGCAGGAGCACACTCGGTTTTAGCGTTTGAAGGTAGTGAATTTAATTTCAGAACTGGTAATGTTGGAATTGGGACTACTAGTCCAACAGCTAATCTAATGATTGCTCAGTCTGCAAATGGAACTGGAGCCCTGATCGACTCCGAAGCCACAACTGCTCCAGCACTTGCAATTGACGCTGTTGCAACTCCAGCGCAAGTTGCAAATGCACCTCACATCCTGTTCGGATACAGAGGAATGTTTGATGTAAAGATGTACAGATCTGGCACCGGCGCATTAAGGGTTGCATCAGAAAGCGGAACTACGCTTGCAGTAGATACAGAATCTTCAACTGCTACTGACATAGCCTTCAAAATTGTTTCAGACAAAAGTAGTGATGAAAATACTGTATTTAAAGTTCAAGCTGACGGAAAAACATTTGCTGACGGTGCTTACTCCGGTGGTGGTGCAGACTATGCAGAATGGTTCCCGACACAGGAAGAAAACCTAAAACCTGGTAATCCTGTATGTATAGATGTTGAAAACGATAGAAGTGTTGAAAGTTGTACAGGTAAACTTAGCGATATATTCGTTGGTGTTGTATCAACAAATCCAGGATTTATCGGAGGCCACACTGATGAGCTAAATAGTGGCACTTGGGTACTGGTGGGCCTTGTCGGACAAGTTATGGTTGATGTTTCTGACGAGACCGGACTAATTAAAAGAGGAGATGTACTTACGCCTGCAGATACTCCCGGCGTCGCACGCAAAGCTACTCCGTGGGATAAAAACCACAAAGGCATTGCTCTGATTGCTATAGAAAATCAGGAAGAGCCAAGAGACAAAATTAAGGTTTTGCTTAAATAGCGTTCTATTATTTAGTACGGACTTTTTCCCTAGTTTAAGCCATTTTATCAGTATGACTCTTTTAGATAACACTTCTCGCATATCACGTTTACATCTTCCTCCGGAGAATAATTTGTAGTCATTGTCTCGCCGCATTTAGGACATTCCCGATTCCAGAACCAGCGCGGATTTCTTTTATCAAGCCTCTCTATGTGACGCTGATGCACATGCTTAGTTGGAATTGCAAGTCCCATTGTTTTATAGAATCTGAATTCTTGCGGAAGTATTTTGAATTGCTTGCCGGTAACAGTACAGCTTAGAGCTTTGTCACAGATTGAATCATCTGTTTCTTCAATATTTCTTGGAACCTCTTTTAATATCTCCCCTTCCTCTTTCACTTCCTCTTCATCGTGCCACCAAAGTTTTTCGGTCCTCGCCTGTTCTTTATTAATCGGAAAGTAATCCTGCGCGTTGCTTTCGTTGTAACAAATGGGGGCATACTTAGGAGCAAAGTAATCACTCCATTCACCAGTCTCTCTCATGTGATCAATAATTTGCGAAACCATATTTTCGTAATCATCACGAGAGTATTGCTTGTTCAATATACAATATTCATTGTGACGCATTGATGCACACCCAAATAAGTGCTCGGAGTAATGGCACTCCATTGAGTAGTAAACATCGTTGCAGTAATAAACAAAGAAGTTAAACAGAAGCCTGTGTTTACCAAGCGTTGAGTTATTAAAGTAAGAAAGTTCGAGCCCAATTGGAGCTGCAAAGTTTGAATCATAAACATCAGTGGCAGTCGGCGTGAATCCTGTGTACTTGCAATCTTCACACCCTTTGATGTCATAACAGTTGTAACAATTCTCTGAACTGTAGATATTGTCTCCCGTGCAATCCTGGCTTCCGTAAATGTGCGACGCTCTGTGCGGTAGATCTGCTTTGAGCTCTTTTAGCTTTTCATTGAGAAGCTTAATTTTCTCCGCATTCAGGCTTCCAAGCTCCTTTCTCTTTTTCTCCCATTCATCCTTTCCGACTTCCTGATTAAACAGGCAGTATTTCTTCCTATGTAAACCGAAGCATCCAATGCAGTACTCACAGGATAAACAATCCTCAACAGCTATGCAAAACTTGCAGTCATTGCAATTCATAAAGCTTATACAGTCATAACACCTCTCTGACGCTATGCCCTCGTAACACCTTTCACATGAGTAAAGCGAAAGGCTGTCGACTGTATCTTTGCTATCAACAATGTAATTACTGTAATAACAATCTTCACATCCTCCACCTCCCCAAACCAGATAACAATTCTTCATATTAAGTGCATGGTTTGTGTAGTTACTATTTTCCGTATTGCTTTGGATTAGGCATACTCGTGGAACCTCTAATCTAAGCTCCTGGAATTGTTCCAAAAATGGACGTGAGAAATCCACGTCTCTACTGTAGTCGAGCGGATTCCATGTGTCCGCCCACCATTCATCTCTGTCAAAAACTTTATACGGCTTATCCGGTGAATAAAATGTGATTATGTCTTTGCCGGAGCTGTCGCTTTTGCAATTATAAAAATGTCTGTCATTCCTGAACATAAGTCGCCTTCTGAATCTGCAATTGGGGCAATTCTTTGGTGGATCAATTTGATATTTCTTATCATTAAACACAGGTGAAACTCTGTCATAGAAATCCATATCTTCCTGCGTTATCTCGAACTCCGTGCCACACTGGGTGCAATGCTTATTCAAGGACAACCAGTATAGCACTTGTTGTTGCATCGACCTGCAATTGGCAGATTAGCAATTAGCAGATTAGCTACATGTGACAGCCGAAATTAGCCAATGGCCAATCTGCCAATCTGCTAATTGCCATTATTACGGTGCTGTTGTCTCAAAGTTCAAATTAATGAACCCTGCATCTGCATTTCCTGTGCTATTTGAAGTGAGCTTAACAGCTACAGTTATATATGAACCCTGAGTAAATGTTCCTGCAGAATCCGGGCCTGTAATAGTCGCTGTAGTCCAGCTGGTATTAGCCAGATCGTTACCTCCTGTTAGAGCAACTTCCGTGCCTCCTGTGTCATACAGACGCATAGTCAAGAAGTTATTGTCCGTGCTTGCATGAGTTGTTCTGTACCTGAATTGGATAGGTCGTGCGGTATCAAATTGCTTGAAGTTATCAGGAACTCTAATGCGAGCTGAGATCCAGTACTCCTGAAGTGCAGCCTTTGAGCTAGCCCAGCGGTAGAAGTTCTCGTTATTTGTTTCATCGTAATCGTAACTCATTTGTCCGATAGTTGTAGTAATTGCTCCGCTAGCGAAGTAAACAGCATTCGGATACTCGGGAGAGAGAGCAACTACTCCTCCGCTTCCAAGTCCTAAAACTGCTCCACTCCAAACAACAGTACCAGCTCCATCTGTCGTGAGAACTTGCCCTCTTGTTCCATCGGTAGTAGGCAAAGTAATTGTATCACCTAAAGTTAAAGCTCCCTTCAACGAAGTTGTACCTTCTATCGACAATGTTCCTGAAGCTGCAACGTTTCCTGAAGTTACAAAATTATCCGAAGCTGCGGTCCAATCAATATGCTCATCAGCTACAAAATTAGTCAGAGTATCATGATCTACTGCATCTCCGCCTCCACTTGCGTGTTCAGAGGCGTGAGTTTCTTCTTCCAAGTCAGCTGTGATATCTGTACCTGCGTCTTGTCCTAAATCAGTTAAAAGCTCTGCAGAGCTTCTCCATACAAAGTTGGTTCCGGTACTATCGTATTGCAGCCAATCTCCATCTGCTGCTGCATTGTCGGCATCCAAGTCCGGTTCTACAATCAAACCGTCTGTAATAGCTGTTGCAGTTCCAATGCCTAAATCAGATGCACTATGCCACTCAAAGTCTCCTGTAGTAGATTCATACGTAAGAATGTCTTCATCAGATGCACTATCCACAGCTTTAATGTCTTCCTCCAAAATGATATCGTTAGCCAATTCTCCCTCTGCAATGTCAGCAGCAATATTAGCTGATACATCTGCTACGCTGTGCCACTCGAAGTCTCCTGTTGTGGATTCATAGGTGAGGAAGTCTTCATCCGCTGCAGCATCAACTGCCTTCAAGTCTCCTTCAACTATAGTGTCATCTGTCAAAGCTCCTTCTGTAATTGTAACTGCACCCTGGAGGCTAGCTGCTCCATCAACAGACAAGGCGCCGGATGACTGCAACATATCTTGTGCATGAACTGTAAGACCAGATGATGTGCCGGTAATTTCTAGCGAAGTTCCGGAGAATGTGTTTGATAGAGAGAAGAATGTACTACCCAACTCAAGTCCTTGCCCTGCTTTAAAGGATGTACCTCCGTCATCACTTCCCCATGTTACATTTCCACTTGCATCTGACTTAAGCACTTGATTGTTAGAACCTCTTGCTGTTGGAAGTACATAAGTTGTTGCTCCGTCTCCAAATGTAACCGCCCCCTTAATATTTGCAGTACTTTCCACAACCAAAGTTCCACTAGTAGTTACATTTCCTTCAACTGACAAAGTTCCGGATGCGGCTAAATTGCTATCAGTTACAATTGAACCTGATACGGCCAATTTACTGAAGATGAATGCATTCTTATCTACATTCAAAGTTGTACCGGATAGGTTGCCTGTTGTTGCTAGATTGTCCGTTGCACCTGTCCAATCTATGTGTTCGTTGGCTGCAAAATTAGTTAGTGTGTCGTGATCTACTGCATCTCCGCCTCCGCTTGCATGTTCAGACGCATGAGTTTCTTCTTCCAAGTCAGCTGTAATATCTGTTCCTCCATTCTGTCCAACGTCAGTTAATAGCTCTGCGGAGCTTCTCCAAGTAAAGTTGGTACCGGTACTATCGTATTGTAGCCAATCTCCATCTGTAGCAGCCACATCCGCATCCAAATCCGGTTCTACAATCAAGCCATCTGTAATGGATGTAGCGGTTCCAATTCCCATCTCCGCTGCACTGTGCCATTCAAATCCTGTGCCCTCGAATGTAAGAATGTCCTCATCTGTTGCACTGTCGGCAGCATCCAGATCTGCCTCATCTATTACACCGTCTGTGATAGTACCATCTGCATCCAAGTCTCCTGCAGCCCCAAAGTCTCCTGATTCGGGTGTGTCATCATCCACATACCAAGTTGCAGTTCCGGAAGCATCAAGCTTGAGTATCCCTCCGCTTGATCCGCGAGCAGTTGGTAATACAAAAGTTGTAGTACCGTCTCCAAATGTCACAGCTCCCTGAAGAGCTGAAGTTCCATCAACTTTAAGAGCTCCGCTTGTAGTCAGTGCTCCGGAAGCAGAGATTGATCCTGTGGCTGTAAGATTACCTCCAACATTCACATTTCTTGTGAACTGGAATCGATTTTCGTCATAAAGCCACATTAGCTTCTTATCAATGTCTCCAAATCTAAGCTCTATATCTGAAGTACCATCACCTTGATCAATTTCCTGGAAAGATTCAGTATTTACGAGCAAAGTAGGATTCCAACTTGAGACCGCTTCTGCAGTCCCCGCGATGCTCCATACAAATGCAAAGACCAGAATCATTGGAATTCCTCGTCTTATGATCGCCTTTATTACTTTTGTGTTAACGGAATATTGCATGAGTTATGTTTTTGTTTATTCCTATTATTATATCAAAATTCGGCCTCTAGATCTTCCGTATAGAGTTGACAAATCATCTAATTATTATGACTGTCAAATGTTATGATTGCTTTGCATTCCGTCTTGATGCGGAACATCATACGGGGCTAATTAAAGCCCTAAAGTCGTGTGTGCAAAAAGTTTATACAAAAGGAGGTATTGACTGAAGATTTTGGTGTGACAACATATGTAACTGACTGCCCGCCCACCCGAAGTCAACCCATCCCGTGAGGGGGCGGGTGCGTCTTTAAAGCTATTTCGATTTACTCATTGGTCTACTCAGACAGCAATTCCACATACCTCAACTTAACCTTCCCTACATGCATAGATTCATCGCTCTTCGCAGATAGCCTTAGCCTGATTAGCGATCCTGAGCCTGCTGTCCAGGTCGGCGTCCCGGACCAAGTAATTGCCGTCGTAGTCCATCCAGTGGAAACGAGGCTCGAACTATCTCCGGTGAGCGTCACTGAGTTGTTCGCCGAGTCAAATACGGCAATATCCAAAGTGTTGTCAGCTTGATTTGAGGACGAGGACTTGTATGAAACCGTCATATGGTTGCCGGTCCATCTGACAAAGTCCTCAGGCAGTGTGAAATTCAGCAAAACATCGAAGTCTTGAAGTGTACTTCTAGAGCTTGACCACTGATATGAGTTCATCAGGTTGCCTCCGGAGTGATTGAGCACCAGCTGCCCTACATTGTTAGATTCGTCCCCCTGATAAGAAACTCCTTCAAACTCAGGAGTAAATATTCTTGTAACAGTACGCTCTGTATCGGCGCTATTGAACACTCGTTTGTCTGTGATAGTGGAAACGCTTCCACCTGCAGTTAATACAGTCGCAAGTGGAATATACATATGATCAGTTGGGAATCCAGTTGTATTAGTAACTAACCCTCCCGTTTCAAAGAATACATAACTCGTATCATCATCAGCAATTACATTGTTAGAAGATCCCGCATACGCCGTTACAGATCCCCCAAGCCGATAATCCCCTGATGCAACAGTTAAATTTAACCCAGCCCCACTGGATATCTTCAAATGAACATCATTGTCACTTGTAAGTGTTGT
>DCXE01000054.1 GCA_002328295.1 Candidatus Peribacter sp. UBA2144 | reverse complement strand
TCCGCTACAAATTTTTTTCGGCTATATCTTCATCTGCAACTTCTGCATCTCCAATCGGTGTATGATACAACAACGCATCGACTTTTTGCTCGACCTCTTCGTCGAGCGGAGCTGCTGTTCTGGGAGCTTTGGGGGCTGTTTGCATAGACGCACATTTTGTACTTATTTTTGTATATGTCAAGTTTTATCATCAATAATCTTCCCCCTTCTTTAGCTTCCTTTTCTGATCCCTCTCGCGGATCTTCTGCCTCTTGTCATATCTTTTCTTTCCCTTACCAAGGCCCAGTAAAACCTTGATGTGTTTTCCGGCTCTTACTTCAAGTGGGATGATCGTAACGCCTTGCTCGTCCAAAGCTGACTGAAGCCTCTGAGCTTCTGACTTTTTTAGGAGCAACTTACGATCCTGCCCGGGATCGTAGTTCTCGAGCCCTGATGCATGAGAATAAGGGGAGATCTTTGCGCTCCTCAGAATCGGTTTCCCACTCAAAAAGGATACATACGAACCGGACAGATTTACGTGGCCCTGACGGCAAGATTTTGCCTCCTGGCCGGTCAAAATCACCCCTGCCTCAACCTTGTCCAGGATCTCGTAGTCGTAGCTTGCACGGCGGTTTTTAGCCACTACTTTCATCAAGCTGAATTGTGCCCGAAAAGGGTCGTTGAAGCCAGAATTATTGGCTTATGTTAGCCAAGGTTGTCTATTGACAAAAGAGCATGAGACTGTATTATATTGGGTGCATTGATCTTTATCTCTTTCTCCCAGCGTTCGCTGGGGCGAACGCAGATAATTCTGTTGAAATGGTAATTTTCATTGCAAAATTCAGTCTAGGGTGTCTCCCTCTTTATTTTTTGGGCAGATGCCCTGATTGTTATGTATCAATAGCTTATAGCTCATAACTTATAGCTTAATTAGCTTCTGCTGGTTGTCACCAAAAAATCTACAATGGAAAGCTAATGAAGCTAAAAGCTAAAAGCTAATCAAATCAATATCCTCAATATCTGATCTCCCCATATCAACACCACCAATGTTCCAATCGCCAAAAAGGGTCCAAAAGCCAAATGTTCTTTCTTCCCTTTCTTTTTGAAAAGCAATAATGGAAGCGCAACCAGTGATCCTGCTATGTAGGACACTCCAAGCATGACGAGTACATACTCCCAGTTACCAAGAAGGAATCCAATTCCGGCAGCCAGAATAATGTCTCCACTGCCAACCCATTTGCCTGCACTTATCCTCCATTGCGCAAAGAAAAACCCTGCAGCAATAAGAGGAGCAAGTATTGGAATGTATCCGGTAACGTAAGAATAAAGAATTGCTAGTATGACGAAGGAGATATTAAGTGCATCCGGAATTGTGTGTGTCTTGAAATCAATAACTGACATGATAAGCATCAGCCATAGTATTACTGCCAAAAAGATCGCGGAAAAAACACTTGCCGGAGTAATAAGAAGTGCGATTACAAAAAGAATTCCTGAGCCTAGTTCTACCAGAGGATATTGAATCGAAATTTTTTCAGAACAGTTCCTGCACTTACCCTGTAACAAGATGTAACTTAAGACGGGAATCAAATCGACATTGCTAATTTGCTTTTTGCATTCAGGACATTTAGATCTACCGCTTACTTTTTTATTCTTTGGAAGTCGTTCGATTAACACATTACCAAAACTTCCAAGAACAAGTCCGAGTACGAAGAAAAGAAGTGTTAGGGGATCGGTTAGATGCATTATTATTAGTGTAGTTTATGTTAGGTTTCTATTGAAGTACCAAAGAGCAATTGGCTATTAGCCATTGGCAATTAGCTAAAATACTTAATAAAACAGGCCAATAGCCAACTGCCAATTGCCAATTGCCGTTATTTTTTCTTCCTTCTTCTTACAACAGCAGTTGCTCCGGCAGCGCCCGCAATCGCAATGCCTAGTCCAAACCCGGAGTCAGGAAGCTGGTCTCCACTTTCTGCAGTTTGCTTCTCCATTGCATTCAATTCCTTTTGCCACTGTTCTGGCGGAGGAGAAACTTTTTCTTTTTGAGATTCCTTTGTCTCTTTTATCTCCTTTGTACCCTTTTCATCTTGTCCTTTTTCAGTTCCAGATTCAATCAATTGCTTCTCCTGACTCGGAGTTATCTGCCCCTGATATTGCTGGGCCTTCTCTGCAATACGTTCAAACGGCGTAGGCTTCTTTTGTCCTGGAGGATTATCTGAAGCAAAGTGTTTTGCAATCTCTCTGTTCCTTTGTGCCTGCCTTTCAATTTGTCGATCTTCAACATCCACTTGATCTTCTGCAAACCTCGCACCTGCTCCTTCATCTCCATCCCAGAACGTGTGTATAAAAGCACCCAGTGGAGGCTGAACAACTTGGTATCCAATGTACAATCCGTACGCAACAGAGGCTCCAATAATTGCACCAGCAACCTGGCGTGTAAGAGATGATTTGAAAAGTTGTTTCATATTTGTTTTGAGTTTTCTACTTAGTATAGCAGAATTTACATTTCTTTGAAAGTCTTGACTCAATTGTCTTACAGTAGACTACTCTTAAATTCCTCCGGCTTATGGGCCTCTATTCGCTCAATTGGACATGGAATATCCGATTCAGAAACGCCCGGAGGGAGCTTCTGATCATATCCAAGAAGTATCAGATCTGGTTTTATATCTTCGATTGGTTTTAAGTAATCGTCCGAATCACCGAGCCTGATATCTGCTTCGGAAAACTCTTCCCGAATGGTTTTAATTCTTTCATCCTGACCTTGCCTTGGTTTTTTACCTTTAATTTTCTCAACAGTATCATCAAGCCCTACGCTGACGAAAAGTTCTCCACGTTTTTGGGCTTCATTAAGAAAGTAAAGATGGCCGGGATGGAGATTGTCGAATGTACCAAAGACTAGGACTTTCATAGGAATTAATTAGTTATCGTGTCATGGTTCGACAGTGCTCACCATGACACAAAATGTCACCCTGAGCTCTGTCGAAGGGTGACATCATCTCGTCGCAACTAAATCTACAGCGTAAACTCTTTTGTCATCCATCACATACATGCGCAGTTGTTCGGGACCAACATATAGGTCTTTAAGCTCTCCAATCTGTTCTCCCTCTAAAATATATTGCCTGATGTAGGCAGATTCGCCGGTTGCACCTCCGTCAGTTGCCACAATTATTCTCGATCCTTCTGAATTTAGCAGATACAAATTTCCATCTTCAGGTGATTTATAAATTCGCGTCACGCCTTCCAGTGCTCCTTCCGGTAGATGTCGGATCACAAACGGACGGGATTCTCCTCGGAAAAGTTTTACGATTTCGCCGCCCTCTTTTAACACATAAACGTTTCCATCGATTGCAAAGTCCAAAGCATTACCCAAGTCTCCGTTTATATTATATTCCGAGGGAGCCGAGTAGCGATTGCTTAAGCGTTCATATTTATAAATCTGATTATTTTCAGGCGACAAAACATACAAGAACCTCAGATATGTCTTTAGAGCAGACCCTGCAATCCATCCGGCGGGATCTTCTGTCTTCATAGAAGTTGTCTGACCGTTGATTATTTCAACGACAGAGTTATCACTTAACTGGAACAGAAGCGTCTGCATACGATCAAAGAAATCTCCATCTACAATCAGCTCTTCCTCTGCCAAGCGATCCGGCCCATCAACAGCGTTAAGCACAACACGATAAAGATCCTGCTTGTCATGAACAATAAGCTCGCCATCTTTCAAGCCGATCATTCCTGTTGCAGATACATCTGAATTTTTCGCAGAAAGATTTACAACAACACGCGGAGAAAGTCGGGTGATATTATTTATGTCTTCGTTTTTTAGTCGGATGCGATCCAAAAGATCCAATGCTTCCATTCTGTACCTGCCGCTTTCATGATCCATAACCTGTTTTGCAGTAGCTTCTGCACGCTCCAATATGGTATTTGCTGAATCCGTATCTCCTGCTAAGTATCTATTTTCCGCAGTTTTTATATCGGTATCAACTTGCTCAATCATTTGCTCTAGCTCCGCCCGGCTCTGGCCGTCTTGAGTTGTTGTTGCAAGATTCACTACAGCCCATACAACCAAAAACACTACAACTACTCCAGCAAGAGTAAGCATGTGAGCTTTTTTCTTTTTCTTTGGATTCTTCATATCCGCAAGCAACACCGAAGGTAGTTCACGTAAACGATTTACCACTTCAAAAGATGGAACACTATCCCTTACACGACTCGATGAGGATATGAGTACATCTGCAACTCCGGAAAATTGTGGAATTCGCGATGGGCCACGCCTTCTTCTCCTGCGCGAAGATCTGGGTGGGAGTGCTTTGACTTTTTTTTCTACTTCGCCTTTGCGCGCCTCTGATCTTATGACCGCTAGTGCTGATTTTTCTTTTTCTGATTCCAACTCTGCAGTCAGTTCCTCTATTAATTGATCGCCGCATTGTGAAAGTTTGGCAAGTTGTGCAGGAGTTACGGTTCTAAGCAGTCTTTGAGTGGAGAACACGACAACATCTCTGGATTCAATCGACCCGCTTGCTATATGAATAAATGCAGGAGTCGTTTTCCCACGCGTGTACTCCGTGATCTGGCTGGCTTGTCCACCTCTAATTATATATCCCTCCGCAGTTCCTGCATGCGAAACGCTTAACACATCGTCTAATCCCTGAATTGCAATTATTGCATGAACATCATCAATTGTCTTCGCTACCAAAAAGCCCTTGAGCAAGCCGTTAATCTCCTTCAGCGTACCATCCAATCTGTCTCCTGCATCTCCATCTGTTTCGAGCAAAGAATGTTTAATCACAGTCTCGCATTCCTTCATTAAATTCTTCGCATCTGCGGTTTCTGCATGGATTTGCATCAGGAAAACAACGCTTTCCTTCAGATTAGTTTTAAATTTCTGCGAAAACAGCGAGATTCCGCTCGCAGATTTGGTGTGGCCGGTTTCGACCGAGGTGGCCATACAGGAGGAAAGAGTACCTTAAAATCTGAGCTCGAGGCAAGGTGGGTGTATAAAAGAGTTGATAGCTTTTGGCTTTTAGCTTGATTAGCTTTTTATTGTGGCGGCAATTGATGACAATCAGCAGAAGCTAGCCAAGTTATAAGCTACAAGCTATAAGCTCAATAACAAATTTTCTCGACATTTATTTGCTTTATTTAAGCCAAAAACTCAAAGCCCCCTTCTCTCGCCTATTGCATATCCGGAATCTTTAAGTTACACTAAAGTCAGAAATTTTATTAATTCTTTAAATATATGAAATCAGTAAAGAAATGGCTGAATGATAATTCAGCCAAGCCACAGCACTCAAGCAGTGCCAGTGGCAAGGGGGATGATAATAAACCATCGCAAAGACCATCTCCTCAGAAACAGAAGCCCTTTTCAAAGGGGCCTGGCCATCAAAACCGCAGACCAAAAAGGCCATATCCGTCAAAGAAGACTTCGCGCGTTATTCCTTACAAGCCTTCTCATAAGCCTGCCCCTAGACCTTCACCAAAGCCTCAGGGTACAGTTCCACAAGCAGGAGGTTTCCCAATACGTGTATATCCTCTTGGAGGATTTGAGCAGATCGGAAGAAACTGCTTTGTTGTTGAAGTTGAAGGAGATATATATCTGATAGATCTTGGTCTTCAGTTCCCTGATGAAGGAATGCTGGGCATAGACTATTTGATCCCTGATATTTCGAGTTTATCTGGACGCGAGAACAAGATTAAAGGAATCTTTTTCACTCATGGGCATCTGGATCACATTGGAGCCGCTCAACATCTGCTTCCTAAGCTTCATTATCCGCCTTGCTACGGCACCAAGCTTACAATGGCATTTATAAAGAAACGTCTGGACGAAGAGAAGATTACTTCCAAAGCTAATCTGAATACTGTTCCATACGGACAAAAGATCCGCATCGGAAAAATTGAAGTTGAGTTCCTAAAGGTTACTCACAGTATTCCTGACTCTGCCGCAGTAGCAATTCATACAAAGTATGGAACTATTATGCATACGGGAGACTTCAAGTTTGATCTGACCCCGACAAGCGAAGAGCCTGCAGACTTTCAGAAGCTCGCTGATCAAAGTAAAAACGGAGTGTTAGCAATTATCGCTGATTCTACCAACGCAAATAAGCCGGGGTTTAGTAAAAGTGAAGCAGAGATTTCCGAAACGCTTTTCAAAATGATCCGTGATGCTGAGGGAAGGTTGATCATCTCAACTTTTAGCTCACTTTTGAATCGTATTCACCAAGTTGTAGCTCATGCGCAGAAATTTAACAGAAAGATATTCATTTCCGGCAGAAGCATGGAGACGAATGTCGAGATCGCACAAAACTTGGGTTATCTAAAGGCTCCGCGAGGACTGATAAGGAAGGCCGGCCCCGCAATGGATAAGCTGCCTGATAATCAGGTAATAATTATTACAACCGGAAGCCAAGGAGAAGAAATGGCAGGGCTCGCACGCATAGGACTTGGAACACACAGACATATTGGAGTGAAGAAAGGTGACACGGTTGTCTTGAGTTCCAATCCAATAATCGGAAACGAGCGTGCAATCAGTAAAGTAATAAATAATCTTAATTTGCAGGGTGCGAAAGTTAAAACCAATGCTGAGTTTGCCCTGCATACGACAGGGCATGGAATGCAGCAGGATATTCTCTTGATGCATCAATTAGTACGAGCTAAGCACGTAATCCCTGAGCATGGCGAGCCTCATATGCGCGCTGCTCACGCTGAACTTGCAAGAAAGATCGGTTATCCCGATAACAGAATTCATATGATGACTAATGGAGAGATCCTTGAGTTTGATGCTAAAGGCAATTCCCGCAGATCAAAACAAAAGCTGACTCTCCAAGATGTTGTTATTGATGGATACGGAAGCGCGGGCGAAGGTCAGCGCATTATGGATGATAGAAAGATTATGAGTTCGAATGGCGTGATAGTAATTGCACTCAAGGCTTACGCAGAAAGCAAAAGACTCGTAGGCGATCCGGATATTCTTTCTCGCGGACTTATTTATGGATCCGAACAAACTGAAATTACAGGTGAAGCAATAAAGATTGCCAAGAAAGCATATGAAGAATCCTTGAACAGGGGAGAGAGTGATAGGAAGGAACTTAAGCGCGCAGTTAATGGAGCATTATTTAGATTCTTCGATAGGAAGCTGAATCGCAAACCTATGATTATACCTATCGTAATAGAGGTATAATTTGAAACAGAGAATAATTTTCAATTTAGAATTTTCAATTTTCATTTAAGACACAATGACTAATTACCAAACACTACCAATAATAGAGTATTGAACATTGATTTATTGGATCTTGAATGAAAATTTCAAATTGAAAACTGAAAATTGCTTTGTAACTAGCCTTAACAATCATGCAACATCAAGCCATTATCTTCGATCTAGATGGGACGCTAGTTGATACCATTCCGATTTATGAAAAGGCAATGATATATATGTTCAGTCGGGGGGGGACTGAAATCTCACACGAAGATTTTAGAAAACTATATGTTCCAAGTTCTAATCTTAATGACATACTTGCAAAATATAATCTCGAAGACAGAGAAGATGAGCTTAGAAATATCCGCGACGATTTCTACATTGATTTACTAAGAAAGGAAACTGAGTGGTTTCCAGACGGGAAAAAGTTCCTTGAGGCATTGCCAAAAGATACAACCAAAGCAATTGCAACTGGATCATGGATGAAATATGTAGATGCAATTCACAAGAGGTGTCTTATTCATGATTATTTCGACACGATCGTTGCTTGCGATGATTTTTCTAGGCGTTCAAAACCTAATCCGCTCTGCCTGACACTCACATGTGAAAGGCTTGGAGTTGATCCAAAGAAGTGTGTTTACATTGGCGACCAAAAAGTAGATATGGGTGCGGCGAAGAATGCCAGCATGGAGGCATGGTTAGTCAGACGACCAATATTTACTCCGGAAGATTCAGGCGAGAATGCGGATAGAGTTGTCGATTCGTTGGAGGAGTTAATGGGTGATATTAGTTAATTGTATTTGAGCTTTGCTCTAGATACACCCTCCCCCTCGGGGTGGGTTATCCTTGGGTGGGTGGGCCGGCAGTTCATAATGTGTCAGCCAATAAACCCAGTCAATACCTCCTCAGAAAAAACTTTTCTTGGATTCCACTTTTAGGCTTATTTAAACCTAAAAAGACGTTCCGCTCCAAAGCGGAACATATGTTATCCCACATTTGTAACTTTCCCCCTAACTCTCCACCCTTCATAAGGGGTCCAACCGCATTTATAATGCAATGCTGAGCCTTTTATGACCCACTCAGCATCAGTATCTACTTTGATTCTAAGCTCATCAGAGATACCAAGGTTGAATATTTTATTCGGATTTTCGAAACACAATCTAACAATATCAGAAGCTTCAATCTGCGCTTCCGCCCGATCAGATCTGGGGTTCGGCCACCCACCTGACGCTACCGTCAGAAGTAGGGGAAGCATTGTCTCCACCCCCGGTACTCCACTCGGTGCACTTAACGGATCATCTGTGTTTTTTTCATCCAACGTATGCGGTGCATGATCTGTTGAAATACAATCAACCGTTCCATCAGCAATACCTGACCACAATGCTTGCTGTTCACTTGCAGTTCTAAGTGGGGGATTCATTTTCCCCAATGTTCCAAGTTTCTCGTAATCATCAACAGTTAGAAAAAGGTGATGAGGTGCAACTTCGCACGTTACTTTTAGTCCTGATTCTTTTGCTGTCTTAACAAGCTTAAGCCCAAGACCTGTTGAGAGATGAGCAATGTGCAACTGGGTTCCGTATTTCTTGGTGAATTCAAGTGCTTCTTCGATTGCTTTAACCTCCGAGTCACAGGGGCGCATTAATGAATGGAGTGACACGTCTTGTTTATCATTGCTTGCTGAGTTAATAATGTTATGAGCCTCTTTATTTATATAAACATCTTCACAATGTGTGACTAAAGGAGCCTCAAGCTCAGCGCAAACTTTAAATGCTTCTTCTATTACTGATTTATCTGCACCCATATTGCCTGTTGAATGATCGAAGAATACTTTCGCACCCGAGCATTTCTTTTTGAGCTCACTATCTGACATTAGTTTTTTAAATTCGCTGATATCTTCGCTAGAGGCCAGCCCAAAAAAGAATCTGATATCTACATCCCTAACCTTTTCACTACGCTTGACTTTGTCTCTAAATGCTTCGACTGTTGTTGTCATGGGATTAGTGTTTGGCATATCACATACCGTCAAAACTCCACCTGACGCTGCTGCTGCAGACTCTGATTCCATGGTCGCCTTGTGCTCGAAACCCGGCTCGCGGAAATGCACGTGGCAGTCGATTAGGCCCGGTAATTTAATGTAATCTGACATTTCTCTTAATAATGTAGCACAGATTAGGAAGTAGGACGTAGGACTTAGGACGTAAGAAATTATTTACGTATCCAAAAGACTATGATATCGTCAATGGCTATTTTGCTATTAATAATTTCTTATGCCTGCAAACTTTACAAAAATGGATATCTGGCAAAAAGCCCTTGATCTGGCAGAAAAGATTCACAAAGTAACTGGACATTTTCCACAACAAGAACGTTTTGAATTAGTATCTCAAATGCGCAGAGCAGCAGTATCAATCTCATCAAATATCGCTGAAGGCTTAGGGCGTTACACATATGCAGATAAAAGACACAGATACGTTCAGGCAAGAGGTGAATTAACGGAACTAATTACTCAGATACATTACAGCTGTCGAGTTGGATATTTATCTAAGGAAGATTTTAATGATTTAATAACCAAAACAGATGAGGTTCACAAAATGCTGAATGCTCTGATCTCAAAAATGTCATCTTACAATCCAAAAACCCTACTTCCTAAGTCCTAATACTTACGTCCTAATAATTCATGCTTTATCAAGTAGCATGGCAAGAAGGGCCATTCGAAGTGTTACTCCGTTATTAACTTCACGGAAGTATGCAGCATTGGGAAGTTCGTCAACTCTTGTATCAATCTCTCCTATGCGAGGAAGAGGGTGCATAACTGTTATGTCGCGGTCTTTGACGTGCTCCGGTTTTAGAATGTATTTGAGTTTGAGACGTTCAAAGTCATCTTTGTTTTCAAATCTCTCTTCCTGCACACGAGTCATGTAAATAACATCAGCGTTAAGCCCATCCTCTAAATTTTCAGTCTCGTTATATTCAATGCCTTTCTCTTTGAAGAAACTTGTTACCTTCTCCGGCATCGGAAGTTCTTTTGGTGAAACAAGTGTGAACTTCACGTTGTCATAAAGACCGAGGAGAAAGCTGACCGAGTGGATTGTTCGTCCAAACTTAAGGTCTCCAACCGCTGTCAGATGAATCCCGTCTAACTTTCCTCGCTCTTTCTTGATTGTAAGAATATCCAGAAGTCCTTGGGTTGGATGCTGGTTCGGTCCGTCTCCCGCGTTTATAAATGGAACCGGACATGCGGATGCCGCAATGTCTGCACTTCCTTTTTCCGGATGGCGCATAGCGATAATATCTGCATACTGCCCGACAACATTCATCGTGTCTTCGATCGTCTCGCCCTTGTACATCGAGCTGAATTGCATTCCGACCGCCGTGATTACTTTGCCTTCAAGCCTGTGCATTGCTGTGGCAAAACTTAAGTTTGTCCTGGTGCTTGGTTCGTAAAAAAGATTGGCGAGGATTTTTCCTTCAAGTAGGTTGCTTCCCCCCTTGGATCTGACCTTTTCCATCTTTTCACATACCTCCAAAATGCTATCCGTGTCTTCTCGTGAGAGTTGTTTGGTTGAAGTTAGATGCTTGAACGGAAGAGGCATTCTATGGAAGAATCTTAGAGAATCGGACCCTGGATGTCCAGAGGAAATATTGTCTGGATATACCTTAACCTATTGACCTTAAATGCATATTTTTACTCCGGTCGCTGGCAGATAAGTCGTGTGCGGGTTTGCCTCCTGACCGCTGGCTTGCTGCCAGCGACCCTACCGATCCCCGGTCCATTTCATAAGTTCTGTCATACGCAAAGTAACACAGAACTACGATTGGATACAGGGGGTCGCTTTTTTGTGGTCTACAAAAAAAAGTAATGATTGATTGTCATATGTCAGTTATTAAAATGCTATTAACCTGCCATATGGATCTCTAAACCTTTCTTGTCTCCCAGATGGAAAGGCTAGGTGATCGTTAAGACGTTTTAGGATCGTCTTTCCGATTCTAATCGTGGAAATCCAAATATTGGTAGGTCGTCTCCCAGTCTCTCTGTCCACATTACTGCGCGACTGTTTGCAACGAGGCTCACTAAAGCTCGTAGCAACACCACCGAGGACTTTGTCCTCATCGGCAAATAGAGTCTGGGAGACTCTTTTACAACAATTGACAGTTGACACGCTCAGCCTCGCTCTGCGAGTCTTCGCCTTTTACAATTGACAGCTTAATAATTTCAGAAAACAAAGAGTTAATTGTCAAAAGGGCGCGTAGCACCCGTGTCAATTGTCAATTGTTATTGTAAGATTGTTACGATGTCTTCTCGCAAAATCGCAACATCTACTCTTTGGCAACTCGCCAGCCAGGTCGCAATGGCTGCGCTTAGTATTCTTGCTGTTAAGTTTGTTGCATTGGGACTAAGCAAGGAGCTTGCCGGAATTTATAATTCTTCTTACGGCTTTCTTCAACTCTTTGGGATACTTGCTGACTTTGGCCTTTACGCCGTCGCAGTAAAGGAGGTCAGCAGATCGGACAGGAAGGAAGAGGTGTTGGGTGCGATAATTATCCTCAGATGCATTGCGTTGGCAATTTCGTTGGGCGCTGCACTCCTCTTTGTTTGGCTTGTACCCGTATGGAAGGGAACTCCGCTTCCTTTAAGCGTTACAATCGCCTCGCTTGTTCCATTCTTCACACTGCTTGCGGGAATTATTCGAACGGTTTTCCAAATTAATTATAAAATGCATTTCGTTTTTATCGCGGAAGTTTCGCAAAGAGTATTGGCAGTATTTCTTATAGGACTTTTTATATTATTTGGAGTTCGGGGCAGCCACGACTTACAGCATCTTCACATGTTTCTATACATAGGAGGAATTGGTGCATTCCTTCTTTTCTTTTTGTCACTGACATATGGGAACAGACTGATGACGATTCGCCCGCATTGGGATTCCGCGCTATTAAAGAAGTATATCAAAGCCGCTGCACCGTTCGGAATCGCATTCCTATGCATGGCTCTTTATCGTGAATTTGATATTACATTGATTGCACTTCTGCGTGACGACTTTGAATTGCAAAATGCTTACTACGGATTCGTCACCCGCATCATGGGAATGGGGTTTTTGATCCCAACGTTCCTGCTTAACTCAACATTACCTATTCTGAGTGAACGAGATTTAAAAGGAGAAGATACCAAGTTGTTACTCGGAAAAACTTTCCTGATCATTCTTATATTTGGATCAATCATCCTTCTATTTTCCGCGCTCTGGTCACGCCCAATCATTCAACTGCTTACAACCGAAGCTTACTTGAGCACTCCAGCTCGTCCCGGAGCTGATACGGCACTCCGGCTTATGAGTATTCCAATGTTTTTGAATGGAATTATTTTATTTGGCTTTTATAGTTTGCTTACAAAGAACAGATGGAAGAAGTTGGTTCTGGCATTGCTCCTCGGAGTCGTTATCTCTCTTGTTATGAACTTAATTCTAATTCCCAAGACCGGATTCGTTGGAGCAGCTCAGACTTCAATCACAGTCCACTCGATACTCGCTATCATCCTGCTTTTCACAGGAGCAAAAGCGATGCCATTTAGATTGAGTCAGACCGAGATTTGTAAGTGGATTGTATTCACAATATTACTTGGCGGGGGATTGTGGATTGTTAGACCACTTCTGGCTGGAGAAATCGAAACAATAATCGGATTGGGTGTAATGAGTACTTATATGCTAATTCTGATGTTCACTCTTGGGTTCAATAAGTTGATTAAGTGATTGTCATACAAAAAATTAGTGATATAACAGATCAGCAGCTATAACTATTTGATCTGTTACACTCCCGTTTGTTTGGCATAGAAAGGAACAAATGCCATGAAGAGTCTGTTTGTGTTTAGCGTAAGATCTGGAATGCCGGAAACGTATCCTCAACTTTTGCCCAGGCTGGGCATTAAGCAGGACGATTGCTTGTTTGCCAGAGATCCTGATCCCACTGCCGAGATGTTCAAAGGAAAGCCCCGTAAATACGACGTCTACGTCGTCGACATTATGACGACAGGGGCCGACCAGCACCTTGCGATCATCAGAGCAATCCGATCGGCGCATGGGGACGGGAAGATTCTCGCTCTGGGAAGCGGAAAAGAATTTGCCGCCCCAGCCGAGCAAGCCGGCGCAGATACATTTATGTGCTTCGGCGATGGAAGCCTGAAAGAGGCTATCGAACAACTCGCACCCACCGAAGCTCCAGTTGGTTAAGTTGCCCCCCCCCGGATTTACGGTTCCGACCGCGAATCCACAGCCCAGCGTCGTTTTACTACCGTGAAACGACACTGGAGTCTTAAATTTGCCTCACCCCGTCTTCAACTCTGAA
>DCXE01000018.1:720-2705 GCA_002328295.1 Candidatus Peribacter sp. UBA2144 | reverse complement strand
TGTGGGAGTGGTAAAAAGTATAAAAAATGCTGTGGAGCCAATTAAAGGAAACAGAGGAAACAGATGAAACAGAAGAGTCAGAGGATTCTTCATTCACCTCTTCTGTTTCCACTGTTTCTTCTGAATCTTCTGTTTCCTTTGGTAAGATTCTCATTTGAGTAGTACCATGTTTGTCCATGGCAAAACCTCCGCCCCTTGTAGGCCACAAAGCTCAGCGTGAACAGCTCATTGGTGATATAGAAAATGACAATGTAGCTCATGCATACTTGTTCTCTGGTCCGCGTCATTTAGGCAAAATGGCAGTCGCCAGATGGTTCGCAACTCATTTGATGTTGGAAGATATAGATCCGAAAGATCACGACGATGTCAAAGGACAGATCGAACGGTTGGTTCACCCTGATTTATTGGTGTTAGATCAGCTCTGGATGGAAAAAACTTGCGATGATTGGGATATAATCGCAAAGACTTCGAACGTACCTCAGCAACATCGTGCAAAGAATGGTGCAAAGACAGATACAATCAGCATCGACGACATCAGAGCCTTGCAAGGGCGCTTGTATGAAACAGGAACAAGCAAATGGAGGTGCTGTATTGTCAGATCAGTTGAGAGAATGAAGGATGAATCTGCAAATGCATTCTTAAAAATACTTGAAGAACCTCCGCAAGGAGTTGTTTTTATTTTAACTACACAATCAAATACATCACTTCTTCCTACGGTAGTCTCTCGCACGCGATCTATTAGATTTAATAGGCTTACATTGCCGGAGCTTAGAGAACTTTTGGTGGATACAGAGGCAGATGATTCGCAATTTATACTTCATCTTTCACAAGGGGCGCCTGGGACTTTGGTTAAGCTTAAGGACAATCCGGATCTTTTACGCGAACAGCGACTTATGCACAGTAAGGCGGCATCATTTTGGCAATCCAAGTCCATTCGTGAAAAACTTGCATTGATCGAACCTCTAAAAGATCGAGGCGAGCTTGCAAATCAGTTTATGATGCATCTTTCCATTGCTCTTCGTGAGCAGGGAACAGATACGGAACCCAAACAAGTGGAAGCTCTTATGGATTTGATTAAAGCGTTAAAAACGAATGCTAATAGGCAATTGATGGCGCAGAAGTTCGTTTTAACTATTAGTTAATTAAGTTTTACTATTGTGCCATCTTTACCTTGAGTGTAGCCTCTGAGTCCGTTGATCTATGCATTAGTTTTCATAGGCTCTTTCCTGGTTATCTTCGTCATCGTTGGCGGACGCACAGTACTAAAAAACAGATCTGTGCGTAAATTTGTTCGCAGTGTAAAACAACGGGTAAATTCTGCGGAGGAGCGCGGGGCCCAATTTGTTCAGGAATCTCCTGCAGATAAGCCCGATACGAATAGTCGTTCGACTGCAATTCAACTTCAAAAAGTCAGGACTCTTATTAATGCCGCTGAACGAGCAGAAGCAAGAGATAAGCTAGAGGAAGCAGAGAGTTGTTACATTCAGGCTCTTACCGCATACCCGGACGCGCACGAAGCTCATGCACAACTTGCAAAACTTTACCTAAACATGGGCAGGGATCAAAAAGCAGAAGCGATGTACCGGGAACTCCTGACGAAAATTGATGATGCTTCATGTTACTCCAATCTCGGACTTGCTTATTACAGACAAGGAAAATTTGATAGGGCGTGTGCTTCGTATCAAAAAGCTCTTGAACGCGATCCTCAGAGCCACAAGAGAATGGCAGCGTTTGGCAGAGCACTTTTTGCTTCAGAAAGGTTCGGCGAAGCAATGTTGCACTTAGAAAGAGCAACTGCACGGATTAGCCGAGATACGGAGCTCCTTAGATTGCTTGCGGAAAGTTGTGAAAAGTCAGGAGACAACGAGAAAGCTTTTGAGGTTTACAAGAAAATCAACAAGTTGGAACCTTATGATGAGGAGGTGAAAAATAAAATTGCGAATGCGACGCAATAGCGTCGCACGAGCGACGGCGCCGTCGCTCGT
>DCXE01000018.1:0-409 GCA_002328295.1 Candidatus Peribacter sp. UBA2144 | reverse complement strand
GGCGCCGTCGCTCGTGCAGAAAGCTTCGCTTTCTGCATTGTTCATTCTTCAGCTAACTCGACCTCCACTTCCCCCTGCACTTCTGCCTGACAACCTAACCGGTCAGGCTCTTCAGAAACCCCCATATTCTCCTCGCGGTCATTTCTTGCACTTAGGTTCTCCGAACCCTTTTTTACCTTGCATCTACAAGTTGTGCAAAAACCGTTTCCTCCACAGGCGTGTTCCATTGGGACTCCTGCTTCAATTGCGGCTTCCAGCAAGGTTTGGTCTTCTTTGGCTTCTACTTCTTTAGTTTGGCCGTCGTATATGAAGGTTACTTTGGGCACTAAAAAAATGGAGAATTAAGAATGAAGAATTGAAAATTAGTACTATAATTGACTGCTTCATTATCAATTATCAATTCTCAATT
>DCXE01000075.1:439-5757 GCA_002328295.1 Candidatus Peribacter sp. UBA2144 | reverse complement strand
CTGCCATGCACCCCAAGTCTGTTATGTGGCCAAACTCGTGAATCAAAAGAGCTACAAACTCATCATCAGGAACTGTCCCATCCAAAATAATCGATTTTTTCCCAGCCAAACCTCTGCGTTCTGGATTGTCATATCTCACATAGAAATTCTCCAAATGATCTGTACATGCCGCCGGAAGAGACCTAAGTACATCGTCAGCCATTTTTCGGTGATGGACACGTATGTCTTCTTGGTTAACTACCGGAAGCAATCCTACAGAAGGGCTTGGAAATTTAATGATTTGCTTCGCACTTGTCCTTCTTTTTACAGCTTTGATCGCCTTGCGAGTTATGTTTGGATCGCGCTTCTGGGGACGGACTATGGCTAGTTGGGGGATAGCTCCACTTGCCTTAGCCTCTGCATGTGCTACAATATCCTGCGGAAGGGTACTTCCGAGCAGAAGAACGAGGCCGATAAAGTGAACGAGGACTGCTCTCATAATATGTAATTAAAGTCATATTTTATAAGGTATTTTAACGCAAAAGTCAATGCCTGATGATGCCCAAATAACCCCTCCAGGGGGCGATTCGGTTGGGTCACCTGACATGGGTGATTCTGGCTCAAACAAGCCAAAAAGTAACCCTTCGACGCTTCGGCAGGGCTCAGCACAGGCAAGCTCAGGGCAGGCTGCTGACCCCAAAATAGGCCCTTCGACTGGGCTCAGGACAGGTCAGAAATACACGATTAAAGTCGAAAAACTTACACATGGGGGGTCGGGATTGGCACATATTGATGGCATTCCCGTGTTTATCCCCGGATCTCTGCCTGGCCAGGAGGTCGAAATTACAATTGAAAAGCACAAAGGAAGATATGCAGAAGGAAAGGTGGAAAAGGTGCTTAGAAAGTCATTTGATGAAGTGGCCTCCAGATGCAGTCATTGTCACGATTGTGGAGGATGTGCTTGGCAGAATTTGCCATATAACAAGCAGATTGAATATAAAGAGGAAATAGTCAGAGAGACTCTGGAGCACTTAACTCCCGTTGGAGAGGATTTGAGGAAGCAGCTTCCGGGAAGAGTATTAAAGATAATCCCGAGTCCACAGGTATTCCACTACAGAAACAAACTGGAGCTTCATTTCGGTTTTTCGAACATTCGCAAAGAAGAATCCAAAGGAAAGACAAAATATATAGATGAGAATCCAACTATTGGTTTCCACCAGCCAGGGCAGTGGGCGACTGTAATGCCTATTAGAGAATGTCATTTATACGATGAACAATTGCCGTCACTTCTTTCTGATGTGCATGACTTTTTGGAGCATACAAAACTTCCTGTTTACAATCCGAAGACTCAAAAAGGATTGCTACGCACACTTCTTCTCAGGCGCGGTATAAATACTGGTGAAAATATGATCGCCTTTATAGTAAGAGCAAGAAAAAGAGAATTGGAACCTTTGTTCCAGCACTTCATGCAGTTTGGAGGTAGATCTGGGCTTAAGTCTTTGCTTGTGATAGAAAATTTAGGGATGAATGAAAGGCCCGAACATCCAAAAATACATTCTCTTGTTGGGGAACCTTGTATAAAGGAGAGGCTTTTCGATTTGGAGTTCGAAATCTCTCCATTTTCATTCTTCCAAACAAATACTTCCGGCACAGAAAAACTTTACAAGGCTATCGCGGATGCGGCTGACCTGGGTCCGCGGGATGTAATATTAGACGCTTATTGCGGCATGGGAACTGTCGGTCAATATCTCTCCCGTTTCTGCCAAAAAGTAATTGGAATCGAGAGTCATCCTTCGGCAATCGAGGATGCTCTGAAAAGTGCTGGCAAAAACCGAATAGGAAACATCAGTTTTTATAAAGGAAGAGTGGAGCAAGTGCTTGCAGGACAACTTAAACCTGGAGGCAAATATAAATTTACAACTGTAATAGTCGATCCGCCTCGAACAGGAATGCATCCAAAGGCACGTGTGGCAATACTGGCGCATAATCCGGAAAAGATTGTTTATGTTTCTTGCAATACTGCAACTCTCGCACGTGATTTAGGAGAGCTTCTAAAGAATGGATATGAACTCAGATCAGTTCAGCCTGTTGATATGTTCCCGCATACGGCGCATATAGAGACTGTTAGTGTACTTCAGAGAAAGTAGTCTCTGATAGTTGCATCAGATCGTCACTGGTCACAAGTCGCAGGATTGGTCACATGTCAAAAGTCACAGGTCCTGTGACATGTGACCTGCGACTTTCGACTGTTCGATGCATCAAAGATGGCATCGGATTTAGTATTTTTTATAACATATCATCAATCACTTTCTTGAAGTTATCAAACGGTTGTGCGCCGGAGATAAGTTCAGCTTCGCCTTTCTTGTTATTTATAACAATGTTGCCGGGTGTTCCACGTACTCCTGCTTTGGTGCCGCCCTCCATATGAGCTGCAACTTTGTCTGCATATTTATCGCTATCCAGACACTTGGTAAACTTAGCTGCGTTCAATCCAATTTCGGTTGCGTAAGATTCAAGCTCGGTATTATCAGATCCTTTCTCAAAAATCATATCTCCCATAGCCCAGAAACCATCGTTACCTCCCAGTTCACCTGCACACTCTGCAGCTTCTGCAGCCTTTTGTGCGTTAGGATGGAACGAAAGAGGATAATGTCGGTAAACCCAGTTAATTTTATCACCGTATTCCTCCATTAGTTTAACCATCGTACCGTGGTTCTTTTTGCAGAATGGACATTCGAAATCAGAGTATTCTATTATTGTAATTTTAGCATCGGGGTTTCCTTGGACGTAGTCGTTGTCGCCAACAGGAGGCAAGTCATCCAGATTTGCCGAAGGAGGTGGTGGAGGTTCAGGAGTTGGATCGTCAGCTACTACTGTACCTCTGTCGCCGACAGGGGCAGAACTATTCATGCCAGTTGCAACGCCGTATCCGACGATAATACCTACAAGGGCAAGTGAAACTGCAAACCATGGGTTGCCATTTGAAGCCATAAGAAGTGTGGGGAAAGTTGGTAAGAAAAATTAAAGACAGTGGTTGAGATTCTGACAGATTAGATACCGAGGGGCAAATCTCTAGAAATCCCTTTAATAAGCGGAGAAATAAGAATTGACGTTATTAAAATAAATTGATTCATGTTTTTTATACCGGAAGCGAATTAAGAATTATTGCGATTATAAGAACCTGTGGGAATGTAACCAAAGGCAGGAAAAATGCAATTTTCCAGGAATGAGTGGTCTCCTTTAATGAAAGTATTTCCGTATAGTCTGTCGAGACTCCGGTCATCAAAAACGCGAATGTGTTGCCGGGAGCTTTCGCTCTTAGCAACATATCTGTAGCAACCGGAACTGACCCTTCTGAACATACTTCCAGAATAGTTGCAAAAATTAAAGTAGCGCCAAGTCCTGCCAATGTGGGGCCAAATGCAACTGCGAATAATTCAGGATGAACGAAGGTTCGAATTAACGATGCCAGTATGACTCCAAAAAAGATCCATTTGAGTATCATGCGCGAATCCTTTAGGCCTTGGAACGAAACTTTATAAATATTCACCGGAGTGGGACGCATCTTTTTTAAGTGAGTGATGAGTTCTTTTTTGAAACAATAAGATTCCGGCAGTTTTGTTTTATGAGGATTGGCAGGAAGGATTCCTTTCTTTACTAATCTGTCGAAGAAGATGCCGGATGCGAGTGCTATTAATAATGAGAAAATCAAAATCAATATCATCCACTTAAATCCAATCAGAGACCAAAGTATCAATGTCAGCGAGAAAGAATTCCATGGACTTGCGATTAGAAATGCCATTGTTTGTCCTAGGCTCGCGCCGCGTTCATAAAGCTTCATTCCAACAAGCAATATTCCGTGCGAGCAAAGATCAAGCATAACTCCGGCTCCTGTCGCCCTCAGAATTCCACCGAGCGTTCCTCCTTTTCCAAGAGCGGAGGACACAAGCTCGCGGGGCAGGGTGCCGATGAATCCAACGGATAATATTCCCAAAGCAACTCCCCACCACATACGGTTCATGAGTTCAAATACGCTCAAATTAAAAGTTATAAGAAATTCGCTTCCTGAGGCGAATTCACCAAGGAATAGATGAGCGACATATGCCAATATTATGATCAGAGCTACCAGAGGCAGGAACCAATCGCGGCCTTTCTTGACACCGTGGTGCATTGAGCAGCCTGTGGGGTGTTGCTCTGGAGTGGAATGGTCTGAATGCATCATATTATCCATATCAGTTGGGGAAGTCAGCTGCAATCATATAATCTGATTGCTGGGGGCGCTCAAAATTATTGCCTGCAAGACTTGCTTCCACATCCACATCCTTTTCCAGATTTTGCAGAGGGAGCCTTAGACGGAGCTTTCGAGTTGCAAGAACAGTCAACTCCGTTTTGCTGGCATTCCACTTCATTATTTGCCGATACATTTGCCTGAGTCTTCTGAGAATAGACCAGAAATGCGGGGGTAATAATAAGAGCGAGAGCTATGAGGTATCTCATGATGGTAAAAGGGGAAAAAGAAAATAAGAAAAATAATTAAGAATATATAAAGATGCCAAAAAGCATCAGTTATATTTCAAGCTGTGATTATTTACGTTCGCAAGATGACCGTGCCTATAAGCGGGGGAGCGTTGGCAAGCGGTCCCGTTACATTAATTGAAACTTGATTAGTTGAGGCGATATTCAAAGAGTACTCGATTGAGTCTTCAGGAATAATCATGGAAATAAGGATAGGATCCGTTCCCAAATTCCCGGCATCTTTAAGTGCATAACTCTCATTATCGGAATAGCACTCAGAGCATGGCATATTCTGATCCGCCATCTCGCCTTCCATTGCCATATTACTCATGGGCATCATCTTTATCTGCATCGGACAGACTCCAAGGGTTGTTGAGATTAGAAGGCCGAGAAGAGTCAGTTTAGTCATAATTATCGGTTTGAAAGCCCTACGACTTTGAGTAGCTCCTTGATGAATTTATCACGATCGGTCTTGGATGCCAATTTTTTTGGGGCGCAAGTGTTCATGTGGCTTTCCAAAATAGTTCCCTGAACGTACTTAACATGCCCTTTCATAGCAAGCGCTATTTCTAGTAACTTAGGACAGTATTCATCATTCTCAATCATTTCTTCAAGCTTTGCGCTTAAGCCATTGAGCCTTTTAAGGGCTGCGACTGCCTTCTTTTTATTAGCGGGAAGCATATGGGTAGGGGGTATGGGTATACTATATAGGAGGATGGAATTGGAGGGCAAGTGTTTTCCGACCTCACCCCCGGCCCCGGAGCTACGCAATTGAAGTAGTTCCCCCTCTCCTCCTCAGAGGAGAGGGGGTTAGGGGGTGAGGT
>DCXE01000075.1:0-138 GCA_002328295.1 Candidatus Peribacter sp. UBA2144 | reverse complement strand
GGAGAGGGGGTTAGGGGGTGAGGTTGGGCAGGACTTCTGCGCTTCACCAAGCCCCATAGGACGTTCCGCCTCTGAGCGGAACAGTCAATTCAAGATTTTTAACAAAATGGCTTAGGCAAGCCAAAAACTAGCCATAAC
>DCXE01000030.1 GCA_002328295.1 Candidatus Peribacter sp. UBA2144 | reverse complement strand
TATTAAGACAAAAGAAAGAAGAATATATTATCCTTTTGGCCTATCCTGTGCCTGAAATGGCACATACAAAATTGCCTTCTAAATGCCAAATATCGATATTACAATAGCTGTATATATATGATATATTGTGTTATAATAACATTATGAAGGGCCTTCATACCCTCTCATTGGCAATTGCCTCGGCTTTGATACTTGTTAGCTGTGGAAAAGATGCTGGGCAAACTCCCGAGGATCCTGAATCTAAACTTAAGGTCAGTGGGCCAAAAAGCTCATTAGTTTCGGTTATATATGCCGGAAAAAGCACCTTGCCAACAAAGCTTGTGCGTCCAAGTCCATCCCTTGGTGCCTTTGTAAGCCTATATCTTTCTCAGAACCATATGATGAAAGTAATTAGCGCTCTCGAAGGAATAGACGTACAGGTCAAATTTGCGCAGGCAAATTCGATTGATACTGACGAAACCTTCGATTTACTGCAGGAATATGGAACAGTTCTTCAAGTGGATATCATAGATATGCTTAACCGATCTCTGGACAGGGATAAGGCTATAAACAGATATTTGGAATCCTTGAAGGGTATGAATAAGCGAATTGAAGTTAAAATAACCGAACTTGACGAGAGGGCGGATTCAATCAAAGAGGAAAGAAGGGCGAAGAAAAAGGAGGTAAGAGCGGTTGAAAAATTCATTAGACACGCCCTAAAAGACAAGAAATATGCCGCCGCAGGGCCAAAGCAAGAGGAGCTTGCAAAGCTTGAATCCGAGCTTGCCGAAATTGAAACCAGAGAGAGCCAAAATAAGAAAATAATCAAGATAACCAAGAAACTACTCAAAGTAGGCCTAGAAAGAGAGGAGGCAATAGATAAAAACCGCGAGATCTTGATTTCGGGACTTAAGGTCATAGAGGTCCCAGGGCTCGAGGATTTGGGGATTGTAATTGAAGAATAAAGGAAGATCTCATCACACAATAGTTTTGAGCCAAGGCAACCTTTCGCAAAGGACAAAATCGAAGATTTCGGCTATAATAAGAGGATTAATTGAACTATGGCACAGAAAAAAACAAAAACTCCTACGGCTAAAGGCGTTAAAGCAGAGACACATGCTCCTGCCGAAGTTGCAACGAAGAAAACTGCCGCTGAAACTCCGCCTAAAGTAAAAATTGGAATGATTACGACTATGGTCGCGGCTATAGATGACCTATTGGGTCTGCACAGAAAAGTAGAGAAAACACTAAGGGCAACCAAGAAGATGAAAGTTAAAGCACTTTCTGCAAAAGATCAGGAGGCACTAAAGAGATATGAAGAAGGACTGCAGAAAACACTGGATATCATCGCTCCGGCCGGTATGGAAGTAAAACCAGATGAAATATTGTTAAATGATCTGCATGCCAGGACTTTGTATGCCGTCAACTGGCCACACTACATATATCCAAACTGGCTTTCGGAGGAAATCAACTTTGATGCTCACATGAACATCTCGCAGTTCATTTATCCAGCTGATAACAAAACTGTTCTAAAGCTTCTTAGGAAGAAAGTAACACAAATGCGTTCGTCTATGCATATGTTGGAACAACGTGGAATAGTTCGAGACCCGGCACTTGAGGCTGCATTGCAGGATGCCGAGGAGCTAAGAGACCTTCTTACTCGAGGACGAGAGAAACTCTTTCAGCTTGGTTTGTATGTGACTATATACTCGGATGATAAGGAAAAACTTAAGAAGTTGCAGACTGATATGGAATCTCTGCTTGGAGGAAAGTTGGTCATAACCAAGCCGGCTTTTATGCAAATGGAACACGGCTGGATTTCCACAATACCATTCGGAATTGACGAGTTGGAGGTAAACAGAAACATGAATACCTCTCCGGCATCAGCCTGTTTCCCATTCTCTAGCTCAGATCTAACCGATGACCATGGAATCCTTTACGGAATAAACCGGCACAACGATAGCCTTGTTATATTCGACAGATTTGATCTACCAAACGCTAACTCAACTGTGTTCGCTACATCTGGTGCTGGTAAATCTTTTACAGTGAAACTCGAGATGCTTAGATCATTGATGTATGGAACAGAGATGTATGTTGTCGACCCGGAAAATGAGTACAGGGAATTATGTGAAACCATAGGCGGAACACATATTCCAATTTCACTTGAGAGCTCGAACCGAATTAATCCTTTCGATCTTCCAATAGCAGTCCGAGGAGATGAGGCAACTACAGGAGAAATTCTTCGTGCTGCTGTAATAAACCTGCATGGTCTTTTCAAGCTGATGCTTGGAACACTTACTCCCGCTGAAGATGGAATTTTGGATAAGGCAATTCTGGACACTTATGCACTAAAAAATATTACCTTGGAAACAGAAGATCCTGCAGCCAAAGAAGTGCCTGTTATGGGGGACTTGGTTGATGTACTGATGACTACGGAAGGAGGAGAAAACATGGCAAGAACGCTTTCCAAGTACACAGAAGGAAGCTACACCGGACTATTTGATCAGCCAACTAACGTAGAAATGAATAATCAGATGGTTGTTTTTCAAATAAGGGATTTGGAAGAATCACTGCGACCGATTGCGATGTACGTTGTTATTAACCTGATCTGGAACCGTATCCGCGCAGACTTCAAGAAACGAATCCTTGTAATTGATGAGGCATGGAGCTTGATTCAACACGAAGACTCAGCACGGTTCTTATATGGGCTTATCAAGCGTGCTAGAAAGTATTACTTGGGAGTAACCACAATTACTCAGGATGTCGAAGACTTCTTAAACTCACCATATGGAAAACCGATTATTACAAATGCATCATTCCAAGTTCTTCTTAAACAATCTCCTAGTGCTGTTGATAATCTACAGAAAATATTTTATCTCACCGACGGTGAAAAGTATCTGCTCCTGGGATCCGAAGTAGGACAAGGATTATTCTTTGCTGGTAACAGGCACGTAGCTATTCAAATAATCGCAAGTCCGCAAGAGTCTGCAGTTATCACCACAAATCCTGAGGAAATTGCCAAGAGGCAAAGATCCAAGCGCCTTGCTGCAGTAAATGAAGCTGACAAATCATCTGGGTCCACAAGTGACGAACTGGCCGATAAATCAGCAGAAGGTGTGAAACAAGAGGAAAAAGCAGATGAGGCATTTGTGGAGAAGAAGGAAACCGAAGTAACCGAAGAATCCAAAGCAACCGAAGAAAAGAAGGAAGAGGTAAAAGAGGGCGAGGGTGAGGGTGAGAAGAAAGTCGAAGATAAAGAAAAAACCCCCGAAGAATCTAACCCTAACCCTAGTCCTAGCCCTGAACCTAAACCCAAACCCGCCGAAGGCCCCGCGGAGCCCGACTTGTCGTCCGAAGCGCGTAGGGCGAAGGAGGAAGAGCGTAGTGGGGAACCCGAGGAAACACCAAAGGAAGAAGTTAAGGAGGAGGAAGTGAAAGAAGAAGCTAAGGAAGAAGAAGTGAAAGAAGAAGCTAAGGAGGAAATTAAAGAAGAAGTTGAGAACGAGGAAGTGAAGGGAAAAGAGAAAGAAAAAACTGATGAACCCGAGCCTGCTTCGGCGAATTCGACTAGCTCATCGCAGGCTCCGCTCAGCACAAGCTCGCCCGAACCCGAACCCGAATCTAAGCCCAAGCCCGATAAAAAATCGAAACCAGATACAGGCTTTGACAAAAACATAACTCTTAAACAGGCAACACCGCCTGCGGCAGGATCGGATGGAGAAGATGTCAATGAGGAGTCAAATGAGGAGGAAGAGGCAACTGACAACTAACAACACGCTTCGCTTTCAACAATCGACAATCAACACGCTACGCTTTCGACATATTCAAAATATAGTCGATTGTTGATTGTCGAAAGTCACGCGAAGCGTGACGTGTTGATTGTTAGTTGTTAGTTGTTAGTTGTTTGTCGTCATTAGACTCCACTACCTTCCACCTTACTTCCGGCTGCAGCTTCCCATGCAAAGAGAAGCCGGCTGCTTTTTTGTGACCACCACCACTGAACTTCCCTGCCATAGCAGACACATCTATATCATCGCGAAGAGTTCTGAGCGATCCTTTCACTTTCCCTTCTCTCTCCGAGAGGATCATAGAAAAGCACATACCCGGGACCGCGTTAACGTAGTCAATTGCTCCAGTTAACTGAGAATAGTGAGCACCGGATGCGCGAAAATCCCCCTCTGTTACGGCTGTAATAGCTCCTCCTTCCTCTGTAAGAGTAATTTTCTCAAGCACCCTTCCCCATAGCTTAAGCGTGCTTAATTGAGCAGTCCTGAATACTGCCTGAACTATTTCCTGTTGTCTTGCTCCACTTCGAAGAAGCCTGGCAACAGTCTTGTAAACAGTGGCAGTCGTATTGCTATGCAATAATCCTCCCGTATCTGTATAAACTCCTGTTAGAAGACAAGTCGCAGTATCCGAATCGATTGCCCATCCAAGCTGATCCGCCAAAGCTACTACTATTTCGCATGTGGAAGCGGCTTTTGCTTCGATAATATTTACGTTTCCAAACTTTGAATTCGTAGGATGATGATCTATTACGATTGATTTATAAGTTCCGTTAAACAATTGGGGATGCTCCAGATCAAGACCCGTTAGCTTAGGCTCAGCAGCATCTAAAAATACAAAAGTGTCCCCTTCTTCATATTGAACACTTTTCTGAATTCTTAGTACCCCTGGGAGAAATTTAAAAGTGTCCGGAGCTGCGTCCATACAATGGAAAACTACTTCTTGTTTTTCCAGAATTTTTTCCAATATAGAACCAAGCCCAAGCAGAGATCCAATTGCATCCCCATCTGGATTTCTATGTGTAATACACACAACCCTTTTAGCTGTATTTAATAGCTTTAATATATCGTCTGCCTCCTGTTTCCTGATGGGCATAAGGGATAAATTCTATTTACCTAATGCGATCTATTCAATTTGATAGAGTTGCACATTAACTGCTTAATTCTATGATAAGTATTGGATAATTTTGCATTACATTCAGATCTTGAATTAGCAAAATAATGTAGACTATTCTCAATGCCTGAACCATTTAGCATTATCTTTTTCGGCACTCCCTTGATAGCAGTCCCCTATCTTGAAGCATTAAGCTCTGACTCTGCTTTTACAGTTGAATTAGTTGTTTCTCAACCCGATAAGCCGATTGGACGCAAACAATTAATTGCACCAACGCCAATAAAGACCAAATCTGAAGAGCTTGGGATCCATGTAATACAACCCATCGATATTAATACTGAACAATTGCCACCTGCTGACTTTCTAGTGACAGTTGCATATGGCCAAATCATTAAGAAACCGATACTGGATCAGATGGAAATAGCGGCTGTAAACGTTCATTATTCACTTTTGCCCAGATGGAGAGGAGCCGCTCCTGTTCAAAATGCTATTTTGGCCGGCGATAAAGAAGCAGGAGTCTGTGTGCAACTAATGGCAGAGAAGCTTGATGCAGGCGACATTCTGAGTGAGACTAGAATTCGAATAGAAAGAGATGAAACATGCGAATCTCTTTACAAAAAGTGTGAAAAGCAAGGTGTCGAATTACTGATTAAAACATTAAAGGAACCTTTATCTCCATCCACGCAAGACGAATCTAAAGCAACCTTCTGCAAAAAACTCTCGCGAGAGGATGGCCAAATTGATATAAACTCAATGACTGCAGAAGAAATTAACAGAAAAGTGAGGGCTCTTGTTCCATGGCCGGGAGTGAGGACATTTGTTGATGGTAATGAAGTAAAGCTAATAGAGACTTCATTGAATGAAACTGATAATTCGGTACCAATTCAATGCTCGAAAAATACAATCCTCTACGTAGTAAAGATCCAGCCTCCTGGAAAGAAGGAAATGAGTGGAAAAGATTGGTTGAGAGGAAGAAAAAATTGAAAATGGTAAATTATTCTCATTAGGCTACTCTAATAATTAGATAGCCGATTTTCCATTTTCCACTATCAACTTTCAATTCGTTTCACTTATTGGCCTAGTACTAATTCTTCCGCTGAGTTCAGCCTCTGCTTACAGCACACTTCCCGGTGATCTGGACGGTGACGGTTTGTTGGATCGCATTGAAGACAAGAACAGAAACGGCCGATGGGATGAAGGCGAGACCGACTTGATGAAAGCAGATACAGACGGAGGTGGAGAAGCTGACGGATCTGAACGTGAAGGCGGCAGAGATCCTTTCGACAGAAAGGATGATATGACCTATGACTTGGATAACGACGGACTCGCAAATGGAGAAGAGGCGGCAATTGGAACCGATCCCGCCAATCCTGATACCGACGGAGACAGTATTAATGATTATGACGATCCTTTCCCTCTTGATGCAAGGTACAGGAAAGATTCAGATAAAGATGGATTGCCGGATGAGTATGAAAAAGAAAAGGGGTTAGATCCGGAAGATCCAGATGACGGGGATGAAGACGAAGACGAAGATGGACTGACTAATGAGGAAGAATTTGTTGAAGGAACCGATCCTGTCGAGGACGATTCTGACGGTGATGAAGTACCTGACGGAGAAGATGCATTTCCTGATGACGCAAAGTATCAGAAAGATACAGACGAAGACGGCATGCCTGACGCGTATGAAGAAGCTAACGGATTAAATAAGGGAGTTCCTTCTGATGCTGGGATGGATGCTGACGGAGACGGACTTAACAATCTTGGGGAATTTCTTTATGGCACCGATCCAAATAATCCGGATTCTGATCATGATGGAATCGTGGATGGTGAGGAGATTGATAAAGGTACCAACCCCTTAGAGAATGCCTGCCTGTTAATTGCAAAACCAACAGCACTCTTTACAGATACTCTCGGCCATTGGTCAGAAGACTACGTTGTTCGCCTTCATATGACGAAGGTTTTGCCGGAACATATGAGGATTTTGGACGGTTATGGCAAGGGCATGAAAAGAGAGTTTATTCCTAATCAGCACATTTCGCGTTTTGAATTATTGAAGATCGCAATGCTTGGAAACTGCATAAAACTCGCAAGCGATCAGCCTAGATTATCTGTTAATTTCTCTGACCTTCCATCAACATCAAGACCTCACGAAGAAGATGTTATTTCAAAACGAAGGCGAGTTGTCTACACAGCTGTTCGGGAAAAGATTGTTCAGGGATATCCAGATAATACTTTCCGACCTGATGATAATGTTAACCGAGCAGAGGCGCTTAAAATTCTTCTACTCTCCGCAAACATTAAACCACCAGAAGAATATGATTCACCTCTTCCATTTTCGGATATTAATCCAGACGATTGGTTTTTCCCGTATGTTAAAGATGCAATTGAATTAGATGTAATCGAAGGATATGGCGATGGCACTTTCCGTCCTGCAAATCCCATGACACGAGCAGAGGCTTCGAAGATTCTTCTGTTATTGATGGTTAATAATCCGATGATAAACGGATACGTTATCCCCATGGACTTCTAACGACAATTAACACGGGCGCTTCGCGCCCTTTTGACAATTAACATTTGACTATTAGAAGTCAATTGTTAAAAGCCCCCGCGTATGCGGGGGCGTGTCAACTGTCAATTGTTGATTTTATAGATGTCCTTTCATCTCTGTAAACGCTTCGATGAACTTATCCAAGTCCTCGGAATCGAACATTATCGTTGTCTTTTGTCCTCCGCGTGATTTCTCGGAAACTTTGAAGAACTTTCCGTTCCCGGACTCCTTCAAGTCGATGTAAAACGTGCGCTGGGCTGCGTGAATAGTGACGGAATGAAGTTCATCCGCGAACTTTCTGTTTCCATTGCCGCCACCGGCTGCTGGCGCTGTCGAAGCTGGTGCTGCACCCGCATCACCACCCTCTTCTGCAGGAGCATCACCTCCCGCAAGATCTGACATAGGATCAAACATAATAATATATGGTAAGAAATAATAATCTCTGCTCCCCAACTCAGTTACCTTTCAGCTCTTGCTGAATGATTTTTCTTTGGAAGCTGATTCGAGTTTAACAATCCATGATCTTAGATCAAGATAAAAAGCCTCAAAGATTGCTCGAGGCGCACCCTCCCCCCAGGGGTGGGGAAAGCTAAGGGTGGCGGGACAGTCAGTTATATATGGTGATCTCTCAAAATCACCCGTCAATAGCATTTTCTGTAAAAACTATTTATACAATCGACTTTTTAGCTTCCCTAAGCCCAAAAAGACGTTCCAGCCTTCGCATAGCGAAGGCTGCCATCCGAAGCCGCGAAGCGCGTAGGATGGCGTTTCTAGCACAGCGGCGCATGGCTACGGCTGGCAGGCCTATCCCAAGCGGAACAGCACTCAATTTTAGTCCTCCAGTGGCTCAAACAAAATCTCTGCCTCGCCTACCTTCTTCCAACTCTTTTCTGCTCCCCAATCAATCTTACCTTCGAGAGTTTCTGGAGCCTTGAGGCCTAACTGCTTTAGTATTCGCTCTGACGTGCCAGGAGTGAACGGCAGAAGCATCAGAGCAACGTGACGCAATGCTTCCGCAAGTTGCGTGAGCAGATTAACCTTCTCATCACCCTTAAGTTCCCATGGTTTATTCTTATCAATGAATTGATTGCATTCAGTAGCAAGTTCAACTGCTAAACTTACACCGTCTTCGAGCCTAAATGCATTCATAGACTCTTGATATTTCTTCCATTTGTCACCAAGTAGCTTAGGATCACTCCCAAAATCACCTAAGTCTCCTCCTTCTTTCTTTAGAAGTACCAAAACTCTGTTAAGGAGGTTTCCAAGATCGTTCCTAAGCTTCGAGTCATACAGCTTTTCGATTCGATCCCAAGAAAAATCTCCATCACGACCAACAGGAACCTCATGACTTAGATAAAATCTGAGTGGATCCGGATCTCCTCCAAATTTTTCCAATACATCATTCGGCACTACAACGTTTCCTGTCGACTTACTCATCTTCTCTCCTTCACTCGTAAGAAAACCATGGATCAACAATTTATCAGGAGTGCGAACTCCCCCATGTTTAAGCATCGAAGGCCAAATAAGAGCATGAAAACGAGCAATATCTTTGCCAATAACGTGAGTGATTTCTGCATCGTCCCACCATTCGCGTTCTTCATGATCTGTGAGCAATCCCAATCCTGAAATATAGTTAGTCAGAGCATCACACCATACGTACATTGTTTGGGCCTCTTCATCCGGAACAGGTATCCCCCAACTTAGGCTCGATTTTGGACGCGAGAATGAGACATCTTCCAGACCCTGATCGATCAGTGACAAGGTTTCGTTCTCTCTGAACTGCGGAACTATCCTATACTCTTCTTTATCCCAATTTTTCGTTAGAAGTTTTTTCAGATTTTCTGAATCTTTGCTCATCAAGAAGAAATAGTTTTCTTCTGTAACTTCTTCAGGTGCCTTTTTATGGTTTTCACACTGACCTTTATCATCCAGATCCTTTTTTGTCATAAACCTCTCACAACCCGAACAATACATTCCGGTATAACTTCTCTTCTCCAGCATCCCAGCTGAATCCAGCTTCTTCCACAGCTCAACCACCGTCGGCCAATGCTCTTTTTGATCAGAGGTTCTGATGAATTTGTCGTATGAAATACCCAGCTTCCGATATAGATCCTCAAACATTGGGACATTACGATCTACAAGCTTCTTGGCAGTAAGCCCTTCACTCTCTGCTGTTCGTTGGACCTTTATTCCATGCTCATCCGTTCCAATCTGGAATCTGACTTCATCTCCACGAAGTCTGAACCATCTGGCACACACATCTGCCAAAACCTTCTCCAGCACATGTCCCATATGCGGAGCTGCATTGGGGTAGTCAATAGCCGTGGTTATATATTGTCTAGGCATAGACATAGATTATCGATTGCAAGCTAAAGGTTCCACCAAAAAAGGGTTTCAATTTGAAACAATTGTTAATTGTTAATTGTCAATTGTTAACTGTTTATATACTACCAACAAAATTACTAATAAAACTAATTATCGCCTCTGCAGCAATCGCCAATATCAATCCGATTAATGCATATATAATTGCCTTCTTTCCATTCTCTCTTCTTGTGTCATCTCCTCCAGAAGCACCAATGCTAATAGCTCCATAAATAATCGCAATTACAGCACCACCTGCGACCAGAAAACCAAAGAAGTCACCAACATTATTCGCAAGCCAAGCCAAAAATTTCTTACCACCGATAGATCCAGAACCACAGCCTCCATGAAGAACTGAACAGTACTTGTTAAAAGCATCTCTAGCTCCGGAAGCGGCATACACCTTATCTATACCTAAGCCGAACATTGTTACTAAGTTGATCATATTTAGATAGGTAGGTTCATTACAGCATTAACCAAAGCGCGGGCAACATTTACACAAATCGCGCCGACACAAGCCCAAATAAGAATTCCGCGAGCTTTACTAAATTCATCTGCATTTCCACGTGCAAACGCCATCTTGAATCCACCAAATATCATCATGATTACGAAGACCGCATTAAAAGTTCCGGTCATAGCTCTAACTGCCAACCCCATGAAAGCAAAAATTGGATCTCCACTTGTTTGCAAACCTCCAAACTGTGCAATGGCGAACGCAACAATAGTTTGAGAAACCATGGTTAT
>DCXE01000081.1 GCA_002328295.1 Candidatus Peribacter sp. UBA2144 | reverse complement strand
AAAGTTGTAAACCTGTGCTGGCATTTTGTACATTCACGTCTGCGCCTTACCGCACGGCCATCTTCAGCCAAACGAGAATCAACTACAGAGGTATCCTTAGATTTGCATCTGGGGCAGTTCATTTTTATAAGGGTTAAAAGGAGTCAAAGGGAACAAAGGGGTCCTCGATTATATAGTAAATATCTAATTTCAATAAAAATCTATTATCCTTTGTCTCTTTTGTCTCCTTTGTCTCCTTTGTTCCCTTTGTACCCTTTATCTCCTTTTTTACTTCAATACCATGCTTTCAGCCTTTATACTGCCAATATGCTACGAACCCACACCTGCGGCGAACTGGACCTCAAGAAACTGGACTCAGAGGTCACACTATGCGGATGGGTCCATAGAAGGCGCGACCATGGAGGATTGATATTCATCGATCTGAGGGATCATTATGGTTTCACTCAGATAGTTTTTGATCCGAAGGATAAGGATATTTTCAAGATTGCCCAGGCTGTAAGGCCCGAATGGGTTTTAAAAGCGACAGGCAAAGTTAGAAAAAGATTGGAGGGCGCCGAGAGAAAAGGGAATCCAACAGGAGGAATAGAAATTTTAGTTTCCAAAATTGAAGTCTTGAACGAAGCCAAAACTCCTCCGTTTGAAATCGATCAGGAGAAAGATATTAGTGAAGAAATCAGACTCGAATACCGCTACCTGGACATGCGCAGAGAGAGAATGCAGAAAAACATGGCACTAAGATCAAAAATATTCCAGGTGATTCGAAAATATTTCATAGATCAGGGGTGCCTCGAAATTGATACACCTTGCATGATCAAAGGAACACCTGAAGGAGCGCGTGAATACATTGTGCCATCACGAATGTATCCCGGAAACTTCTTCGTCCTTCCGCAAAGCCCGCAGCAACTTAAGCAACTCTGTATGGTTGGTGGGATTGATAAGTATTTTCAGCTTGCCAGATGTTTTCGTGATGAAGATTTACGCGGAGACAGGCAGCCAGAATTCGTTCAGTTGGACTTCGAGATGTGTTTCTGCGAACAAGACGACGTAATGAACATAGTTCAAGGATCATTAGAGGCCGTACTTAAGGAATGCAGTAAAAAACCTCTTAAAGACGGGAAAGTTGGACGTATGACATGGCAAGAAGCAATGGATAACTACGGCTCAGACAAGCCTGATCTTAGATATGATCAAAAAATAGTTGATATTTCTGATATTTCCAAAGATTGCGGTTTTTCTGTATTCGAAGATGCGCTAAAGAGTGATGGAGTTGTTAGAGCTCTAAGAGTTCTAGGTGGAGCGAAGCTTAGCCGAAAAGAAATTGATACGTGGACAGATTTAGTAAAAGAACAGAAAGCAAAAGGTTTAGCTTACATTCTTTTTCAAGATGACGGACCCAAGTCTCCTTTACTTAAACACTTCGCTGATGGCTATTTAGATAAGTTGCAGAAAGCCACCGGCGCAGACAAAGGTGACGCGTTATTCTTTGGGGCTGATAAGTTTACGATAGTGTGTAACAGCTTGGGAACGGTCCGCAAAGAGGCGGCAAAAAGATTTAATTTGATTGATGAATCTGTACACTCAATGTTCTGGGTTACAGACTTCCCTCTTTGCGAAGAAGGTGAAGACGGGAAAATTACATTCTCTCATCATCCGTTTACAAGTCCGAAAGCTGAAGAATGGGACAAGCGACATGATGATCCGTTAAGTGTTCACGCAACTTGTTATGATTTAGTGCTTGATGGATACGAACTGGGATCCGGTTCAATTAGGATTCACGATAGAAAACTGCAGGAAGAGGTATTTGAACTTTTGGGTATTCCTAAGGACGCACAGAAGAGTAGATTCGGACACATCCTTGGAGCATTCGAATATGGTGCTCCTCCTCATGGAGGATTCGCGTATGGTATTGACCGTGTTGTAATGATTGTTGCGGACGAACCGAATATTAGAGAAGTAATCGCCTTCCCGAAGGACCAGAGGGCTAAGGATTTGATGCTTGGCGCACCTTCAATCTTACCCAAAGAACAGCTCGATGAGCTTGGAATCAAGGTTGTAGAGGATTAGTTGTAAAGATCAAAATAATAGGTCTGAAGCCTTATTTGTGCTATAATACTACGATGCCCAAGAAGTCCTCCAAAGGCTCAAAGAAAGATATGGATTCTGCGAAGCTCGACAAAAAAGGGGCTTTGGATGAGCAATTTGCCAAATCCCAAGAACTACTTGAGCAAGAGAAGGAAATGCATGAAGGAGTTCGTCTAAAACATGAGGCGATACAGGAGCACGAGAAAGAAAAGGGTGTAGAGATTGCACGCATGGAAGAGGAAGAGGTTGTGAAAGGCAAAGAGAGAAAGGAGGTCTTCAAAAAGCAAGAGGAGGAATCAAAAGAAGGAATAGTAGCCATGAAAAAGAAGAAAGAGACAGATGAAAAGAAGCAGCAGGAAATAATCGCAAAACAGAAAGAGGAGAAAAAGAAACAAGTGGAATACATGGAAGAAATGGAGGCATCTAATGCGCGCAAAGATAGAATTGTTAAGCGCAAGTACGATTCTGAAAAATATGAACGAGATACAATTTCCGAAGCCAAGCTCACGGAGCATAGAAAGAAAGGCGAGGCTGATAAGGAAGCCTTGAGAAAAAAGAAGATTACAACTCAGGAACATAAAAAAGAACGCGGGGACATCGACACCAAGGAGGCGGCAGAATTGCGACAGGCAAAAGAGGATTCAAGATCGAAAGTTGCAAAGTTAAATGCAATGGATAAGTCTGCACAGCGCCAACTAAGCATTGATATTGGTCGCAAAAGGAATCGGGCAAATGCAATTTCCGATCCAAATATGCAAAGAAGGGAATTGCAAAAAATAGACACGGAAGAGAGGCAGGAGAAATCCAAAATGCAGGCAGAACTAAAAAAGAAAATATCCGAACAGGAAGTTCAGGCAAAGAAAGCGGAATTCGATATTAAATCAAGGTCCCATTCGACAAGAGATAAACTAACTACAGATGAGCGCGTAAAGCTTAGTCAAATTGAACGAGATAAACAGACTGCAAGGCGCAGAGCTTCGGATGAAGCACAGGAAAAGAAGCGAGGAATCGGGAAGATGCAGGAGAAAATTATGAAAGGAGAGACCGAAGAGAAGAACGAATACGCTTGGGGTGAGGATTATCAGTAAGTTATATAATTACTACTATGTCAGATGGTGACATTGACGGCGCACTAGGAGATTCACATCATGATGAAGCTATGTTCCGTACAGTGCACAATCCGCATGGACCTTGGGCACACCTGGATGATAGAAGAGTTCAAGATAATATTGCCAAACTTGCAGGCGAACACCACGCCGTTAACCTCGCAGAAGATCGTACATTTACTGAATTTCCAATGTTTTTAGATGCCTTTACTGCCGCATGGTTGGACCAAAAAGCAAAGGTAGAAGCTGAGGCTCAAAAATATGGCTTC
>DCXE01000088.1 GCA_002328295.1 Candidatus Peribacter sp. UBA2144 | reverse complement strand
CGGTACATACGTACCATCCGGTGGCCACCAGCATATTGGTAACATTGGCTATTGCTCCAGGAGCAGTCAGGCCGGCAGCAGGGCCCCAAACACGAATCTGAGCAGATGCAGAAAATGGAATTAATATTAGAAGAGCCGAGTACATGATGGTTGTAGCCTTTCTCATTGCTTTATATCTTACCATATTTCAACTTGTTTCAAGTTTTTGGTTTCTAGTTTCTGTTGCATTGCTCTATACTCTCGCTCTACCTGCTATGTCTGCGAACGGATTTTCTTCACGTTCTGTGTTCGATGAACCGCGCCGAAAGCGTAGGAGGAAGAGCAGTAATCCAATCCCGGGGAAGATTTATGGCGCATTGAAAATACTTCTGGGCAGGGGCAGTCCATCAAAAAATGAACGTAAGAAACTGGTCAGAAAAATAATCATTGGATTTGTATTATTCGTGTTTCTTTATTTTGCCTTCCTATGGATCACGCTTCCGGACATAGATGATCCTGCAAGTCTGATTGCTTCGCAAAGCTCAGTAATTACTGATCGGAATGGAGTTGAACTTTATAGATTATTCTCCGAAGAAGATCGAACATATATTACTGGCGAGCAAATACCAGATCATATGAAGCAGGCAATGATTGCGATAGAAGATGAAAGATACTACGAGAGGGGATGCTTGGATATGAAGGCAATTATGCGTGCGGTTATTTTCTGGGGAAGAGCAGGAGGAGGCTCCACAATTACAAGGCAGCTTGCCAGAAATTCTCTGAATCTATTTCAGGATAATAAGTACAACAGAAAGCTTAAGGAAGTAGTGCTTGGATGCCAGTTAGAGAGACGCTTTGATAAAGATGAACTGATTGAACTCTACTTAAACTGGATTCCATTCGGTCAAAATGCATATGGAGTGGAACAGGCAAGCCAGATTTATTTTGGCGTTGAGGCAAAGGATCTTACTCTCGCACAGTCTGCTGTTCTTGCTTCACTTCCTCAGCGGCCTTCCTACTTCAATCCATATGGAAGACATTTACATACGGAAGTAAGCGAAAATGTTCACAAAAATGTTATAGAAGGAAACATCACCAAATCTTCGCAAATTCCCAATAACAAAGTAATGATCGGGCTTCTTGGAGATTATGCCGGCACGGGGTCTTCCTTGCTTTACGTTGGAGGACGAACGGATCAGGTGCTTCAAAACATGGAAGACCAGGAATTCATAAATGAACAGGAACGACTGACTGCAATTGAAGAATTAGAGAACATGGAATTTGAGCCTACTCGCGAAAATATACGAGCTCCCCACTTTGTTCTTTGGATCAAAGAGGAAATTGAGAATATGTTTTCTGCAACTTCGGAGGAAGGCTTGTTTGAGCAAGGCGGACTTACTATAGAAACAACACTCGATTGGGATATGCAGGAGGCAGCGGAAGAGGTAATAGAGTTCCATCGCGAAGATATCCTTACCAGATTTGGTGCGTACAATATGGCGCTTGTTTCCATGGATCCGAAAACCCGCGAGATTTTGGCATATGTTGGAAATATGGATTATTCCGATACAGAGCATGGAGGGAAAATTGATATGGTTCATGCTCCGCGCCAACCTGGATCCAGTTTCAAGCCGTTCATATATGCTTCGGCATTTCAGCATGGATACAGTCCGGCAACTCCCATTTGGGATGTGCCTACAAAGATTGGTGATAATGAACCACAAAACTTTGATGGATTATTCAAGGGCCTGATGACGATGAGACAGGCTTTGGGTGCTAGTAGAAACATTCCTGCTGCAAAAACTTTCTTCCTGGCAGGAGGGGAGGAAAAAATCCTAAGACTCGTCAGAGATCTTGGTGCACCCACTCCATTGGTCAGAAAATCCGAACTTGCAATGGAGCGCGAGGACGGATTTGATTATGGTTGGCCTTTGGCACTCGGCGCCGCAGAAACTCCTCTTATAGAGATGGTGCAAGCTTACGGAACTTTTGCTTCCGGCGGGGAATCAGCTCCAGTTGTTCCTATTAGAAGAATAACAGACAAGAAAGGAAATATTTTGTACGAGGCTCAGTCTCCTGTAAAAACGAATACTGTCTTGGATAATAGAATCGCGTACCAAGTTACTTCCATACTCAGTGACGAATGGGCAAGGCCGGAAGAATACTGGAAAACCCAACTTACAATTCCCGGATATCAGACGGCTGCAAAAACCGGAACAAGCAACAAGTGCCTTGAGTGGAAAGACGAAGACACATGTCTCCTCAGAAAACCGGATAATGCGTGGCTTGTTGGTTATACCCCCAATCTGATTTCGGGAGTTTGGGTTGGAAACGCAGACAGCAGCGCAATGTTCGAGAAAGCGGGTGGCTTAAATACAGCGAGTCCTATTTGGAGGGATTACATGATGCGTGCTCACAGAAAGATTAAATCGCCAAAGACAGAATTCGAAGCGCCGGAGGGAGTGGTAAGACCGCAGGTCTCAATGCTTTCGGGAGAGTTCGCGACGGAATGCACTCCGGTTCATCTGCGTAGAGCTGATATTTTCCTTAAAGAGAATGCTCCTTCTGCGCAAGATCCTGCTTGTAAGCAACTGATTGTCGATAAGCTCACGCACCTACTAGCATCAGATGAGTGTCCTAAAGAGGCACAAGAAGAAGGACAGTTCCTAGTTGCTCAAAGCTTATTGCCCAAGAGATGGCCGCAATGGGAAGAAGGAGTACAGGAATGGGTCAGCAAACAAATGGAGCTTTGGTACGCCGATGAAACACACTCTGGTGCCATTATTACACTTCCAATTGCTCCCACAGATGATTGCGAGCTTTCACTTACTCCCGGACGTCTGGAAAAGCCGGAACTTACAATCAAGTTCCCGACCCAAGGAGGAGTCGCATCGTATCCTGCGTTCCATCCCAAGATTGATTACACAGTCGTTTCGGAAATTCGTGAAGTTGTTTACAAAGTTGATGGCAAGAGGGTTGCAAGACAGGAATCAAAACCATTCGATCGAACGATTCGCGTCCCGCGCTCAGTTAAAAAGTCAGGATTGCATTCGCTCACAGTTATTCTTGTTGATGAGTACTATAACGAGATCACGAAATCAGTCTCATTTAGATTCGATGAGGACAAAAAGAAGCCTACAGTCAGATTAATAAAACCAAAAAGCGACATTAGCATAAAGTCAGAGAGTGATGTGTTCATGAAAGCAGAGGCAAACGATCCCGATGGTGCCATCAAGTACGTTCAGTTCTTCTTGGATGACACTTTGCTTTCGACCAAGCCCAAGGAACCCTATGAACTTACATATACAATCGGACTTCCCGACGGAACTTATACACTTAAAGTGATTGCAGAAGACCTTGCGAAGAACAAAGCGGAAGATTCCATCACGATCACGATCGGAAAAGGCGAATCAAAACCCTCAGCTCCGGTGGCCCCGCCTGAACCAAGCGGAGGACCAAGTTTGATCAAGCCTGCAAGTTCTTCAAGTATCAGAGTCGGAGAAGTAATCGACGTACACGCAGATATTCAAGGGTTGGGCGGAAATTTAAGAAGAGTTAGAGTTGTCGTTGAGGGCGGCGTTATATCCGGGCAGGATGAACTTCTGAATTTGACCGAAGGAGAAGGTATTTATAAAAGAGTTTGGAAAGCAGATCGCGCGGGGGAATTCGTCATCAGATTGCTTACTGAAAATGACTCTGGGGAAGAGGAGGAATGGGGGAATGTTGAAGTTACAGTTGAATAGTGTTTATAGTTGACTTGCAATCTCATCCGAGATGTCAGCGTTAGTATGAACCTCCGATACATCTTCATCTGCTTCCAGTTCTTCAACAAAACTCATAAGTTTTTTGGCTGACTCTACGTCTGCTATATCAGCTGATTGCTTTGCAACATATTTCATTCCAGCTTCCTCCAACTCCATTCCGGCTGATTTAATTGCATCACGGACTTTTGGCCAATCGGTAGGTCCGGTTGTTATGCTTGCTGTCCCGTCAGATACTTCAAAGTCTTCGGCGCCTGCATCAATCAGCTCAAGTTGTACGTCGTCAGATAATTCACCTTCACATTTTGCAATTACAATCCCTTTTTTTTCGAAC
>DCXE01000022.1 GCA_002328295.1 Candidatus Peribacter sp. UBA2144 | reverse complement strand
GTGCGATGGTGGTGAAGATTGCTATGAGGATTGCACATTAATTTCTCCTCCTGTGGCAAATACGAATGTTACTAAAATAGCAGGAGCTATCATACTAAGTATCCTTCTTGTGACTCTCTTTTTCCTAAGGAAAAAGATAGCAAAGATATTTAAGGCTTCAAAAACAGACAAGAAAATAGCTAGTGGAAAGATATCTCTAGATGATATTCCTCTGGATGATCTAGAAATGCCGTGGCACAAATGGAATAAATAACATACGACACGCTTCGCTGTCGACACGTCCTACTTATGCAGGACTTTCAACAATCAACACTCAACTAATTTTTACTAATATATAAATTAAGTTGATTGTTGATAGCGAAGCGTGTTGAAAGCGACCACGTCCGCCATGGCGGACGGGGGAGCGTGTTAATTGTTGTCAGACCTTCCTAACCTGTACCGATTGTACCTGTGCATCTTTTGCCTCTGTATCAGATAGAAGTACAACGCTCTGTCCTTCTTTGATTAATTCGAACTCCTTGGCAGCTCGTATTCCTTCAATAATTGTATCTTCTGGTGTGGATCCAAATTCAATTTTTATTGGATGCACGCCATAGCAAAGTGTTAGTTTTCTCTTGGTTTCTAAATTTTCGGTTGCCGCGATTATTGGTACCATCGGTCGAAAACTGCAAACTTCCTGTGCTGTACACCCGGTGCGTGTAAAGACTAAAATCGCATCAGCATTGGCAGAATCTGACAATGTAGAAGCAGCCTCTGCTCTGGCCTCTCGATCGTTATGAACGGGCATTCGCAAGGAAGGGAATCTGGATTTATGCTTCTCTGTGGCAATCAAAACCTTGCTCATGGCTTCAATTGCTTTGAATGGGAATTGCCCAACTGCTGTTTCACCAGAAAGCATGGTTGCGTCCGCCCCGGTCATTGCTGCATGTGCTACATCAGTAACCTCTGCTCGCGTAGGCATAGGATGTTCAGTCATACTTTCGAGCATATCCGTTGCTACGATTACCGGGATGCCTTTGTCCCTGCAAAGAGTTACGATTTTATCTTGAATTGTTGGTATTTCTTCAAATGGTAAATTCGTTCCTAAATCGCCTCTGGCTACCATAATGGCGTCGGACACTTCAATAATCTCTGAAATATGTTCAACCGCCTGATGAGTTTCAACTTTTGTAATAATTTTTATATTGCTCTTTTTGTCCTGCAAAAATTTTCTCACTAATCTTACTTCATCCGCATTTCTGATAAATGAAAGCGCCAGAAAATCTGCATCCTCCTTAATAGCAAATTCGATATCTTCCCAATCTTTGTCTGTAATTGATGGGAGGTCAATATCAGCACCGGGCAAGTTGATGTGCCTTCTGCTCCCGATAGAGCCATCACCTCGAGCTCTTCCAATTACAGTTTTATTCTTGCTAGTAGAAACTATGTCGAACAAAATATCTCCACCGTCCAAAATTATAGTGTCAGTTTCGGGTACGTCTTTGTAAAAATTATTGTAACTAACTTCAATTACTGTTCTCTCTTCCTCTGGAATTGGAACCGGAGAAAAAATTACCTCCTGTCCTTTCTTAATTTCGATAGGATGAATCACGGCTCCTGTCCTGATTTCCCCACCTTTTGTATCGACCATTATTCCTATGGGAAGCCTATGTTTTTCGGAGTAATTTCTAATGAAATTTATTACTTCTTTGCATTTTTCTTGAGTGCCGTGTGAGCGATTCAGTCTCGCGATATTCATGCCGCTGTCTATAAGTGCAGATAAATCTTCGGGGCTAGAGGTCGCTGGACCTATGGTACATATGATTTTTGTTGATCGCATTTTGCTATTTTATCAATGAATTTTGTTTTGTATAGGCGAAATATTCATTCCTAGTTTATTATAACATCAAAGGAGAATAAGGGCAATTTCTGTGAGAGGCTGAGACTTGAAATTTGTGCTATAATTACAGGATTCATGCCGAAATATACACAAATAACACAGGTTCTTCTATGCGGATTATTGATCTGCGTTCTTGTGTCATTGGGGATCGATTTTGGCACACAGGAAAGAGGTGACGGTAACATTGGTTTACCAATCCTTTACGGATACGCTTCCTCCTCTGCTGCTGCTGTTTGTGGAAACAATGACGTCGAAATAGGAGAGGATTGTGATGACAATAACACTACTAATGGCGATGGATGTAGCTCAACTTGTACGGTTGAATCGGGTTATACCTGCACAGGCGATCCAAGCACTTGTACGCTTGATCCCGTTTGTGGAAATAATGATGTGGAAACAGGAGAAGATTGTGACGACAATAATACTACCAATGGCGATGGATGTAGCTCAACATGTACGGTTGAATCCGGTTATACCTGCACAGGCGATCCAAGCACTTGTACCGCTACATGCGGAGATGGTGCAATTAAGGGAAGTGAGACTTGTGATGATAGCAACACTACAGAAGGCGATGGATGCGATGCATCATGCGCAGTAGAGACAGGATTTTCATGCACAGGATCTCCTAGTACTTGTTCCGGAATATGCGGAGATGGGCTTGTTAAAGGGGCGGAACAATGCGATGACAGTAATACTACCAGTACAGACAGCTGTCTTGATACTTGCAAAAATGCTACATGCGGAGATGGATTAGTATGGGCTGATAATGAAGAATGCGAACCTCCAGGTACCTCAATATGCAGTAACAGCTGTAAGTGGCGTACCGGCGGAGGGGGATCTTCAGCTGTAGGAACCATATCGGGGAGAGCAGAGCGAAGAAGAGCTCAGGATATTAATAAAATCAAATCTGATCCTAATTATAAATATGCTCCGGATGTACCGATAAGAGCGAGGACTCTTGTAACGTGTGGAGATGGGAAAATTGACATTGGTGAAGAATGCGATGATGGAAATAAAAATAGCAGAGATGGCTGTTCATCCTATTGCTACAGGGAACTTGGATCTTGTGGAGATGGAATAGTTCAAAGAGCGCTCGGAGAAGAATGTGAGCCTATTCTTGTGTATGGAAAAAATGGAGTTGCATCCTATCCAGCAATTCCAAAATGTAATAATAGTCCAGACATTACATATTGTTCAAAGCCTAAATCAGCGGATGGTGGATGTCGAATTATAGAAATTCCAGTCTGTGGGGATGAAATAAAAGTGGAGGTGGAAACTCAAGTTATAAATGAATGTGGTGATGGAAGAAAAGATGGTTCCGAGGAATGTGATTTTGGAGGAATGTGCTTTGGTGGAAAATATCACGGAGCTGTATGGCAGGAAAGACAGTCAGCGCTTTTGTGCAGAAGGCATGGAGGTATAAGTTTTGCAAAAGATGGAGATGGATGCAGTAAAGAATGTAAACTTGAATTTTGCGGAGATGGGAAGGTTCAGTATCTGGAGCAGTGCGACGATGGAGCAAATAACCAGAGTACAAACAGCGCCTGTACAGATACATGCGAACTATGTAGTGGATTATATAGCGCTACTTTAGACCTAAAGAAAATAAATGAGGGTGAACACATCGTTAAAGTCAAAGTAGATACTTCATGTGGGAAATCTACGGTAAAAGAAGCGAGTTTTCTATTTTCCAAAACACTCGATCTTTCACAGGTTGATGTGAAAACGCACAAGATTGCATCCGAGTTAAAAAATAACCTTAGAAGCAATTTTATAGGATACAAATCACCCAAGGTATCTATGATTACAGACAAGGGTAGATATTTGAAGGGTTTTGATAAAGGGGTAATGATGAACATTATAGTTGCAGATGCTGACGGAAATGTGATCCACAATTTGCCTCCACCGGCGTTTACTGTGGCTCTTGATGGAAAAATAGTAAAAGATATTATGGTAATAACGGATGTTTCTGAGCAGTGTTCAAAGATAGTAAATGACAATAATATGAGCAGGCCCAGTTTTGAATGCAACAAGAAGAAGGTTTCTTTGCAGGGATCTCTGATGGGAAGCAATGCGGGCTCAACAACATTATCCTTTGTGGGTGTGATCGTAATATTGTTTGCGGGAACGTCGATAACAGCTTTGAGCAAAATTAATAAAAAGAACCCCCTTTGTGCAGATGAATAAATCCACGTCCATCAGAGGCTCATTTGCATTGCTTGTCTGCATAATGATATTTGGTATTGGCACTTCTATCAAAGTTGATGCGGCGCTTCTTGGCACGGGATCTAAACAAGACCCGTATAGAATAATGAGCTGCAAAGATCTACAGTCAATGAAAAAAAATCGGGATTCTCATTATGAAATAAAACAGGATATTGATTGCATTGAAACAGCTACATGGGATGTTGATGATTGTTCTTCGATTAAAGAAAGAAAATCCTGTTCTAAGAAAAAAAGTGGCTGCGTATGGATTAAAGAGTCGGAATGTGAAAACGAAATATTTTCAGGTTGTGCGGAGAAAAAAGACGATTGTGCAGAGTATTGCAAAGGACGTTGGAAGGAGTCGGGGTCATGCTTGGATGTAAATGGATTCAGGCCAATTGGAAGCAGAAGAAAACCATTTTCCGGAAGTTTGAATGGAAATGGATTTACTATTTCAAATTTGAGCATTTCACGCCCGAAATCCAATGGAGTTGGTCTTATCGGATGGTCATCTGGAGCTGTTGTGCAGGATTTACGAATATTAAATGCAGAAATTCAGGGGTCGATTACAGTAGGTACTGCGATTGGAAGTATGACAGAAGGAAGAATCGAAGCAGTAATAGCAGAGAAAAGTTCTGTAAATGGTGTTTGGGGAGTAGGTGGATTGGTAGGTTACGCGCAGATGAATGATACCAGGTCTATAATTAGATCAAATGCTGCATATTATTGCGATATTGAAGGCGAAGGAGCGATTGGAGGAATTGTAGGCAGAATTGACGGCGGGGCTTTGGAAGAGAGTGCTTCTATTGGTTCTAGCATTAGAGGAGTATACGGAGTAGGAGGTCTGGGTGGAATTGCGGAAAATACTTCTATATCAGATGTATATGCAGAGTCGGATGTTATGGTAAAAAAACAAGCTGGTGGTGGATGGGGAATACTTCATGGTAAATCGAAAATGAAAAGGGCTATATCATTTAGTAGCATTCAATGTTTAGAAGAGTCAGAAAGTACAACTTGTGAGATAGAAGATGGAGGTGGATTGGTTGGGATAGAAGGATCCCGCTCCAAAGTCTCGAAGTCTCATTACTCCTTGATAAAGAGTGGTATGAAAGATAAAGGAAAGGGCAAGGGGTGGAACGAGGATGATCTGAAAAATGTAAAAACATATAAAACTTGGGATTGGGATAGAACTTGGAAGCAGCAGGAAAATGAAATACCATTTTTGATGTCATTGCCAAAACCACTACTTGCAAAGAAACTTCATCAGGCAGCGCCGAAAGAAATATTTGCTGGAAATAGGGATGTAATTGTTGGAACTTTGTTTAGAACAGTAACTAGTCCTGACGACGAACCTGCAACTATAGCTGTAAGCATAGACGGAGGAGAAGCAAAGGCCAGAATCAAGTCTGGTAAGGATGGAAAATATAAGATTGAAAATCTGGATATAAAAAAGGGCTCAGTTATAACAGTGTTTGTAGAAGGTTCGCAAGATAACAGTGCAATGACTATTGTAAAAAAGAATACAGAAAAACTAATAAAGGTAGATCTGTTAAGGAATAATATAGACCTAATTGGCGGGAGAGATAGTGATATCAAATATTCAACTAAGAATATTAAAAAGGCTATAAGTAACGGCGGTTACAATAATCCAGGCATTGACAATTTGCTCAGTGCAAAAGGTGGTGATATTACTGTTCACGAAGACAATACTTTGTATATTGCATCGGGAGTCACATTGGAACTTAAAGGTCACTTGCATACAGATAACCTGAAGATCGATGGGAATCTAACACAAAATAAATATAAAGTTATAGTTGATGGTGATTACACACAATTAGATGGTATATTTCAAGCAGGAAGTAAACAGGCGGTTTTCAATGGGAATGTCACAATTAATGGGGGTGAATTTCATGGAGGGAATGGAACTGTGAAATTTACTGACGACTTGGTTGGAAAGTTCAATCTGGAAAGCGGCTCATTTATTTCTCCAAAGAAATTGGAAGTAAGTACAGATTGGTTACAAGCAAAGGGAGATTTCAAACATAATGATTCTACTGTAGTGATTAAGGGTACTTCGCACAGATTCGATTTTCCCAAAAATGAAGAGTTTTATAACGTGATAATTAAGAAAGAAGATGACACTGCTTTGATAATGCAAGAAAAAGACAGCATGATAGTGCAAAACAAATTGGAACTATTAGATGGTATTGTGAAAGGAGGTACCCTAAATGCATTTGGGGATGTTGATCAGAATTCCTCTTTTGATGGAGGAACAACGGAGCTTAGGCTGGATGGGGAAAAAGAAAGAACAGTTCAAATATATGCAGGCGGTAAAGTTTTAAAAATCAGACTGAATTCAAAAAATACTACAGTAAGGCTAAAAGCGCCTAATGATATAGACAAAAATAATCCGGAAGGAGAGTCTTATATATTTGAAAATCCAATCAAAATACTGAAAGGCAATTTTATTGTTGAGGGAGGCAACATGTGGACATACTCAAAATTAGAACTGGATGGAGGTAATTTTGAATTAAGAAGTGGATCAGTAATTGCAAACGCTCAGGTAATAATTGAAAAAGGGGAGATGATTGCCAACGGAGGTGTTATGACTTTAAACTCAAATTTAGTAATAAATGGAGGCTTGCTATGGGTTAATGATGCAGAATTTAATGCTAATGACAAAGTTAAAATTAACGGTGGTGAATTTAGAGGAGGAAGGAAAATTATGGTATTTAATGATGACGTAGAATTAAATAAAGGAAAGCTTGTCGGATCATCCCATGAAGCCCACTTTTATGGAGATCTAGAAAAAGTAGGTGGAAAGTACATCCACAATGGAGGCAACACGGTGCTGAAAGGCAAAACAAGCAAGTTGAATATGGATAAAGCAGAATTTGGACACTTGATCATCAATAAACACCCGACATCGAAGCTAAAAATACAGAAGGGTACTACTGTTGTAGTGCATGGTGATCTTAAACTAGTGTCTGGAATTTCAAATGATGGCTCGTTTACTGTTTATGGAGACGTAACCTACGATGAATTAAGTGGAACAGGCGGTACATCGTTGAACTTTGTTGGCCACAAAACACAGGAATTAAAACTCGCAAATCCATCCAGATTCGAGGGAGATTTAATAATTAACAAAGACGGAGGAGGTATTGTTAAGCTTATGTCTCCGGTACATTTATCAAAAAAGAATCAAAAGATACAATTGCGTTCTGGAATATTTGATACAAATAAAAACGATATTAAAAGCGAAAATAAATCGGTGTTAGCAGTCAGCAAAGGTGCGACTTTGATTATGAGAGGTAATGAAGATCACCCAAAACTTAAGCTGAGTGATGGCTCTACTGTTCATTACAAACTGAGCAGTGGGATCGTGAATCTTGATGATGTTGAATATAAAGATTTGATATTAGAATCAAGCAGAAATTTGACATTCTATCCTCCAAAGAAAGGCTTGGTTGTAAAAAACGACTTGAGAATTATTAGCGGGATTTTGGAGCTAAAAGATAATCAAACAATAAGAATTGGAGGTTCCTGGTTAAATGAAAAAGGTAGATTTATATCCGGTAACGGGAAGGTTGCCTTTGTAGGTTCTGTTAACAGGATAACCGGCAACAATACGTTCTATGACCTTGAAAAAATTGTACCACCAAATAAAAAGGGGGTTTTGATAGTAGATAGCGGAACAATTCAGCGTGTTAATGGAACTCTTAAGCTAAAAGGAGATAAATGCATGTTTATTTTTGTTAACTCATCGAAGAGTGGAAAGCCCTGGAAGTTAATACCCTTGGGTAACGTAGAAATGAAAAGTTTAAATGTAAGCGGAATGGATTATGATCATGTAATCGCCGGTGAATGTAATGAGGATTGTATAGATGGAGGTAATAATATAAATATTACATTTAAATCAAATCAATGTCGTCCTTCTAGTGCAAGATGTGGAAATGGAAAATTAGAGAAGCCATATGAAAAGTGCGATGATGGAAATGTGATAAGTGAGGATGGATGTTCTCCATTTTGTTCTACAGAAGCAGGTTTTTTGTGCAATGGAAATCCAAAATCTAAATGCACTCCGGTTTGTGGTAATGGAATGATAGGTGGAGCAGAAAAGTGCGATGACAAGAATGTTAATAATAGCGATGGATGTTCAAAATCTTGCGGAACTGAAAAAGGTTTCGTATGCGGCGGTGAACCAAGTGTGTGTTTACCTAAGTGTGGTGATGGAATCAAGAAGGGGGCTGAAGAGTGTGATGACAAAAATAAAAGAAGTGGAGACGGGTGTTCTGAATTCTGTCAGATTGAACAGGGTTACAGTTGTACTGGTAAGAAAAAAAGCAAATGCAAAATAAATTGCGGAAACGGAAAGAAAAATCTTTCTGAAGAATGTGATGATGGAAATATGAAGAATAACGATGGATGTTCAGATAAATGTACAATAGAAACAGGATTCTATTGTCAAAAAGGAATTAATTGTACTTCAACATGTGGAGATGGAATTACCAGAGGTACTGAACAATGTGATGATGGCAATACTGCTTTGGATGATGGATGTACTCCAAGTTGCACTTTGGAATCAGGATTTGTATGCAAGGGAGAACCAAGTAAATGCAATCCAGTTTGTGGAAAGAAAAAGTACGATCCGAAAAAATGTCCTAAAGGAGTTTCATTTTCTGTGAAAATGAGAGGAGCAAATGTTACTCCTCCAGCCGTTACCGAAGTAAAGGGTGATGCAGTTTTTGTTCTTAAAAAGAATAAGAAGCTTCAATACTCCATTAATGCACCCAAATCACAAGGTGTGGCCATAAGACTATTCGAAAGAGGAGAAGGGGAAACTGACAAAGAAATATCGCGGATAGTAACCTTAAGCGGAGAAACCAGATCTCTGACTGATATGGAAATTGTTAGTCTATATAGCGGAAAGTTGTATTTGAATGTTGCGACAGATAAATATCCAGATGGCTTGATCCGGGGGCAGTTGAAGAGGAAATAAAATGAATTAATTATTGTACTATAAATGCACCCTCCCCCCAGGGGTGGGTTAAGCTTTAGGGTGGCGGGGCGGTAGTTATATATGGTGCTTTTCTCAAAAAACCTAGTCAATACCATCTCAAAAAAATCTTTTTCTAACTAAGACTTTTCAGCTTGCCCAAAAGCCGTTAGACGTTCCGCTCCAAAGCGGAACATTAGTTATGCAACAATTAATTACTGAGGTATCCAAGGAATCCTAAGTGGAGCTTTTAGCACTGCTCCTCCTACTCCAAGCATTTTGCTGCCAAATCCTTTACACATATTCCAGACAGTCGCGAATGGAGCACTTATCACATCAACAACTGCTTGCCTGCTTGCTGAGGCTAAATGATTGATATCGCCCTTAACAAGACTTTCTACTCCGGACTTGGGAACGTCTGCAAAAACACTTTCGAACGCCTTGCCTGTTGGTGCTCCAATACCAGTCATAAGTATATATTACGTTAAAGTGCTAAAACAGTCAATTCTATGCGTATTTCGGGCATATGTACAAATATTAGCGTTTAAGCACTTGCTTTATAGGCATTTATGTCCTATTATCTAAGTTGAGCTGTAGACGATCTTTCTCTCACCCACCTTGGAAAGGGCTTGCCGTTGAAAAGATTCATTTTGGTTTTGGCTGTCTCGATGGTTACTGGCTTTCTCTTGTTGCTCGTTGAAGCTACTAAGAATTTAAGCCCAAACTTTCTGGCAGTCGCTGTCGCCGGTGGATATGGTGGACTACTCGCTACAATTTGCAGCGGGTTCGACAATCTCAATCCTGTTAGCCGCATAGTATTGCTTTTCGCTAACGGAGTTGCGTTCGCCGTTGGAGCATATGCCGGTTGGTTTTTGCTCTTCTGACGTTCGTTTTGGTCACTTCAGCTTAAGGCCACGCCCCCTGTGGAGCGGGGCGGTTTTAAAGTGTATGTACATTGTACATACAGTCGATTGTGAATGGCTTGCCATGAGCGAGTCCGCCTTGGCGGACGAGTCGAATGGTGCCCCGAGCAGGACTCGAACCTGCGACCTACAGCTTAGAAGGCTGTCGCTCTATCCAGTTGAGCTATCGGGGCTTATATCTATTATACATCATACATAGCTTTCTGAGAGTTAAATTGGTATAATACTTATGATGAAGTACAAAAGAATTATGTTGAAGCTATCCGGAGAGGCTCTGTCTAAGCCCGGTGGGTTTGGCTTAAATCACGGTGTTTTGATGGAAGTTGCGAAGTCTATCAAGGAAGTTGCTGATGAAGGGATAGAGGTCGTAGTAGTTTGCGGAGGTGGGAACATATGGAGGTACAGGGATACAAAGGAAAGCGGGATCGAAAGGACTTCCAGTGACGCAATGGGAATGTTGGCGACTATTATGAACAGCGTGGGGCTCCAGTCAGGATTAGAATCACTTGGACAATTCACACGTGTTTGCAGTGCGATTGATATTCCGCAATTAGCTGAGCCGTATCTTAGGAGAAGAGCGATTAGACATCTGGAGAAGGGGAGAGTGGTTGTATGCGCTGGAGGTACTGGTAATCCATTCTTCACGACCGATTCGGCAGCAGCGCTTAGAGCATCTGAATTAAATTGCGATGTAATACTTAAAGCCACTAATGTTGATGGGATTTACGATAAAGATCCTGATGAACATAAGGACGCAGTTAAATATGATGAGCTTTCATACGATGAGGCGCTCGAAAAACAATTAAAGATAATGGATCAAGCAGCATTCAGTTTATGCAGAGATCAGAAATTACCCATCAGGGTGTTCAACTTTAAGGATAGGAGTAATTTGCTCAAAGCGGCTAAGGGAGAGGATATTGGGACACTTGTTCATGAGTGAGTAGTGTGTAGTGAGTAGATTATTTTTTGTTTGGTGATTTGGCAAAAAGGGGTGTATGGTGGTTCACCACTCATGACTTGTGGAATATATTCTTATCGGGATTTAATTGTATGGCAGAAAGCTATAGAGTTGGTTGATAATATTTATGATCTAACAGAAATGTTTCCAAATGATCAAAAATATAGACTAGTTGATCAAATGCAGAGAGCAGTTGTTTCAATTCCTTCAAATATTGCCGAAGGTAGCAGGAGGAGAACGAGTAAGGATTTTAACCATTATCTTCGAATTTCTTATTCATCTGGAGCTGAGCTAGAGACTCAATTGGAAATTTCGAAGAGAAGAAGCTACGGATCCAAGGATAAACTGCAACAAGCTTCTAATTTGCTGGATGAGATAATGCGTATGTTGAACAAAATGATTCAAAATATTACTAAGTAATGTATCCTACTAAACACGACTACACACTACTCACTACCCACTCGAATATGTCAGACCCAAGAATCCAAAAATTCAATACTGAAGCAGATAAGATCATATCCCATCTTCATTCAGAGTTTGCCAAACTTCAAACCGGAAGAGCCAATGCGGCTCTTGTTGAGGATGCTATGGTGGATGCTTATGGACAAACACAACCTCTTAAGGCTGTTGCAGGAATAACTATTGAGGATGCCAGATCTATTGTGGTTCAACCTTGGGACCGATCGGTTATTGGGAATATAGAAAAAGCTCTGACATTATTGGATTTGGGCACTACTCCAGTAAATGATGGGGTTGTTCTTAGATTGAATCTTCCTCCTATGACAGAGGAGAGGAGAGAGCAGATGAAAAAGCTGGTTGGCAAGATTGCAGAGGAGGCAAGAATTTCTATTAGGCAGCAAAGGCAGGAAGTTCATGATGATGTTAAGGGAGAGTCAGATGAGGATGTAAAGTACACATTGATTGAGGAACTGGATAAAGCTACCAAAGCAGCGAATGATAAGGTGGAGGAGTCGATGAAAAAGAAAGAGGAAGAAGTTATGACGGTATAGGGTTAGGGCTAGGGCTAGGGTTAGAATCAGAATCATTTATTGGTAAGCAGAGGGGAGCTAATATATGATTGAAGCATGATCAAGATCGCTGTTGTTTCATTCCCCGGCAATAACTGCGAAGTTGAGTCCATTAGGGCAATAAAGAATGCCGGTATGGAACCTGTTTACTTCAAATGGAATGATTCAAAAGAAAAGCTCTCTGATGTTTCGGGGTACTTTATCCCTGGGGGATTTAGTTACGAGGACAGAGGAAGAGCTGGGATGGTCAGTGCACGCGATCCTGTAATGCAATTCATTGCAGAAGAAGCGGGCAAAGGAAAAGCTGTAATCGGAGTATGTAATGGAGCTCAGGTTCTGGTTGAAAGCGGCCTTATTCCTTTAGATCAGGGACTTAAAATGAGCTTGGCATGGAATGTCGTTGATGGTGAGGCTGTTGGTTTTTTGAACAAATGGGTTTGGATTACACCAACATGTTCAAGAGATCGCTCTGCAACTTCAGATTGGGAAGGAGTAATGCAGCTTCCAATTGCGCATGGAGAAGGAAGGTTCACAACGAAAGATAAGGATGTAATAGAGGAATTAAAGAAGAACGATCAGATTGCATTCAGCTATTGTGATAAAGATGGAAATGTTTCTGACGAAGCCCCCATATGTCCCAATGGTGCTATGTTTGGCACAGCTGGTATTTGTAATCGATCAGGAAATGTTGTTGCGCTTATGCCTCATCCGGAAAGATCACCCGAAGGTGGAAAGTATTTTGAATCAATGAAGAGGTGGTTGGAAAAGGATATAAAGGGTTTAAAGGAGATAAATGAGACAAAGGATAAGTTAGCTATTGAAGTTAAGGATCGTACTTCGAAAAATTTAGAAATATTCATTGATACAATCATTGTAAATAATGAAGAAAGGACTGTTGAGCAGGCGGCGAGGAGAGTGCTTCCGAATCTGACTTTGAAGCAACTTAAATATTTGGCATTGGGTGATAAAGATCCTCAGGAAGTTCTTTCACATCTGTCATTGTTTAATCCAAATAAAGAGATTGCATATATTAAAAGGGGAGATGAGATGCTCAAATGGAATGCAGATAGTAAGAAGGAAGAGGGGACTCAGTCTCCATTGGAAGGAGAAGTGGTTTTAATTGTTCGTGATGATCCGGATACGGGAGCAGGGTATTTAGGTAAGGGTGGAGAATCGGGTATTTGTTATGTACTAGGGCAAATAAAAGAACAAGATATGTGTACGAATGCTTTGCTTGAGGTCTTTTCAAATAGGCATTCTAGTTCCTTAGAAATGTTAATTGGTTAATTCGTTAATTCGAACCAGCTAACCGTTTTACGAATTAACTAATTAACGAA
>DCXE01000051.1 GCA_002328295.1 Candidatus Peribacter sp. UBA2144 | reverse complement strand
AGGAGAGGGGAGCTATGTTCTCCTTCAATTGTGTTGGAAGTTATTAATGGTAGATACCAAATATGTTCAGCTAAAAGATGAAGAGGGGAATGTTTGGTGTTTGGAATTGTGATCGAGTTATCTTTCGGCCAAAAAGGACTTAGACGAATAAAGGTGCATCCGTTATCTTTAGCGACCTTCTTAAGTTCATCAACGAGTAAGTTAATTGTTAATTGTGAATTGTTAACTGTTGATACAACGGGTCCGTAAGGAACAGCCAGATGTTTACCTCTCCTTGCGGGGACGATAATGGCCTGGCATATTCCAACCAGTTGATCATTCTCTCGCATTTCTAATCTGACAGGTTCTTCACCAATATCTCTATACACCTCTCCCATTGTCCAGCTTTGTAGAAAAGGGGAGTAGGGTTGGGATGCCAAGAATGAATCCCAATCAGCCTGAGACGAAGCTTCCTGTATAGTCATCTGTAATATCCTAGCGAATTAACCATCATTAATCATGGGATTAAGCATGTTTGTAAGTTCATTTGCCTTTTTTAAGTTCATAGTCGGATGAGTTGGCAGGTTCAAAATCTTCTCGCAAGCTGCTTCCGCTTCTGGATCGGATCCCGGAGTGTAATTAGTCGGATCCAAATCGATTCCTGCAGGGCAGACTACGCACCCATCCCATCCGTCGGAGAGATGAATGTTCTTTTTCTTTAAGATAGCTCTAATGTCATCAGCGTCTTTGGTGAAAAGGGGAAATTTTTGAAGTGGAAGATCAGATTTAGTTCCACTTATACACATTTGGCTACTTGAATATTCAGAAATGTAATAGTCAGTTAGTTTTCTTCTGTGATCGTTTATGTTTTTTAGTTTTTTCAACTGCGTAAGAGTTAGATATGCGAATGCATTGGGCATATGTTTTGGAATAGGGGACTGTTGCCCTTCTTTTTCCTTCTTTGTAAGCACTGGAACCATCCATCCGACCTTCTTGAGTCCGAATAGAAATGCTTTACCTACAAAAAGACCATAAAGAGGTCGAGCAATCAGGTAAACTAGTGGATAAGTAAGCAGTCGAAGCACAGTCAGAAGATTTAAGTTAACTGAACGTGCACGTTCGGCTCTTAGTCTGAGAGTAACATCGGTAATTTTTGAAAGAACTGCACCTCCTGTTATCCCGGAAATTGCTTTATCTCGGCCGAAGCTGAAGAAGATGAAATCGCCGTGTTTTGCGACCTGCTCGGGCCCAGTTTCATCAGGCATTATGTGCGCGCAATCCTCAATAAGTACGATCCCTTTGCTGTCGCAAAGCTCTTTAAGCTCAGAAGTGGGAGATGGAATGCCAAAAGTATGCTGGCAGATCACTGCTTTAGTCCTGTGAGAGATTACTTCATTAACTGAATCAGCAGTCATGTTCAAAGTATCTCTTTCAATGTCACAATAAACCGGAACTCCTCCTGCTGCGTGTATTGCATTAGGTACTGCAACGCATGTGTAACTTTGAACAATAATTTCCTCGCCGTTTTTTAGTTGAAGAGCTCTAAGAAGAGCGCATAAAGCCTCGCGTCCGGATGCAAACAAGAAAGTATCGGCAGAAAATCTTTCAGTAAGGCTTTTTTCCAGAAGACCAAGGCTATGTCCCCGTCTCCATTTCCAAGGAGCCATCAGTATCCCAAGAGATCTGACTGTGTAACTCAGGTTAACGTGCGGTGCGAAGGTGTGGTGGATTGGATAAAATGACATTTGTATTCAGGATAGCAATTATAAGGACATTCGTTAATTCGTTACTTCGTTAATTCGTAAATTGGTTACAAAGATCTCATAGATTACGAAACAACGAATAAACTAATTAACGAATTAACTTGCGGGAATCATTGATTGAATGGTTGATTGGGACATCCTCCCCACACACACCAGCAATGAATCATTCGGAATAGAAGTAATTGTCTTAGAGAATATTTCAACGTCTTTTTCGTAACCATCTTCGAATGCATAGGCTCTTTTTCTGTTTAAAAAAACAATTCGATTAAAAACCCCTTTAGATAATGCTCCAAGTTCCTTATGTACATGGTCTTGTGAGGTTCCAAGTTCAATAAGTCCGCTTGTGAGGAGTGTTTTATGCTCGAAAGGTTGAGACTTAGCCCAAGTTATTGCTGCTTTGAAGCTGGCGGGGCTTGCGTTATGCGTATCATCCAGAATTATGATGCTTTCATCCTTTCGAATTGCGAAAGTATGCATTGCAGGGCGATAATTGCTAAGTTTATTTGCGATATCTTCAAGGTTCATTCCGAGATGAGAGGCAACAGCGATAGCAAGAAGTACATTAGTCACGTTGTGTGTTCCATGGATAGGAACAAAGAAACGAATTTCCTTGTGTAAGAATTCAATTCCATGTGAAGTCTCTTCAATATCAAATGCCTCAATGTCAGAGGGGCCTCCGGTGCTTACGAGAGTGGTATGGCAAGGCGCTCTGTCTTTAAGTTGCGCGCATAATTCACTATCAGCGTTTAAAAATGCATGGCCGTCGGATGGCAACGATTCAATAAGTTCCGCTTTAGCATTCATCAAAGCTTCTTGTGATCCAAACAAGCCGATGTGTTGAGTTCCAACAAACGATACTACTCCAATCGTGGGCTCGGTAATTTTACAAAGAAGTGATATCTCACCTTCCCGGTAAGCGCCCATTTCTACGATCATTACTTTTGCTTCAGGACTTTTTGGAAGTTTGGAACTAATCCATCCGGAAACACCCATTTCTGTGTTCACGTGTTCTGGAGTAGAAATCACATTCATTTCCTCCAATAGATGTTTAAGAAGTTCTTTGGTTGTTGTTTTTCCAACACTTCCCGTGATGCCAATTACGACCAGATCTTTCCTGTTACTCCTGATCTTTTTTGCTCTATTCATTATTCGTCTCTTTAGCACTTTATCAATAGGAGACCAAAGAATTGCGGAGACCATTAGGAATAGAGGTTGGAGCAGTGGTATAAAAACCAAATGGTAGTTGGATGTTTGTTGTTTGTATGGCAAGCTGGAAATCAAAGTAAGAATCAACGCAGTAGTGACCAAAGTAATTGCTTTTTTGGTCCAGACCGGTTTCGGATGCTTATTTAAAAGAAGCTGAAGAATACTCACTGCCAAATAACCAACGATAGTTATGATGATCCAGTCAGGAAGGAAACCGTAGAATCCAAGGATTCCAAAAATTATCAATATCGCAGGCCTGTATATTCCGAACAATTGCCTAAGTGCCCCCTCACTTCTTAGATGCTCTCGCAAACGGTCTATTCTCCATTCCTTTATTTGCCAAAGGTAAGCAAAAATCACCAGCGGAGAGGCTGATGCTATTGTTGTGATGATGGCAAGAAGATAGGGGCTCATTTGGAGGCACAGGATAGCTTATTTTAGCCAATCTTTGACAGAATTACCTCTGCAATATTATCAGCTTTATCCCTATGAATTCGATGTCCTACGTCAGGGAAAGTATGGAGCGTACTTCCTTCAATCTCCTTTTTCATAATATGGGCATCAGCAATTGGAGTCATTTTGTCGTTCTCGCCCCAGAATATATCAGTTGGGATCTTGATTTCCTTCAAATACGGCTTCAGATCTTCTTTGGTAACCTTAACAAGAGTTTTTTGCATCAAAGCGGAAGCTTGTTCGTAATCATGAACACGCAGGGCTTTATAAAGTAATGATCTTGCAGTATTTTTCAAAATTCTTAGTCCCGGAATGGATAATATAGCGTTGCCGGTCTTTGCGATCGAGAGGCTAATAACCCTTTTTATATGTTTAGGCCTTTTGATTCCTGCAGATGCACATAAAAAGAGATGATCAATTTTAAGATTACCTCTGGTAGCTAACTTTATTGCTATTCTTCCTCCAAAGGAATGGCCAACAATTGACAATTGACAATTGACAATTGACAGCTCATTCAATTTTCTACCGAGCCACTGCTCAGTCCATGATGCAAAGTCATCTACGGAGAAGGGATGATCAGGTTCAGGCTCGTTTCCAAAGCCCGGGAGGTCCGGTGTCAGGATTTTTAAGTCAGAATTATCAAGAGCATCGCGTAATTCATTGAAAGATTCAGAACTCCCTCCCCAGCCGTGTAAGCATAATAGAATTGGACTTTGCATAGTGAGATTATATACAAATAACCTCACTTATACTAATGCGTCAATACGTACCTTAATATCATTTTGGTAGAGTCCCATAAACTTATTACCACACCTCTAATCATATGAAAAATATAGTATTTATTGTCGTATTTGTAGTATTTGCTGCAGTAATTGCTGTGAATATGCCCAATAAGCAAGTTCAAGTTAAAGTCGTTAATAACCCGGTAGGTCCAGTTAGAGTGGACGAATCACTCACTCCCGCAGGACTGAATTTAAATGAGAAACACGCGGTTATTGCAGAGGCCTATGCAGCACTGGACTCGGAGTTCGGAAAAAATGCTAATCCTCCCAAAGAGTTTCCAATAATTAGTAATTACCACAAAGTATTTATCACTTTTATTGGCGATAATCAAATAAGATGTTGCCAGAGTGGAAAAGGCAAAGATACAGATTCGAATCCCGGTCAGGTTGATATTAGCACTGCAACAGAGAGATGCATTGGCGACAGTCGCTTTGGTGGCGAAACCAAGAGGAGTGAAATCAATGATACTGAAATAACTGCAACGTACCTTTATAACAAAAGAGAAATTAAAGGGGGATTGAGTGCTGCGAAAAAAAAGATTGAGTTGGGGGTACACAGCTTTGAGATTGCGCAAGGTTCGGACAACGCTTATTACAAAGCATCGGTTGCCATCAAGAGTAACTTGAGCCACAAAAAAGCTTTGAAAAAGCTTTGTAAAAAAGCGGGATTAAGCAAAACATGCTACGACGAGCCTGGAACAAAGATTAATATTTATGACACTGTTGAATTCAAGGGAAACAGAAAGGGAGAAATAGTCGATCTGAGCCGTCAAAACATTCTTTTTGACGTTTCAGAAATCAGTGAAGATATGATTAATGATAGAGTACTTTTGTCTCGCGATTGGTTTAAGAACAATATAAATCACAAAACCGGCTTGCTCGAATATATGTATTATCCAAGCGATGACGAGTATTCAGATGACAATAATCATGTCAGGCAGCTTGCAACATTATGGGGTGTCGCAACAATGAGAAATCATCTAAATGATTCATCATTAAATAATTTAATTAGCAAGTCTTTGGACTACTACTTGGAATATATTAAGTGTGAAGATGACTACTGCTATCTAGAAATCAAAGATACATCGAAGCTCGCTTACAGCGCTTTCATGATAATGGCTTTATTGGAAGCGAAGGAATATCCAAACTCAGCCGATTTAAGGGAAAAATTTGCAAAAGGTGTACTTAATCAGCAAGAAGCAGACGGTTCGTATAGAACCTATTTCAACTCGGATCGAAATTCGGGAGCGAATTTCTATCCAGGAGAAGCAATGCTAGCAATTATGATGCACTATCAGGATACAAAGGACGAGAAGTATAAAACTTCTGTAGAAAATGCATTTCCTTATTACAGAAAATACTGGCGCAAAGGTAAAAACACTGCGTTTATTCCTTGGCATACCCAAGTGTACCGCCTGCTATACGAAGAAAATAAGAATAAAGAATTAGCAGAGTTTATTTTCGAAATGACTGATTGGATGATTAAAACTCAACAAGCACTCGCAAGTCCTTATGAAGATGAAATCGGAGGATTCCCCCCACTAGAGCCAAGGTATTCAACTTCTGTTTATGTGGAAGGATTAAACGATGCTTACGTAGTTGCAAGACTGATTGGTGACAAGACCCGCGAGGCTAAATATAAGGATTCAGTATTGAAAGCATTGCGTTTCATATTGCTCACACAATACATACCGGAAAATTCCTTTTACTTAAAAAATCCAGAAAAGGCTATTGGAGGTTTCAGGAAGACTCTTACAAATAATGAACAGCGTATCGATTACGTGCAACATGCAGTGTTTGCTCTGCTCAAGGCATTAGAGAATGGAGTGCTCGAGTAATTGTAATTTACATCCATCGACTATGAGAAGAATGCTTACAACTATGTTGATTGCTCTCGCGCTTACAGCGTGTGGTACAAATGGCGAGCATGGAATTTCTCTTATACGAGAGAATGTTCCTTTGCATCCTGCCAGGCTTAGCAGGGCTGAAAAAGGTGCAATAATAAAGTATGTACGTGCGATATTGGATAGGAATTTCGATAAAGATACTCAGTTGCCAGCTATACCTGAAATTATCGGATATGAAAAAGTTTTTGTAACTTTGTACAATAATGGGAAGACAAGGTGTTTCATGAGAGGTAAGGCAGACAGAGGGCAAACTAGTTGGGGTAAGGAAGATATTGCATCAGCAGTTAAACGATGTGCAGATGATGATCGTTTTGGTGAAAAAGTGAAGAAAGAGGAGATAGAAGATTTGGATTTTGAAGTTACATATTTGTACGGGAGAAGGAAAGTAGATGGAGGCAAAGACAAATTGAAGACGGATTTTGCTCCTGGTATACATGGATTGGAGGTAGAGAATGGAGATAAGCATGCCACTTTCAAAGAATCTGTTCCCATCACAAAGCAATATGATTTTAACGAAACAATTAAACAGTTATGCAAAAAGGCGGGACTAAAGTCAGATTGTGATCAGGATAAAGATACTAAATTTTTCCTTTATGATTCCATTTCATTTATTAAAGTTAACAAGTACAACGTAACGTTCGAAACATACCGCCAAAACGCCATATTTAATGCGTACTATATTAATAAAAAATTGCTTGTTAGTAGGTTGGGTATGGTTCATAACTGGTTTCTACAAAATATTAATTCAAATACGGGAAGACTTCAGTATGAGTACTTTCCCAACGAGGACAAATACGAAGAGTCCGGAAGCAGTGAGATTAGACTTATGGCAACAAGCTGGGCTTTGGCAGCGCTGCAGAATGAGCTGGGTGGTGAACACTTAAGCCCGATAATCAATGATATGCTGGATTACTATTTGAAAAACATGAGGTGTGATGTAGATGAAGAGTTTGGAGACTATTGTGTACTTGATATCGATGGAGGGAAGATAGCAAACAATGCATTTATGCTTCTTGCACTGATTGAGTATCCCATTTATCCGAATTCAGAAGACATTAAGAAAAAATTAGCAGTAGGATTGCTTCGCCAACAAAAAGGGAATGGTGCTTTTCTTACCAGATTCAACTCCGATGGTGAGAGTGGAAAAGACTACTACCCTGGCGAGGCTATGTTGGCGTTAATGAAGTATTATCAAGAAACGAATGATCCGAAATATATGAATGCGGTTAGTAAAGCATTTCCATATTACAGAGATTACTGGCGTGGGAATAGAAACACGGCCTTTGTTCCTTGGAATACCAGAGCATATAAAATTCTTTACGAAGTTACGAAAGATAAAAATATTGCTATATTTATTTTTGAAATGAATGATTGGATGGTTAAATATGAACAAGTTCGTGAAAGCTTGTACAAGGACGAGATTGGTGGGATGCCAAAAAGATCGCCTCGTTATTCAACTTCTGTATATATGGAAGGAATGAATGATGCTTATGTTGTAGCATTAGCGGAAAGAGATCATAGAAGAACAGTAAGATATAGAGATTCCATTAGGAATGGAATGAGGTTTGTTTTACTAACTCAATATACTCTTGAAAATTCGTATTACTTGCCGAACATAAAAAATAGTGTTGGAGGGTTTAGGTATTCTTTGATAAAAAATAATCAGCGGATTGATTTTGCACAACATGCTGTATTTGCCATTATTAAATCGATTCATAGTGGTGTGTTTAAATAGAATATATGTAAAATCTTCTGGACATATAGGTACAGCCCCGAGTAGAGTGAGCTACTCATAATTCCCAATTATTCTTATGTTTAAAAAAAACTCTCGTAAGTTCCGCAATTCTTGCAGGAAGCCTTATAAGTACTCCGGCTTTTGCATTATTTTGGAACGATTTTCAGTTGGATCCGCCACAGAATTCAAGTGCGATGGCAATCCGTTCTTTCGGAGATTGGCCAGATTGGATTGGCAAGCTGAATGCAGAATTTCCTCCGGCGATTGTTGAAGCCGGAAGCGATGGGGAAGCTACTGAGGAAACTGAGAAAGAAGAAGGGTGGCCTAGCTGGATTGGAGAGATCTAGTAAGTCTATTGGTTATTAGTTGGCTAGTAGAGCCACATATTGTGCTATAATCTGTCCAGTTGTTACTATGCCACGGTAGCTCAGTTGGTTAGAGCACGGGA
>DCXE01000087.1:8587-9117 GCA_002328295.1 Candidatus Peribacter sp. UBA2144 | reverse complement strand
AGGCAATTTAAGCTCCAATCTTTGTCCAACTACGTCCAAACTGTGCCTAAACTCTGTTGGAAACACGCTCTGGCTCAGTTTCATCGTGCAAAAGTGTTCAGGAAGCTCTATAAATCCCCAGCATAGTTCTTTCTCACGGTTTAGGAATCCCATATCGAACTGAGCATTGTGTGCAACAAGAAAAGAGCCGGAGGCGAATTCCAGAAACCCTGGAAGCACCTGATCGATTGTAGGAGCTTGGGCTACATCTTCATCTCTGATTTTATTTATCTGTGCTGCTTCGTGCGGAATCGAACGCTCGGGATTTACAAACTCATGAAAAGGATCTTCCCTCTTTATTTCTCCGCTTTCAATCCTCAGGGCCGCGATCTCTATAATTCTATGTCCTCTATTGGGATCAAGGCCGGTAGTTTCCACGTCGAAGACGGTTAGTGGAGGAAGCATAGGTCGGGACTATACATGGCGTGGGAGAATGAAGGTAGTGGAATATTGTTGACGAAAAAAAGGAAACAGAAGAATCAGAGGAAACA
>DCXE01000087.1:0-8288 GCA_002328295.1 Candidatus Peribacter sp. UBA2144 | reverse complement strand
AACAGAAGAATCAGAGGAAACAGAAGAATCAGAGGATATTTTTGATTATAATGTATGTATGAAAATTGAAAGTGTCATCAAAGAGCTCGACAAGTTATATGATCCTCCTAAATCATTCTTAAACTGGAAAACTCCACTCGACCTAACAGTTGCAACGGTTCTAAGTGCTCAGTGTACAGATGAAAGAGTTAATATGGTCACAAAGGAATTATTTAAGAAGTGCAGAAAAGCTCAGGATTATATTGATCTGCCACAAAAAGAACTTGAAAGAATTATTCGTCCATGCGGAACATTTAGAGTTAAGACCAAATATATTAAGGGCTTGAGTAAAATCATCAGCGAACAACACAAAGCTCAGATACCAAAAACTATGGAAGAGTTGACCGGGCTTCCCGGAGTTGGAAGAAAGACAGCGGCAATAATTCTTTATGCAGCTTTTAACAAGCTCGAGGGCATCGCAGTCGACACGCATGTGATGCGTTTGAGTCAGAGACTTGGACTTACTAAGAATTCAACGCCCGAAAAAATCGAAAAAGATCTGATGAAGCTCGTCCCAAAAAAGCATTGGGGCAGATTCAATACCTTAATGATCAGCCACGGTAGGGAAGTGTGTACGGCAAAGAATAGGAAATGTCGTAATTGTGTGTTTATGTCAGATTGTCCTTCGTCTGAAATTAAAAGTGAAAAGTGAATAGTGAAGAGTGAAAAGTGGTTTTTTGTAACATCCCTCACCGATTAGGAACTAGAGACCATTTACTATAATGTCGTATTTATCTTATTCCTTTCTTTATTATGCGTTTTATTCCAATAGCAATTATTGCAGCGATCACACTTAGCGCGTGTGGACATACAACTCCTCAGAAAAGGTCAGATGCTGGAGCGAAGCCGCGTCCCGTAGCCCAAGCTCAAAAAGCTCAGCCAACTCGAGCAGTTCCAAAGGCAAGTGCGGCTGAATATAAGGACTTCAGCGGTGGTGTAATTGGTAATGGCGAAGAGTCCGTCCTATTCTTCCGCGCCACATGGTGCCCAAGCTGTGTCAAAGAAGATAAGAACCTCAAGTCATTGTATCCGTCGCAGGATATGCTCCCGATTTACAAGGTTGATTACGATTCGAATATGGATCTAAGGAAAAGATTTGGCGTAAATATGCAACACACCTTTGTTAGATTGGACAAAAAGGGTAACGTAGTCAAAGTGTTGCCCGGTCCTACATCGGATGCACTAAAGTCTCTTCTTTCAACTTAATTTGTGAGCACTTACATAGCGCTTTTCATAGCAGGGGTTCTAACGATTCTCCTCCCGTGCATACTTCCGCTGATCCCGATAGTACTCGGGGTCAGCATTGCGGGCAAAAGCAAACTTAGACCACTTCTTACGGTTGCAGGAATGCTTGTAAGCTTCATTGGTTTCACATTTCTTCTGATTTTAGTCCTAAAAACTTTATCGGAGTAGAAGTGCACATGCGAACGGCAACATATTTGATTTTACTTTTGTTTGGTCTCGGATTCGTTACGCACAACAAGCATATTTGGAATGCCGGAGCGGTAATCGGAGGTTTTTTCTTTCTTGATGCTGGATTAATCGCAGTTCTGATCGCAATACTTTCGGGATTAGTTGCGATGCAAATAGGCGGAAAGGTTGCAGTCAAACTACAAAGTTTAGGAACAGACATACAACACAAGGCGCAAGAAGAGTTGGGCCAAGATAATCCATTAACTGCGTTCATTATTGGCCTGACACTTGGGCTTGTATGGGTTCCATGCGCAGGTCCGGCTTTAAGCTTTGCTTTCACGTTGGTCAGAGAACAACCAGGGCTAGAAGCCCTGCTCTCATTACTTGCTTATGGACTTGGAACTGCGATTCCGCTTCTTTTGATCGGTTACGGAGGGCAGGGGCTGTTCATTCAGTTAGGAGCTTATGCAAATACTCAGGCCGAGTTAAACAAGTTGCAGGAGTGATTTTGATTGTAACGGCAATTTCTTTCCAATTTGGTTGGTTTAAGGCATTTGAAGCCTTGCTTGTCTCGACTCCAATAGGAAATATTGGAATAGAGCTTGAGGAGAAATATCTTCCATCTTATGATGGTGCTCCATGAAACAGTACCTAAATCTCCTAAGTAAAATAATGAACGAAGGTGTTCGAAAGGATGATCGTACCGGAACCGGTACGCTGAGCTTGTTTGGGGAACAAATCAGATTCAATCTGCAGGAAGGATTTCCGCTTCTTACAACCAAGAAGGTCTATATGAGGGGGATTACCCACGAACTTCTCTGGTTCCTAAAGGGCGATACAAATATAAAATACTTAGTCGATCGCAACGTAAGGATATGGAACGAGTGGCCTTATGAAGGATATAAGGCGAGTGACGAGTATCAGGGTGAGTCGCTTGATGAATTTGTGGAAAAGATCAAAGAAAGCTCAGATTTCGCAGATAAGTGGGGCGATCTTGGTCCTGTTTACGGCAAACAATGGATCAGATGGACTGGTAAGAATGGAGAAGAGATTAATCAGATAAAAAATGTGATTGAAGAGATTAAAACTAATCCAACTTCCAGGCGACTTCTGGTCAGTGGTTGGAATGTTGCAGATATTCAGGAGCTTATAAGCGGAAAAACCTCTGCTCCTCCTCTTTGTCACACTGTTTTTCAGTTCTATGTGCTCAATAACAAGTTAAGTTGCCAGCTTTATCAACGCTCAGCGGACTATTTCCTTGGTGTACCGTTCAATATTGCATCATACAGTCTGCTAACGCACATGATTGCACAGGAATGTGGTTTAGAAGTTGGTGACTTTGTCCATACTTTCGGTGATGTTCATTTGTATTTGAATCATTTGGATCAAGCAATTACTCAGTTAGAGCGTGAGCCTCGTTCCTTGCCTCAGTTAAAACTGAATCCGGAGATTAAATCAGTCTTTGATTTTACTTTTGATGATATTGAAGTTGTTAATTACGATCCGCATCCAGCTATTAAAGCTCCCATTGCTGTTTAATGTCATGGTTCGACAGGGCTCACCATGACACGCTATATTGTACTCATGATTATTTCATTAGTTGCTGCAGCATCGGAAAACAATGTCATTGGAAAAGATGGAGGAATTCCTTGGGATCTCCCAAAAGATTTTAAGCACTTTCATGATGCAACAAAGGGTAAGCCAATTGTTATGGGCAGAAAAACACATGATTCAATCGGCAGAGTTCTGCCCGGCAGAAAAAATATAATAGTAACGCGTCAGAAAATCGAAGTTGAAGGTTGTGAAGTTGTGCATTCGATTGAAGAGGCCTTGGATCTGGTCAGTGATGAGCAGGAGGTTGCGATTATTGGAGGAGGGGAGATTTACAAGCAGGCTTTGTTACTTGCTAACCGAATAGATCTAACTCGAGTTCACACAGCCATCGAAGACGGCAATGCTTTCTTTCCTGAATTTGATGAAAATGAATGGGAGCTAAAGTCAGAAGAGCGACACGAAATCGATCAGGATCACGCATACGCATATACGTTCCTTTTGTACGACCGCAAATAATTGGCTTACAGAAGCCAAAAAATACTCCACATAACGCTTCAAAGAACTCCTTTATTGTTTTAGAATAGGTATTCCTTATTCTAAAGCCGTGCGACCAAACCAAGAAACAACGGCAACCTGGGAAGACCCGGTAGAACAGGTGGACCGCATACAACAGCAAGCCGCGCGCTCAGCTGAAAATGTCGGTGCATTTGGAAGTCGTTTCAAAGCAGATCTGCATCAGATGCTTTTGGACGAAGCAAAAGGAGATGATGGAGCAGAAACAGCTGTTGATCTAGAGCTAAGAGTAGTTGCTGAAGAAAGAGAGGGGATAGTTGAAAAGGCGACACAGAAGAATAGAGATATGACACTCAGAAACTTAGGAGATAGTTCAAGATTGGGGCAGGCGATGGTTGGGGAAGACGGAACAGAAGAATTAAATGAAGATCGTTTTGCAAATCTAAGAACTCATTCCGAAATTGATCAAATGGATCATGCGGGCAGACATGAATTCGCTCATACAACGCAAGTTTATGTTTCTTTGCTGGCTAACGAAGGGCATGCGGAGATAAAAGCAAATATGGATACAGGAAAATCACCGGAAGCTCACAGAGAAGGTCAGCCCGCGTCAGTTTACGGAGAGGGTCAGGACTTGATGCTAAAAGCATCACGCGAATTCACATGGAACAGAGTGGATGCAATGATGACAGGCAAAGAGGATAGAGGGAAACTGCTTACATGGCTCGCTGAAGTTGATCCTGAACTTGGAGGACAAGGTACAGCTAATCCGGAGTATAATTAATTTATTGTTGTTCTATTGATGATAAAACTCAATCATGTAGTTAGGTATTTTGATTTCTTCAATTAAAAGTAAAGTTTTTTCTTCAACTGTTTGAAAAATAGGCTTTTTATCGAAGTACCCCTTTAATATTTCTACATTTTCTTGAATAGAGTCTCCAACTGTTAGGCTTAATAGTTCTCCTTTGATTACAAGTTCTTTTGCTTCTTGTATGTCTTCATCTTTTTCAAAGACTATTACGCTCAATGGTGTTCTGGCGAGCGTTGCAGCTGTTGTCTTGTGACTGCCATCGAGCAAAAAGAAATCAACCTGGGGATTATTTGCAATATATTCATCATAAGAATCTTTCGTTTTCCCTGTGAAGGCTACCTGGACAAGATCTTTTTTAAGTACAGGACAAGTGGGAACAATATTGCCGCAGTTTTGCTGATACATTCTGAAATAGAGTTTCAGAACTTGTTCACTATGCAACGGGAAGTCATGCAGAGTAATAACTTGATTCGGTGAAAGCTCCATTGTATTAAGCATTGTATGGATTATACATAAGTGGAGATATGTTTACATTGGTAACTGCTTTGTTATTCCTCGGTTATCTCTCTTTTAATGCCGAACATTTCCATATTTTCCGAAATAGGAGACTTAGCAATCTGCCTCAGCAAAAATCTGGTCACAACAATTGCAGAGAACATAGAGATCAAGACTCCCATACCAAGAGTTGCGGCGAATCCGCGGACTATGGAAGTCCCAATTGTAAACAGGACTATGCAGGTTATAAACGTTGAAACGTTACCATCGCGAATGCTTGGCCATGCACGCTCAAAGCCGGTCTCAACCGCGGTCTTATATAATTTGCCCTTCCTAAGTTCCTCTTTAATCCTTTCAAAAATTAGAATATTTGCATCAACTGCCATTCCAATCGAGAGAATTATTCCGGCCATTCCTGCGAGAGTCAGAACAATGTACTGGTCAGACAGAAGGAACAGAGGAAGCTTAAGCACTGTCAAAAATATCAGAGCGTAAACAAACAATGCCAAGTTTGCCAAAAGCCCCATAAGTCTGTACATCAAGATCATAAAGAGCATAAGGATAGCGATGCCGATCAGAGCAGCCTTTACAGAGGTCTGGAGTGCTTGTGCACCGAGAGTAGCCTCCACAGTTCTTTGGCCTGTCAGATAGATAGGAGCCGGAATTGCACCTGTATTTAGATCCTGTGCGAGAGTCTTTGCCTCTTCGAATGTTCTGCTTCCGGTGATTATCGCGATTCCTCCTGCAATCTCCGTCTGAACCGTTGGTGCAGAGACCAATTGTCCTCCCACAAAAATTGCGATTCTTTTGCTAACATTATTCTTTGTAAGCTCATGGAAGATCTCGCCCCCTTGCGCATCGAACATTATCTGAACGACAGGAAGGTTAGTAGTTGAATCCAGTGTGACCGTTGCGGATTGAAAATGTTTTCCATCAAGCGATGTATCTTTCCAGCCTGTTGGGAGCAAAGAGAAGAAAATGGTACGTATATAAGCAGCTTCTTCTTCGCGTTCCACTTTTCTATTTTCCATGTCGGTCTTGTATTTAAGAGCGAGATCAGAAGCGTTGTCACCTTTAATAGTAAGTACATCGTATGAAGCAATGTCTGGCTTAACGATTAAAGCGCTGTCTGCTCGAATAAGATGGAAACCGAATTGGGTTTCAACTGGCTCACTGATTTGACCTTCACTCAACACAAACGCGGCTTGCTCGAACACAGGTACCATTGCACCTCGGCCAAAGGTTCCCAGGCTTCCTCCCTCCGAACCAGAGGGTCCGTCGGAAAACTCCTTAGCCAAATCTTCAAAACTTTCACCTTCTGCAATTCGTTCTTTAAGCTCTTTTACAAACTCTTGCGCTTCCGATCGAGTTCTAGTTACATCTTCTCCTGCGGACAAGGTTCCTTTATATGCAATCAGAATGTGGCTCGCAGACATTTCTTCCGCTCCTTTATCAAGAGACTTAAGGTAAATGATCTGCATTGTTTTTTCATCAATGCTTACGTTCTGCATGCGTCCAGCAATCGTAGCTTTTATAGCTTGTTCAATAGGATCCGATTCATTTTCTAAGACTTGATCTTCTATGCTTTTAAAAGATAGGCCTTCATTAGTACTCGCCAAATGCTCCAAAGCAATAGCAGGATCTGTGATTACGCGTGCAACTTTCTCGTTTTCCTTGGTTACTTCGGCGAGGAAAATTCCAGGATAGTCGTTGAATACGATTTCTCCATCAACTTGTTCGGGGATAGAGATACTTCCTTCAAACTTCTTTACACCAGACGAAGGACTGCGATCCCACATTACTTCCAGCCCCGTATGTAGTTCGTCGTAGAAGTAGGCGCGTTCATCTTCGAATCCTACACCAAGCTCGTCGCTTAGGTCTTGTCCTACAAGTGACAATGTCTCTCCACTTTCTGTGATTCTGGATAAGGCGCTGGCAACTCGATCATTTACGCCAACTTCGAACTCTTCGGTAGGCTCTGTAAATTCTTCCTTAAATTCAAGCTTGATAGTTTTACCTACAGTATCGATGCAATCTTGGGTGTTTACAACTCCGGGACATTCAACCAACAAGTGCTTCTCGTTTCCTATATATGAAGGTGTTATAACTGCCTCACTAACACCAAGTGCATTAATGCGTCGTTCCAGAACTGTGCGTATAGCTTCGACAATTGTCTGCTGTTGTTCCTGAAGAGCAATTATCTGAGATCGAGCAGCGTTAAGCTTATCCGGAGGAGCTCCTTCTTTTTCCATAGTTACGATATCTGCCTCCAACGATTCTGTCTGTTCCCTCATTTCTCTTTCAGAGATTCTAAAATCCAATTGAGTACCCCCAATCAGATCCAAACCGTAATGAAGCTTAGGAATCCTTAGAAAAGAGGGGACCCATGTGCGTTTCTCCTGTGGCAATGCTATAACCACGACCAAAATCGCAATTACGATAGTCAGAGACGGCCAAAGGCGAGAACGGGAATTAAGCATTGCGGGCATTGTAGAGATTTTCGCAAGGTTGTGGGAGGGTTTTTACCGAAAAACTTTGACGAGCAGATCAGCTATTTGACCACTTTAAACTTAGCATACGTCCCAACAACAATATCTTCCGAGAATATACGTGCAAGTGTGAAGCTAGGGATTCCTGATATATAAATTGTAGAGCCGGTTCCTCCCTCTTTTACAGTTGTCAGAGACACAAGTCCTCCGCGTACAAAGAGGCCTGTCTTTCTGCCGGCGTTGCTTTCAACAATATCGCTCCAAATCTTGCTGCCATCTTCTTTCAATGATATTGCAACATTGGCTTCTCCTGAGTCTTCGCTTTCGCGCCCTTCTGCGGATACCCATTGAATATGTTCACCTGCCAAATCGGTTTTTACGAAGTCGCCGTAATTCTCGTTAGTAATGTCAGGAGTGTCGCCTTCTTCTGCTTGTAATGCGAAAACAACATCCAAAGGCCTTGCCAAGCTTTCAGCCAATTGATCGGCTGTGGCTTTATGCATTAGCCCGACTGTAAACCTGAGTTTATCTCCCTTGTTTTTAACCTCTATATCCGGAACCTGATTTTCGATCGCAAATGCCATTCTTTCTATAACGTTTTCTGTCGCAGTTTCCAAAATGTCCAATAATTCGGGCTCATCTGTGAAGTATTCAACGTCAAGTACCAAAGTTGGTTCTCCGCAGGCGGATAGAAGCAAAAATGAAGAGATAAGGAATAATTTTTTCATAGGAGCCTAAGTCTAAGGGGAATAATTACTTTTTGCTAGTCAGATTCGTCTTTTCCCTTATCATCTTCCCCCTTAAATCCACACCCTTAAGCGAGCAATTGAGGTCAATAATACAGTTTTCCAGATTACAGTCCTCAATCGTCGATCCTTCAAATATTACAACATCTTTAAGCTCGCTTCGATTTACTTTGGAACCTACTCCGACAACAACGCTTCCTTCGCAATTGGTATGTTCCAAGCTGGCAC